>JAGFXO010000060.1 GCA_017861285.1 Geobacteraceae bacterium | reverse complement strand
CAAGCCGGGTCAATACCGGAGGCTTACCGGGGACGAAATTTCAGGGCTCATGAAAATAGGCAGGCCCCGGAAGAAGTGAGAAGTGAGAGCGCGCCACGGACCCCGGTGCGTTTTTTTGTCATTCCCTTGGCCTTTCAATCCACAACCAAGAGCTCAAAACTCAAAATTCAAAACACACCACCTTACCCCATCCCCCATCCGGCCTCCCCCTTGAAAGGGGAGGAGAAGAGATGTCATTCTTTGAGTCCTCTGTGAACCCTGTTCGAGACCTGGTTTATATCCTTTTCCTATCTGAAACGAAGATGAAGAGCGTGAGTTTTATTGCAACTAAAAAAATAAAATAATATTGAAATATCTTTTAAAGTGAATTAAAGTGTATGCAGCTTAAACGGCACAAAATTTCCCATTAATCAAGAACATCAAGGTCCTGGATCAATTCCACGACGGACAGTTATTTTATTTAAAATGAAAAATATGGCTCGGTAATCCGTTCGGATAAATCTTGCATGTAATCTGTATATCGGTATTTGTGGCGGTTGAACACGGGGCTTATTGCATTGCGAAGAAAGAAAGGGTGGGCTGCATGGCGAAGCATGTCAGGGGGATCTATAAAAGGGGAAAGATTTTCTGGATCTGCTACAAGAACGGGGAGAACAGGGTCGTCAGGGAATCGGCGAGGACTGATGATCATAAAAAAGCGGAAGCACTTCTGGCCTTGCGCCGGACAGGTGCGGTTTCTGAAGAAGGTTGCGAAAAGGAGATATACGAAGATTGCCTGCTTCGTGAACTGGCCGGAAAGTACCACGCTTTCGCGGCATCACAGAAATCGTACTATATAAAAAAAATAATCATCAATCAACTTGCGGTAAAGTTCGGCGCCATAAAAATCAGTGATTTCACCACCGCGATGGTAGAATCCTATCTGTCGGAGGCGCTTCAGCAGGGGCTGAAGCCTGCAACGGTGAACCGGCGTCTTGCCTGCCTCAAACACATGTTCAGGAAAGCATGGGAGTGGGGTTACTGCTCCGGGAAAAAATTGAGGCAGATCAGGCAGGCCAGGTTCCTTGTGGAAAATAATCAGAGGGTCAGGTATCTCGAGCCAGAGGAATGCCAGGCGCTTGTTCATGTTTGTGAACGCTATCCGAGATTGAAGCACCTGAAGCCCATTATCGTAACCGCTCTCAATACGGGAATGAGGAGGGGCGAGATTCTATCCCTCAGGTGGGAGCAGGTCGATTTCAAAAAAGGCCTGATTTCTTTCGAGGTTGAGCCGGGCGAAGAGAAAAGAAAAATCCCCATCAATGAATCGCTGGCCGAAACCCTGCGGGGAATCGAAAGAAGCACGGAATCGCCGTATGTTTTTGTCGACTCACAGGGGAATCAGTACAAACATATACGGGAGGCCTTTGCCTCTGCTTGCAGAAAAATCGGCATACAGGATTTCCGCTTCCAGGATCTGCGGCATACCTTTGCCTGTCATCTCGTGAAAGCGGGGATAGAAATTGCAACTGTTGCAAAACTCCTGGGGCATAAAAGCCAGGCAATGACGGTCAGGTACGCTCATCTCGCCCCCGACCAAATGAAGGCTGCCGTAAATACCCTCAATGTCCTTACAATGTTCCCTTCTCCACCCTGGATTCAGGGGTCTTCGGTGTACACCGGCATTAAAAGAAGCGTAAACAGTATTGCATGAATGATGAGCTTATTGCGCGGTTTGCTGACCCGGTTAACTCTGACAATATTTGTTCCATGATTTCAAGAACTTATCAAACTTTGCTGATACGTGCAAGGCATCGTTTTTTGTCAACGAATGCCAGTAACGGTTACGGAGTCTTGATTGCTCTCAAGGCCGTCAAACACAACGAGATTCACCACATAGTCCCCTTCTTTATCAACAATGAAAGTAGGTGTTGCGCTGAACGGGTTAGAAAGGGTTGCATTACTATCTTGCGGAACAGAGAAAAACATCCAAGTGTATTGGATCTGATCCCCATCGCTATCAGTACTTAAGCTGCCGTCCAGAGTTACTGTTTCACCAACAAGCGCATTGACATCACTTCCGGCGTTGGCCACAGGTTCGTGGTTTTCGTCGTCGCCGCAACCAGTGATCATGGTTAGAAAAAGAATTGCTAAGCATGCTAACATTCCGATTAACTTGCTCTGTCCCATTTTTAAAGTCCTTCCCTTAATTATAAGAAAGAGATTCTGCCATGACGGCATATCCGGCTACTGCATGCATCTCACCTACTTGACTCATTACCATTCAGACTGCCGACTGACCATTGCTGAGCAAAATTTCGACTTCGCGCGGAGCTTGGCGATGATCTGTTCCGGTTTGTAGCCTTGTTTCCCCATTCGTTGATTCCCTTCAAAATCTTTTGTAATTATAACATAACTTATGGGGCTGCTTTCGGAGTCAAGGTCATGTTCCTGCGAAGAAACTCAATAAATGAATAAATGAAACCTGCCGACTAATGCTAGGAGACCTGGTGGGGAATGGTCAAGGAGCGTTTCCATTCATAAGCGGGTACGCGGCTGATATAATTCAGAAAAAAGGCGTTTTTGAAGAAGGCATGGAATTTATCACGAAATCTTTTAAGAAGAACGATCTACTGCAGGAAGTACGAGAAGTTCTGGACAAGGAATGACATAATGTTTAACCAGATTCAATTTCGCGTTGTCCCAGATTAATATGCTGACTATTTTACTGAATCAAACGGCTTGAAAGTCCATTTACAACTGAGGCAAAACAGTGCCGTTTGTATCTGCGAATGGATTATCCTACCGAATGCAGACCAGAGCCTAGGAATCAGTACAACTGGTTCCATCCCAGGTCTCGCCGGGTTGGCAAATAAATCCAGTAACGGTTACGGTGGATGTTGGTATACTGAACTCCATGCCGTCAGTCACCACGAGACTCACCACATAGGCCCCTTCTTTATCAACGGTGAAAGTAGGGGTTACGCTCGATGGGTCAGAAAGGGTTGCGTTACTGCCTTGCGGCACAGAGACAAAGGACCATGTGTACCAAATCGGATTACCATCGGCATCAGAACTCAAGCTACCATCCAGAGTGACTGTTTCGCCAACAAGCGCATTCACATTGCTCCCGGCGTTGGCCACAGGTTCGTGGTTTCCGATGTCTTCGCCGCAACCCGTGATTATGGCAAGCAAAAGAATTACTAAGCATGCAAAAACGAAGATTAACTTGCTCTGTCCCATTATTAAAGTCCTTCCCTTAATTATAAAAAAGAGATTCTGCCATGACGGCATATCCGGCTACTGCATGCATCTCACTTACTTGACTCATTACCATTCAGACTGCCGACTGACCATTGCTGAGCAAAATTTCGATTTCGCTCGGAGATTGGCGATGATCTGTTCCGGTTTGTAGCCTTGTTTTCCCATTCGTTGATTCCCTTTCAAAATCTCCTGTAATTATAACATAACTTATGGAGCTGTTTTCGGAGTCAAGGTCATGTTCCTGTGAAGAAGCTCAGAAATGAAAAAATGAAACCTGTCCACTAAAGCTAGGAGACTTAGTGAGGGAAATCAAAACAATAGTCAAAAGGAAAGTAGCCTTTAAGTACTTGTATTCCTTCCTTTCACCCTGTGAGTTAAGTCCATAAAAAGTATTTTTCATGGGGTGGAGGGAATGAATATCAAATAATACATCAAAGGGAAGAAACAGGTTACCCTGATAAGGGTCTTATGACACCCATGGATACATGAAAAACTACACTGAAAACTCTGCTTTCAAACTGTTTACTTGACAGGAAAGCTTACGTGACGGTATGCGGCATCTGAAGTAATACGTCTCGGCGACTTGATAGAGATGGGTTGAATGGGCCATAGGTTGGCCTCTGTTGTGGCAAAGTTTGTGGACAACCTGAAAAGATGTGGGAAAGGGGTGGTGTGAAAAAGAAAAACCGCCCTGTCTACAATGAGACAGGACGGCTTTCGAAACAAAATGGTGCCGAAGACTGGAATCGAACCAGCACGAGGAATCCCCCACAAGAACCTGAATCTTGCGCGTCTACCAATTCCGCCACTTCGGCATCGGAGTTTCTGTATACCACTATCGGTCATTCTTTGCAAGAAAAAATCTATCCGCAAAACTTCCACTTTCCCCGGGGATGAGTGCCGAGCCTGATTTCTCGAACCGGTGCACGGGGAATCTACCCGGTAAAGATAGCTGTTTATCCGCAGTCAAAACCGAAGAGATGATTGACAAAATAATATCTTTCACCTAATACAGTGAACTTACTGTTATGTAAAATACGTTACCTGAATATGGAAAGATGGAATGCAGGGAACGCACGGCAATTTTGGGGAAGGTTCAGGATTGAAAGACAAGGTGAAAAAAGAAAGGCTGGACAAGGTCATCGTGGACCGGAATATTGTTGAATCCAGGGAGCGCGCAAGGGCCCTCATCATGGCGGGCCAGGTCGTGGTCGATGAGCATGTTGCCGAAAAGGCCGGCACAATGGTAAGAACCGATGCGAATATCCGCATCAAAGGGGAGATCCTTCCCTTTGTCAGCCGTGGAGGGCTGAAACTGCAGAAGGCACTGGATATCTTCGACATTGACGTGTCAAATCTTGTTGCCCTCGATGCCGGAGCTTCCACCGGAGGATTTACCGATTGCCTGCTGCAGCGCGGTGCCCGTAAGGTCTTTGCGGTGGATGTCGGCTACGGGCAATTGGCATGGAAACTCCGTCAGGACCACCGTGTCGTGAATATGGAGAAAACCAACATTCGTTACCTCGAACCGGCCCGGTTGGACGAAGTTCCCGATATTGCCGTCATCGACGTATCCTTCATTTCTCTGGACAAGGTCCTTCCCCCCGTCAGCATGCTGGTAAAGGACGGCGGACGAATCGTTGCACTGATAAAACCGCAGTTCGAAGTGGGACGCGGCGAGGTGGGCAAGGGGGGTGTGGTGCGTGACAGCCTGAAGCACCAGGAAGTCGTCAATGCCGTGCATGCGTTGGGGGAAAGCCTCGAGTTGACGGTCCTGGGAATAACCGAGTCCCCGATTCTCGGGCCGAAGGGAAACAGGGAGTTTCTCATCGCCTTGAAAAAACCGGGCGCCTGAAATCCTGCCAAAGGGAGGGAACAATGGGAGATTGCATCTTCTGCAAGATCATCGAAGGAAAAATGAATGCGGAAAAAGTTTACGAAGATGAACGGATTGTAGCCGTCAGGGATATTGCCCCGGTTTCACCGCTCCACCTGCTGATCATGCCGAAAAAACACGTGGTGAACCTGCTTGACCTGCAGCCTGAGGACGGGTCGCTTGTGGGCCACATTTTTCGGGTCGCGGCTCATCTGGCCAGGGAAGCGGGATTTGCCGATTCCGGCTTCAGAATCGTGAACAATAATAATGCCGGGGCCGGACAGTCGGTCTTTCACCTGCATTTCCATCTGCTGGCCGGGCGGCAGATGCATTGGCCTCCGGGGTAATCGGCACATTAATAGCTGGGAAAATAAAAAGCCCGACTGAAGCAATCGGGCTTTTTATATACTAATTGGCGTTACTTCAGAATGTTTTGTTCAAATTCGCAGGTGGAAATTTCTGGGTGCCATTCTCGTGTGCTCTTTGGCGACCACATGAGCCTGTGATACCCTTCCATTTCTCCATTTAAACGGTTGTTACGCGTTTTGCGAATGAGAAAAACGATTTCATCGTCATTCTCCGTAACGCCAATCATACGCTTGCTCCAAGATACCGTAAGGACACGGAATTCTCTGACCTGCTTGTAAGCTTTTCCCGGGAACACGTTTAAGGTTTACCTCATGTCGGGAGGTTGTACACACCGCGTTTCAGCCCGGATTGAAATTGTTTTAATGGTCGTCAGGCTTCTTCGCTATCTCTTACCTGCACCCCAGAGCAATTCTCAAAGATCGTTGTATGAGTAGAGTATATCCCCCCTCTTCAGCGTGTCAAGTTGTCCGGTTGAAAATATTTCCTGACTGAAAATATTTTTCCCGTCATTGACTGATACTTTCTTTACTGGTACTTTAAGAAAAAAAATCAACAGGGATACTTATGCAATTTCCTAAAATCGACCCCGTTTTTTTTCGCCTTGGCCCCCTTGAACTTCGATGGTACGGTCTCATGTATGTTATCAGCTTCATCCTTGCGTACCTGTTGATTTCACGCAACGCAGCAAAGAAAAATATTGCCCTCAGCAAGGACGATGTTGCCGATCTCATCTTCTATATCGCCCTTGGGGTCATACTTGGCGGCAGGATCGGGTATGTCCTGTTCTACAACCTGTCCTACTACATTGACAATCCGCTCAAGATTTTCGCGGTCTGGGAAGGGGGAATGTCTTTCCACGGCGGCTTGCTGGGAACGATTGCCACTTCATTCTATTTTGCGCGGAAGAAACGGATCGCATTTTTCCGCCTGGTTGATCTGTGCGTTCCGGTGGTTCCAGTCGGCCTGGGATTGGGGAGGCTGGGCAATTTCATTAACGGTGAGCTCTATGGAAGGGTTACCAGTGTTCCATGGGGTATGGTATTCCCCGGAGGGGGCGTTCACCCCCGTCATCCATCGCAATTATACGAAGCGGTTCTTGAAGGGCCGGTTCTCTTTACGGTTCTCTGGCTCGTGCAGAGGAAGAAAAATCTGCCCGTGGGAATTGTTTTCTGGTGCTTTTTCGCCCTGTACGGCCTTTTTCGATTTCTTGTGGAATTTACCCGCGAACCGGACGAGCAGCTCGGCTACATCCTCAGCCGTTTTTCCATGGGGCAGATATTGAGTTTTCCCATGTTCCTGCTCGGGGTCTGCATGATACTTGTCTTGTGGAGTAGGGGGAAAAAATATTTTCCCCCTGACCGCATGTCATAAAAATTCCAGATGATTCAGTATTGAATTTAAATTCTCATCTACAGATTTCGAGGTGTCGACCACCAGGTAGCGGCCTTCATCGTCGGTTATGGCCTCGAATTCATCTTTCTGCCGGTAAAACAGCTCCCACCGGCCATCGGAAGGTTCTCCCCCCCGCAGTATCCTTTTATCGAGACGCTCCCTGATCAGAACATCCGCACAGATGGTGTTGATAAAATACAACCGGACTCCATGCCTGTGCGCAAGTTGTCGGAACATCTCCCGGTCCCTTTTTCGACGGAATGACGCATCAATGATTATGCTGTTACCCGACAACAGCGCGTTTTCCGCCATCTTGAGGATTTGCCCGTACGTTGCCCTGTTGTAACTTTCCGAATAGATTCCCGTGTCGTATCCGCTGAAATCCCTTTCTGCCGGCTCGATGCCCGCAATTTTCTTGCGAACCAGGTCCGAGCTGACAAGTTCCAGTCCCAGTTCAAAAGTGAGCTCGGACGCAAGGGTGCTTTTGCCGGTCCCCATGAGACCGGTAAAAATAATGAGAGCAGGAGCCATTTTCTTGCGAAGAATATATCCTCGTGCCAGGCGGAAATGACGCCGTGCCTTTCTCCCCGCAGTTTCCTTTTCTTCCGGCGTCATGCCGGGGTCATTGAGCCTGAAACTTTCCACCTTTCCCCGGACAAATGCGCGATAGATCTTGTAGAAGTCGAGCACTGCAAACATGCCTGAATCACCGGTTTCCCGGTAGTATTCGTTTACGAAAATATCCGAAAGCCCGCTTTTCCCATGATAATCGAGATCCATGAGCAGGAAGGCGATGTCGGCAGCCGTATCTATATAGCGGAATCGTTCGTTGAATTCGATGCAGTCGAAAATGTAGATTCCATCCTCCATGCATATGTTTTCAGCATGAATGTCGCCGTCGCAGTCCCGTATAAAGCCCCCTGCTACCCTGTCGGAAAAAACTTTTTCATTATCCGCCAGATAACGGTACACCCACCCTTCAATCAGACCCAAACCGGTACGGTCCAGGGTTATGCCGACAAAGGCTTCTACCTGCCTGAAATTTTCGTCCCAGTTGTTTTTAATTACGGAAATATCCCCGTATCGGTCAATCTCGACGGCCCTTTCTGCCGATTTGTGAAATCTAAAAATTTTTGCGGCTATTCTGCGAATATCTTCTCCGGTAACTTTGTCCTGCTGCAGCAGCACGTCAAGCATTCGATCCGCCGGCAGTCTGCGCATTTTTACCGCGTATTCGATTATCCGGCCGCTTCCCTGGAAGGAAATCCCGCGTTCCGACTCCCGGATCTGCACTACACCAAGGTACATGCCGGGGCAGAGCCTGAGGTTGAGCCTGACTTCCTCCTCGCAATAAAAACGCCTGCGGTCAAGGGTGGTAAAGTTCAAAAATCCGAGATCAAGAGGTTTTTTTATTTTATAGACGTGGTTGTCAGTCACAAAAAGGAAGGATATGTGAGTTTGCACCAGGGTGACATCCCGGGTCTCCTCAGGGTAGGTCAAAGGGTCCAGTAAATGGCTGAGCAGTCTCGATTCCATGGCATTCCTTTAATCTACTGATATTATTTAAAAATACTATCACACTCTGGATTTGCCGCAAGACCGGGAAAGCAAAATCACGTAAAAGATTATCGTTTGACGACCATATTGATTTGTGATAGCTTTTTACAATAACTATTACAATTATTGCGTATTACCATAGCGAGATCATTAAATTGCATGAATATTGACTGTGTGCCGATTTACCCGTGTTACGGATTATGAGGGGTTTGGCCGGACAAGTTTCATAGTACGAGATTCGGGAAAAAATACGGATTCCAACGACAGACGAGCGATAGAAACCAGACATAGTGAACGGGCAGCATCTGTCTTGATTGATACATCAGCCCGTAAATTTGCCTGGTTTTTTTGCGGGAAACGCCCATGGTCATGAAAAAAATCATTACCCTCATTATTCTTGCCGCCTGCAATACCGCATGTGCCTCCGGTGTTTCACAAGGCACTGCACCGCCTCCGACCGTACCGGTGAAGATGGTTACGACCAAGGCCACGTCCCGGACACTCTACCTGTACTCACGGGCTCGACTGCAATTCATCGAAGGGGATACCGAAGGTGCTTTCGCGCTCCTGCAGGAGGCAATTGCGCAGGATCCGCAATCCGCTTTTCTGCACAAGGAAATCGCCGACGTTTATATTAAGATGAATAAACCGAATGAGGCTCTCGCCGAGTGCGAGAAGGCGCTCTCCTATGATGCGGGTTACCGACCGGCGCAAATGCTGGCGGGATTGATCCTCGCGGCACTCGGTAAAGACAGGGAGGCGATCATCCATTTCAGGAAAGCCAAGGAACTCGAGCCTGACAAGGAGGATGCATACGTAAGCCTGGCGGTATCCTATGTAAAAACATTCGAGTATGAGAGTGCCGTCAGTACTCTGAAGGAACTTCTGAAAGTCTCACCGGAGTCGGCTATCGGCTATTATTACCTGGGGAAGACATATGACCAGATGAAGCTTTACAGCGAGGCAGCCGGATATTTCAAAAAGGCACTCGAGTTGAAGCCTGATTTCGAACAGGCAATGATAGACCTCGGCCTTTCCCTTGAAGGTCAGGGCCGTTTCGATGAGGCGATAGAACTGTACCGGGAGGTTCTCAGGAATAACCCCTCCAATTATGCGGTGCTGCAGCACCTTGTGCAGTTGTATATCCGGCAGCAGAGGTACGAGGAGGCCCTGCAACTTCTCAGGCAGGCCGCTGACACGGGCCTGGAAGGCCTCGAAATGCATCGGAAAATCGGGCTTATTTACATGGAACTGCAACGCTTTGATGAGGCTATTGCGGAGTTCAACATTATCCTGAAAGAGGAGCCAGATTCCTATCATGCCCGGTACTACCTGGGTATGGCATATGAGGAAAAGGAACAGTACGAGCGGGCCATTGAGGAATTCGGGAAAATTTCGAAATCGGCCCCCGTCTATTATGATGCCCAGGGGCAGATTGCCTTTGTCTACAAGGAAAAAGGCGAACCGGAGAAGGGTATCAAACTGCTCAGGGACGCGATTGCGGATCAGCCGAAGCGCGTTGAGCTGTACCTTTATCTCGCCGGGTTGTACGAATCCCTTGAACGTTACAATGATGGTCTGAAGGTGTTGAAAGATATTGAACCGGTTGTTCCGGATGATGCTTCGCTGCAATTCAGAATGAGTATTCTCTATGACAAGCTCGGGCAAAAAAATGAAAGCATCGCCCGGTTGAAAAAGGTGCTTGAATTGTCCCCCAACGATGCCCAGGCTCTCAATTACCTTGGCTATACCTACGCGGAAATGGGTATCAATCTGGACGATGCCCTGAAATATCTGAAAAAAGCGGTCTCGCTGCGCCCGGATGACGGATTCATCCTTGACAGCCTTGGGTGGGTCTATTTCAAGCTGAAGCAGTATGACAATGCGGTCTTATACCTTGAAAAAGCCCTCAAACTGATTGACGATGATTCGACAATTTTATTGCATCTCGGCGAAGCATACTATGCGAAGCGTGAATACCGGCGCGCCCTCTCCACGTTCAAGCGTGCCCTGGAAATTGACCCGGAGAACCGCGAAATAGCCGAAAGGGTGAAGAAAATGAAGGCGGAGATGCACGAGAAATGAGAGAGGGGTGGTTGTTCCGTCTGGTCGTTTCCCTTCTTATTCTCGCAGCAGTGTCATGCTCTGAAAGGGAACCTTCCCGGACAGTCGCGGCAAAACCGGCAAAACCGGCTTATGGCGATTCCATAGTGGTCGGCAGTATTGGCGAACCGTCCACCCTTATTCCGCTCCTTGCCTCGGACAGCGCTTCCCACGAAGTCTCCGGGCTCGTCTATAACGGCCTGGTCAGATATGACAGGAATCTGAAGCTCGAAGGGGACCTTGCGCGATCATGGGATGTGTCGCCGGACGGGCTGACGATAACCTTCCATCTGAGGAAGGGAGTCAAATGGCATGATGGCCATGAATTCACTTCCCGGGATGTTCTTTATACCTACCTCGTCACTATCAGTCCCAAGACCCCAACCGCCTATGCAGAATCATTCAAGCAGGTTAAAAAGGCGGAAGCCCTAGATCCCCATACCTTCCGCGTGACGTATGGCAAACCGTATGCGCCGGCCCTCGAATCCTGGGGAATGTCGATTCTACCCGCCCATCTGCTGGAAGGGAAAGATCTGACCAAGAGCAGTCTGGCGCGCAATCCGGTGGGGACCGGGCCCTATATTTTCAGTGAGTGGGTTCCCGGCCAGAAAATCGTCCTTGAGTCCAACAAGGATTACTATGAAGGACGTCCCTTCATCGACCGGTACATCTACCGCATAATTCCGGACAATTCCACTATGTTCATGGAACTCAAGGCTGGAGGGCTCGACATGATGGCCCTGAATCCCGTCCAGTTCCAGCGCGAAACCGGAGCGGCCGGGTTCAGGAGTCGTTTCAGCAAGTATCGCTACCCATCCTCAACCTATACGTACCTCGGCTACAACCTCCGCCATCCACTTTTCAGCGACAGGAGAGTGCGCCAGGCAATCACCAGCGCACTCAACAAGGACGAGATCGTACATGGTGTCCTTCTCGGGATGGGGCAGGTAGCCCATGGCCCTTTCAAACCGGAAACATGGGCATATAATCCCCGCATAAGGGATTTCGACTACAACCCGGAAAGGGCGCGTCGACTTCTGGCGGAAGCGGGATGGAAAGAGACGAGCGGGCAGGGGGTGCTTGTCAGGAACGGCAGGCCCTTCCGCTTTACAATCATCACCAACCAGGGGAACGAGCAGCGTATCAAGGCGGCGCAGATCATCCAGCAGAGATTGAAGGCCGTCGGAATCGAAGTGAAGATCAGGGTCATTGAATGGGCCTCCTTCCTCAGCCAGTTCATAGATAAGGGGAATTTCGAGGCGGTTATTCTTGGCTGGAGCATCTCCCCGGACCCGGACATATTCGACGTCTGGCATTCAAGCAAAACCGCGCCCAAGGAACTTAATTTTATCGGGTACAAAAACCCCGAAGTCGACAGGCTCCTGGAAGAAGGCAGGGGGACCTTCGATATGGAAAAACGCAAGAGATGCTACTTCAGGATCCAGGAAATACTGGCGGAAGACCAGCCGTATTCTTTCCTGTACGTGCCTGATGCACTGCCGGTGGTGAGCGGGCGCTTTCGTGGTATCGAACCTGCGCCGGCTGGCATTTCGCATAATTTCATCCGCTGGTATGTGCCGCAGGAGGAGCAGGTGTACCGGTAGGGGGGCAATAGGTGAAGGTGATAGGTGATAGGTGATAGGTGATAGGTGATAGGTGATAGGTGATAGGTGATAGGTGATAGGTGATAGGTGATAGGTGATAGGTGATAGGTGATA
>JAGFXO010000016.1 GCA_017861285.1 Geobacteraceae bacterium | reverse complement strand
GTAGTCATAGAGCGGCCCGACTGGAGGGACCGTGAAAAAATCCTGCAGGTCCATGTGCGCAAGGTAAAACTCGGCGATGACGTGGATCTCGCCGTGATCGCCAAGGGCACGCCGGGGATGACCGGTGCCGATCTGGAAAGTCTCGTTAATGAAGCCGCCATACTTGCGGCGAGGGCAAACGAATTGACTATTTCCATGGCTCATTTGGAACAGGCCAAGGACAAGATCCTGATGGGCGGAGAAAGAAAGATGTTTCTGTCCGACAAGGAAAAACGGATTACCGCTTATCACGAGTCGGGTCATGCTCTCGTGGCGAAACTGCTGCCGGGAACCGATCCGGTCCACAAAGTAACGATTATCCCCCGGGGGATGGCGCTTGGCGTTACCCAGCAACTACCCGAGGATGACCGTTATCACTATCCCAAGAGCTACCTGATGAACAGATTGAGCGTGGTACTGGGCGGCCGGGTAGCGGAGCGCCAGGTTTTCGACGATATATCCACCGGAGCTCAGAATGATCTTAAGATGGTCACGGAACTGGCCGAGAAGATGGTCTGTCAGTGGGGAATGAGCGAAAAGATCGGCGCCGTAACCTTCAGCAGGGGAGAAGAACACCCGTTTCTCGGCATGAAGCTGGCCCAGGAGAAGACTTTTTCCGAGAATATGGCCTGGCTGATCGATCAGGAAATCGCGGAAATTATCAAGACCGCGGAGAACAAAGCCGCAGAGCTGCTGACGAACAACAGAAAGAAGCTCGATGCCCTGGCCCTGGCACTCCTCGAAGAGGAAACCCTTGACGGCAGGAGAATCGATCAGGTTCTGGCAGGCGTGTAATAATCCTGTATCCTCCCGGACGGGTCGCCGTGCCGTTTCGACAGGGGGGAGAGTTCCTCATGCACCTTCTGTCATCTTAAGATTTCTTTTTTCTGCAAAAAAATCTATGTGTAGATAGTGGGGATATCATGTACCGAAATAGAAAGTCCGGCATACTGCTCCATCCGACGTCCCTGCCAGGTCCTGGCGGTATCGGAACTCTCGGGGATAACGCCCGGGCATTCATTGATTTTCTGCATGCCTCGGGGCAAACTCTCTGGCAGATCCTGCCGCTCGGTCCGACGGCGTACGGCAATTCCCCCTATGCATGCTATTCCGCTTTTGCCGGAAATCCTCTTCTGGTAAACCTGGAAGAAATCGTTGCACAGGGTGACCTTGATCCTGGTGACGCGTTGAGTGATCTACCCGATGACAGGGTTGACTACATGCTTGTGCAAAAACACAAATCACGCGCATTGGAAAAGGCGGCGGAGAACTTTTTTGCTGGAGCCGGACGGGAGCGCCGGGAGGAATTCGAGAGTTTCCGTGAAAGCTCCCCCTGGCTGAAAGATTATGCACTGTTCATGGCATTGAAGGCTCATCATAAGGGCAAATGCTGGAATGAGTGGCCCGAAGCTTTGCGGCAGCGGGACCCGCAAGCATTGAACGCCGTTTCAGGAGACATTTGCCGTTCAGTGGAAGCAGAGCACTACATGCAGTGGCAGTTTTCCCGCCAATGGAGGAATGTAAGGAATTATGCCGCAGAAAAAGGTATCGCGATAGTAGGGGATATCCCGATCTTTGTGGCTTACGATTCAGCCGACGTGTGGTCTCATCCGCATCTGTTTCACCTGGATCAAAAAGGGCTACCTACCGTCGTTGCCGGTGTGCCGCCCGACTATTTCAGCAAGACGGGTCAGTTGTGGGGGAATCCTCTCTACGACTGGGATGCCATGGCCAGAGACGGATACAAATGGTGGGCCGCACGTTTCAGGTCGTCGCTTGAACTGTTTGCCCAGGTAAGGGTCGATCACTTCCGGGGTTTTGAAGCATACTGGGAAGTTCCGGCCGGCGAAAAAACTGCGGTCAATGGCCGTTGGGTGAAGGGCCCGGGAGATTCCCTTTTCCATGCACTGGAAGACGCAATCGGGGCCATGCCGATCATTGCCGAAGACCTTGGAGTTATTACCCCGGAAGTGGAAGCATTGCGCGACAAATTCTCTTTCCCGGGAATGAAAATTCTCCAGTTTGCCTTCGGATCAGGGCCTGACAACCCCTATCTCCCGCACAACCATGATATCAAATCGGTTGTGTATACCGGCACCCATGACAATGACACAACCGTTGGCTGGTTTTGCTCAATTTCGGAAAATGAAAGAAAACGGGTGTGCCGGTATCTGGATGTTTCAGGGGAGGACATTTCTTGGCATATGATTCGGGCAGCCTTTGCGTCCGTTGCCGAGACCGCCATTGTCCCGCTTCAGGATATATTGTCCCTGGGCGGTGAGGCAAGGATGAATACACCCGGAACATCCTCCGGAAACTGGACCTGGAGGTTCTCGTCAAAGGAGCTTCATCCGGGGATTGCCGGCCGTCTCCATGAAATGGCCGACATGTATGGTCGAAGCACGAATCAGTGGTAAAGGACACATTACCGAGTTATAAGGAGATAAAACAATGCCGGAAAATAAATTAAGCCTGGATACGCTTGCCCTTCACGCAGGGCACACCCCCGATACCGCGACTCTTTCCCGTGCCGTTCCTATTTATCAGACCTCATCATATGTTTTCAAAAGCTCCGACCATGCGGCGAAATTATTCGCACTGGAGGAACCGGGAAACATCTATACGCGGATCATGAATCCTACCACTGACGTGCTGGAAAAGAGGATGGCCGAACTTGACGGAGGGGTGGGGGCGCTGGCGGTTGCCTCCGGTCAGGCAGCCATAACCTACGCTGTCCTCAATATCGCACAGGCAGGTCAGAATATTGTTTCGACGAGCTACCTCTACGGTGGGACATATAACCTGTTTCACTATACCCTGCCGAAACTGGGGATCGAGGTGAAGTTCGTGGACAGTTCCGATGCGGAGAATTACCGCAATGCAATAGACGAAAATACCCGCCTCATCTATTGCGAGTCGGTTGGCAACCCGAAAAACAATGTGGACGATATCGAGGCTATTGCAAAGATCGCCCATGATGCAGGGATACCTTTCGTGGTGGACAATACGGTCACCACTCCCTTCCTTTTCAGGCCGCTCGATCACGGCGCGGGGAATTCACCGAACCCGACCCTTCGTACCACGGTATCAGATTCTGGGATGCGCTCGGCAGTCTTTCCTATATCATCAAGATGCGCGTTGAATTGCTGAGGGACCTCGGAGCTCCCCTGTCACCCTTCAACTCCTTCCTGCTCCTACAAGGTCTAGAGACTCTCCATGTCAGAATGCCGCGGCATGTGGAAAATGCCTTGAAGGTGGCACAATGGCTGGAAAACAATCCCTATGTCAGCTGGGTAAATTATCCCGGACTTCCCAGCCACAAGGATCATGAACGTGCCGCGAAATATCTGCCGAAAGGAGCGGGAGCCATTATCGGCTTCGGCATCAAGGGAGGGGTGGAGGCAGGCAGGAAATTTATCGACAACGTCAAACTTCTATCCCATCTTGCCAACATCGGTGATGCCAAATCACTGGTGATTCATCCGGCGTCGACGACTCACCAGCAGTTGACCGTGGATGAGCAATATGCGACAGGAGTGACCCCGGACTTCATACGCCTTTCCATCGGCATCGAGGATGCAGGGGATATCATTGCCGATATCGAGCAGGCGCTTGCGGCTTCCCAGCGCTGATGAAGCAGGTGCGTTAACGTGTATTAACATTTATTCACGGCATCTCGACCGGAAGGAGTGATCCTGAGGGGTATTTTGTACTTCCCGGGATCTCTCTTTCCAGTCGAAACGGCATGATCGAAACACCTGCTCCGTTATTCCTGTCTGAGGGGCAGTTTATCCAGGAATTCTTCCAACTGCCGGCAAGCCGATTCATAATCTTCAAGGGAGATAGCAAGGTCTTCCTGCCAATCCCTCGTTTTGTAATAGACCTTGTCGTAATAGCTTTCGAGCAATTGAGCCATGAACGGTTTCATTTCCCACCTGTCGAGATATCCTGCAATTTCATCATACCTGTCGCCTCCGAGCCTGCCGCGGATTCTTGACAGTGCCTCCGACATGCCGCTCTGGTATTCCCGTTTGCCGTATTCTTCGATCAGCCTTCCTACCCGTGTATCCAGGGTTGCATGACACCAGACCTTTATGCCCCCCTTCATTACTTCATAGACATTTCCCGGGAGCGATATTCTTCCTATCCTTCTGCTTTCCCCTTCGAGAATCACCGGTCTGCCTTTCACACCTTTGCGGAATTCATCCCAGAGCAAGCTCTCGAACCACTTCTGGGTGAGTGCCTGGCTCAACCCCAATTCGCCGAAAGCAGAGCCCCGGTGGCAGGCAAGCCCCTCAAGGTCGACAACAGTGAATATCTTTCTGCACAGGCTATGAATAAATTGAGTCTTGCCGATCCCGGTGAGTCCGTGCAGTACCACCAGTGGTCCCGTAGGCACGAAATTATCGAAATAGGAGACTATGTGGTTACGGTATGACTTGTATCCTCCCTGTAACTGAAAGGCCCTGTGCCCTGTAAGGTCCAGAATGGAGGTGACGGTCTTGCTCCTCAAGCCTCCACGCCAGCAGTACACCAGAACGGGACGGTCACCCGCATATGACTCAATTTCCCTCACCATCAGCGGGAACCGGGGTGACGTCAACTCCAGCCCCCTTTGCCGTGCCGCATGGGGTCCGGACTGTTTATAGATGATTCCGATCTCCACTCTTTCTTCATTGCTCAGAAGGGGCACATTTACCGCACCCGGTATGTGATCCTCGGAAAATTCCAGCGGAGTGCGCACATCGATAAGCCTATGAGTGTCGAGAAGCGATTCGTCAAATGGAAGCATGGAAGTCATGGTTGTTTCTCCAGGTTAGGTCAGCTCATTATATAAGTCAGAAGCAGTAATTGCAACGTTGCAGAATCCCCCATAATCGCTAAAATTACATGCCCGGATGGATAAACTACTCCTATGGGGTAAAATTAGTGAACGGGAATATGAACAGTACACGAGAAATATCACCAGAGTCCGATCTTCGCACCAGCATCCAAACGTTCCCCATCGCGGAGGTTTACCGGGCACTCGGGACCGGACCTTCCGGTTTGAGCCAGGCAGAGGCGGAAGAACGCCTAAGGCGTTACGGTCGTAACACCATCCTTGAGGTGAAGCGCAAGCCACTTTATCTCAAGTTCTTTGCCAATTTTACCCATCTGATGGCTATACTTTTATGGACAGGTGGTATTTTTGCCTTTATCGGCAATCTGCCGCAGCTTGGATGGGCAATCTGGGCTGTCGTTGTCATCAATGCGGTATTTTCATTCTGGCAGGAATTCAAGGCCGAAAAAGCCATGGAAGCCTTGCGCCGACTCCTGCCCGTGTATGCCCGGGTGATCCGTGACGGGGAAGAGCGGCGAATCCTTGCAGAGGAACTGGTGCCGGGTGATGTGATTCTCTTGTCGGAAGGAGACCATATCTCCGCTGATGGACGGTTGGTGCAGGAAGCTGAATTGAGCGTCGACCATTCGACCTTGAGTGGCGAATCGCATCCGGTCAGGAAAACTGCTGATGCTTTTCTTCGGAAAGATCTCTGCCGAACCGAAATCACCAACCTCGTCTTTGCAGGAACAAGCGTGGCAAGCGGAGCAGGCAGGGCCGTCGTGTTTGCCACCTGCATGGAAACCGAATTCGGGAAAATAGCCCATCTGACGCTGGGACTGGAGGAAGAGGTCAGCCCGCTGCAGAAAGAGATCAACCGTATGACCAGGGTGGTCACCGTAATGGCCGTAGGAATCGGGGTGATTTTCTTTCTGCTCTCGGTAACCGTCGTGGGTCGGCCGATTAGTGCCGGGTTTATATTCGCCATCGGGATGATCGTCGCATTTGTCCCGGAAGGGCTGCTTCCCACGGTGACTCTGGCTCTGGCAATGGGAGTCCAGCGCATGGCCGGTCGCAATGCGCTGATCAAGAAACTTTCTTCCGTAGAGACGC
The DNA here is from genome assembly GCA_017861285.1 of Geobacteraceae bacterium. Taxonomy (GTDB): domain Bacteria; phylum Desulfobacterota; class Desulfuromonadia; order Geobacterales; family Geobacteraceae; genus CAIWTU01. The sequence continues at coordinate 23,428 of JAGFXO010000016.1, read as the reverse complement.
TCGGTTGTTGTACGGTGATTTGCACCGACAAGACCGGGACACTCACGCAGAACGAAATGACCGTCCGCAACGCATGGATTCCCGGGAGAAAACTGGCCATTACCGGCGTAGGCTATGCGCCTGGAGGGGAAATTCTTAATAGCGATAAACATGAGCCAGTTCCTGTGGATGATGATGCACGATTGATGTTTCTCGTAGCGGGGCTATGCAATGATGCCCGTCTTCTGCCGGATAATGCCGCAGGAGACTCGTGGGCTGTGCTGGGAGACCCTACGGAGGGGGCGTTGCGGGTGGCGGCTCACAAAGCGGCAATAAATCTTGAGGCTGAAGAGCAGCATATCCCACGCCAGCGGGAACTCCCCTTCGATTCAAGACGGAAGATGATGAGCACTATCCACCGGGTACCGGAAGCAGGGAACCCAGAGGTAGAGCATCGTGAGTGGGTAAAAGCCCTCGATACCGGTCTGGTTGCTTTCGTCAAAGGAGCGCCGAAAGAGATCCTGGGTCTCTGTACCAGGATAAGAGTCAATGGAGAGGTGAGACCCTTACGGGGCGATATGAGGACAGAGGCTACGGCAAGGAACGATGAATATGCCCGCAGTGGTCTTCGTGTCCTAGCCGTTGCAATGCGCCCATTACCCGATGGATTCAGCGAATATACCACGGGGGCCATAGAAAAAGATCTGGTCTTTCTCGGTTTGGTCGCGATGATGGATCCACCCCGCCCCGAGGTTGCAAAGGCGGTCGGAAAGTGCCATCAAGCGGGCATACGGATTATAATGATAACAGGTGATTACGGGTTGACTGCCGAGAGCATTGCCCGCCGGATCGGCATTATACACTGCGGAAGGCCGAGGATAATTTCCGGAGCCGACCTGGATACAATGAATGACGGTGAATTAATGGCCTCATTCGAGGGTGATGTCATTTTTGCCCGTGTTGCTCCGGAACACAAACTCAGGGTGGTAGGAGTGCTCCGCAACATGGGCCATGTCGTTGCCGTCACTGGCGACGGAGTGAATGACGCTCCCGCACTCAAGAAGGCGGACATTGGTGTAGCGATGGGCGTTGCCGGAACGGATGTGGCAAAAGAAGCCGCCGATATGGTTCTGACTGATGACAATTTTGCTTCAATTGTCAATGCCATCGAGGAGGGCCGTGCCGTTTACGCGAATATCAAGAAATTCGCAACATACATCTTTACCAGTAACGTGCCCGAAGCCTGGCCGTTTATCTTCCAGATACTGTTCAATATTCCGCTTGCCCTCACGGTAATGCAGGTTCTGGCAATTGACCTGGGGACAGACATGGTCCCTGCGTTAGCCCTCGGCTGCGAAAACCCCGAGCCCGACGTAATGGAAAAACCGCCGCGATCCCAGACAGACCGGCTGATTGACGGCCCATTGCTCCTGAGAGCCCTTGCCTGGCAGGGAAGCCTGCAGGCCGGTCTGTGTTTTGCCGGATTCTTTTTCCTATTCTGGACATTCGGCTACCATGACCTCTTTCACCTTCCTCGCACTGATTTACTTCCCTATGCGGAACGACTGTCAAGCCAGGATGGTTCGGTATATGTCATGGCCACTACGATTTTTCTGGCCGGAGTAGTTGCTGCGCAGATCGGTAACGCGTATGCATGCAGAACCGACCGGACTTCGGTGTTCACAATCGGATTTTTCTCAAACCGTCTCCTTCTCATCGGTATCATCGTCGAACTGGCAGTTGTAAATATATTGATATATGTACAACCTTTCCGGGAGATCTTTGAACTCTCTCCCTTTCCGCTTCACTTCTGGCTGTTGCTGCTGCTGTATCCGCCGGTAATCTTCCTCTTGGAGGAGGCCCGAAAAGCGGTCTGGCGTGTCAGGAAACGACGGAACAGCCCTGTAGGAGGCACTCCATGAGAATCATAATAATCGGTTGCGGACGAATGGGTTCGAATCTGGCACAAACCCTTGGACAGCGCGGTCATGATGTGACAGTGATTGATAGCGATCCCGCGGCTTTTGAGCGTCTCGGCCTTTCCTTTCGAGGAGAGACCCTTGCCGGCAACGGTTTTGACCGGAAAACACTCCTCCAGGCAGGTATTGAACGGGCGGATTGCGTTGCCGCCGTAACAGCAAGTGATGAGGTTAACGTGGTCTCGGCCAGGCTTGCCCGACAGGTGTTCCGGGTACCCAGGGTTGTCGCCCGCATCTATGATCCGCGTAAAGCAGAAGTGTACAGACGTCTGGGCCTGCAGAATATCTCTCCGGTCACGTGGGGAATCAACAGAATCATCGAACTTCTCCTGTATTCCCGAATCAATACTATCATGAGCATTGGAAGCGGCGAAGTGGATATTGTAGAGGCCGAGATTCCGGAATTGCTTATCGGCAGAACAGTCGACGAACTGACCGTGAGCGGTGAGATTCATGTCGTTGCAATCAGCAGAGAGGGAAAAACCTTCCTCCCGACGCTTGGTACGGAATTCCATGGTGGGGACCTGGTGCATATGGCTCTTCTCTCGGCATCGGCAGAGCGTCTTAAATCCATTCTCGGCTGGTTATAGGGGGGCATATGTTCGTCATCATTGTAGGTGGGGGCAAAGTAGGGGCGTATCTTGCCTCCATGCTGCTGAGGAGTGGCCATCGAGTAAAGGTGATCGAGACGCAGCGGGAAGAGATCCCCTCGTTGCAAAAAAAATTGCCCCTTGATGCGGTGATGCAGGGGAATGGTACTGACCCCTTTGTCCTGGAAACAGCGGGGATTCGCCAGGCACATGTGGTGGCTGCGGTGACTGGCGCCGATGAAACCAATCTCGTCATTGCCAGTCTGGCACGCTTCGAATTTGGTGTGAAGCGTACAATAGCCCGGATAAACGACCCGATGAATGAATGGATTTTCGTACCGAAAATGGGTGTGGACGTTGCTCTCAACCAGGCAGATCTAATGGCACATCTTATTGCCGAAGAAATGTCCTTGGGGGAGATGACGACCCTGTTAAAACTCCGGAAAGGAGAGTTTTCTCTCGTGGAAGAAAAGGTACACCCCGCATCGCACGCTTCGGGAAAGACGATCGCAAAGCTCGGTTTACCGGCGCAAAGTGTAATTGCCGCCGTAATCCGCAAGGGTAAGCTGCTGATTCCCCGCGGTGATCTCATACTGCAGGAGAACGATGAGGTACTGGCACTCGTCCATTCAGCACAGGTTTCGCAATTGGCCGGGATTCTCGGCCCCGTCAGCAAGGTAGATTGAACTGTAAGAAGTCGAGCGTGTGAGAATGCCGGTGAAATGTTGTCCGGGAATGGATGTGCAGGCTTCGTCCTTGATTTTAGAGGTACATCATGATATTTATGTTCGTTGGTTCGAGCAATTTCCATGCATCCAGGGGCTAATAGATTATCTCTGGAACTGTGTAGTTATTCATAACGGGAGGTACTAAGCATGGCCGGTTATTCCGAAATTTTTGAAAAGGCGCTGCAGATCGGGCGCCCACCCAATATATGTAAGCTTTTCCCGCATTCCAGTGCCCTCATCGTCAGCGGCAAAGTCATCGACAGGGCGATGACTGCAAAGGGCAATTCCATTGCCATGGCGGCGAACGGAAGAAGTTATTTCATCATCCGGGGTATCCTTCTCGCGGCCCAGAAGGCGAATGCAGCCGTCATTATCGAGATTGCCAAGTCCGAGGGTGGGGCAAAGGCATATTGCGCCGTTAACTACTGGAACATGGCCAGGATAGTGGATGCACTCTGTAACGAACTTGGCATAACGGTTCCCGTTGCGATCCATGCTGACCATTATGGGGTCAAAAACAAGCATGATGTAGTTGCGGCAAAAATCGAGATACCCACCATGTTCGAAGCCGGGATCACATCCATCGCCATCGACGCTTCGCATCTGCCTGACGATGAAAATCTGCTGGCAAGCATTGAACTCAATCCATACGTTCCGGCATGGGCCGGACTGGAAACCGAGGTTGGCGAGATCAAGGGAAAAGAAGGCCTTTCTACGGTGGAAGAGGCACTGTTTCTGGTGCGTGGTTTGAATGCCCACAATATATTCCCGGACTGGATTGCCCTGAACAATGGGACAACCCACGGTATCGAGGCGAGTGCCCAGGGGATTCAGGTGCAATTGACAGCCGATATCCACGCACAATTGAAACCGTATGGAATTTCCGGCGCCCAGCACGGAACTTCCGGAAACAGTTCGGAGCGCCTGCGGGACATCGCAATGAAAACATCGACAACAAAAGCCAATGTGGCCACCGCACTGCAGATGGTCTCCTGGGGCCTTGAGGTAAACGATTACGGTAACGCGATACTGGATGAAAACGGCAGATTCATCAAGGTACGCGGCGAGGGTATGACTGAAGAATTATGGGCCGAAATGGTCGCGTATGCGGACTCCAAAGGTTATAAACCGGGCGATTACAAGAACCTCAATCTTCCCTTTGAGAATAAACTGCTTTCACAACCGCGCGAGATACGCGAACGCATGGTGAAAAGGGTGGAAGATTTTGCCTATACCATGATGGTGGATGTCTTCAATGCCCGTGACACAGCTCCTCTCGCCATGCAGGCCATTCTGAATTCCGGTTCTTTCGACCTTGGACCAAAGGCGGAACGAAGCGAAAGCGTCGCGGAGTGGACTCCGGAGAAGATAGCTGACAAAGGGAAAAAACTTTCAGGGGACAAGGGGCCTGCCGGAAACTTCGACGATTGAACCGGACTGCTGACTGCGGAGCAAATCGTGCAGTGCATTCTTCTGAGAAAAAATGAATGAGGGGGCGAAAGCCCCTCTCTTTTTTAGGTGTGTATGTATGATTGTAAAATGTCCTGTATGCGGAAAAGAGGTCGAATGGAAAGGGAACCCTTTTCGCCCATTCTGCTCCGAGAGATGCAAGAATATCGACCTGGCAGCCTGGGCTTCCGGTGAATACCGGGTAGCCGGTAACAGCAGTCAAAATGAAGAAGATGATGATGAAACAGCGGGTGAATGATGGGCAATCCCGGAAGTCCGCCAGATAAATACCTCTTATGAAAGAAGGAGTCATACATGTCTGAAGTACGTCTTCGATTTGCGCCGAGTCCGACGGGATATCTTCACGTAGGAGGTGCGCGCACCGCCCTGTTCAACTGGCTCCAGGCCAGAAAGGAAAAGGGGCGGTTCATCCTGCGTATCGAGGATACCGATGTAGCACGGTCCACCCAGGAATCGGTGGATGCCATACTGGAAGGGATGAAGTGGCTCGGACTGGACTGGGATGAAGGGCCGTATTACCAATCGGATAACTTCCATATCTATCGGGAATTTGTCGAAAAGCTCCTCTCGGAAGGAAAGGCGTACAGATGCTACTGCACTGCCGAGGAGCTTGACGCAAAAAGAGAAAAGGCCCTGAAGGAAAAGAGAAAGCCCAAATACGACGGTACCTGCCGGAATCTCACGGGAGTTCTCCACGACAAGCCGCATGTTGTGCGCTTCAAGACACCTCACGGCGGAAGCACGGTTTTCGACGACATCATCAAGGGCAGAATCGCTTTCAGTAACGATGAACTCGATGATCTGATCATCCAGAGGAGCGATGGAACGCCGACGTACAATTTCGTCGTTGTTGTGGACGACGCGACAATGCGAATAACAACAGTCATTCGCGGCGACGATCACGTGAACAACACACCGCGACAAATACTTCTCTACGAGGCCCTCGGATACCCGGTGCCCAGGTTTGCCCATGTGCCGATGATCCTCGGTTCCGACAAGACGAGACTGTCGAAGCGACACGGCGCTACCAGTGTCATAGCATACCGTGACATGGGGTATCTGCCGGAAGCTGTGGTGAATTACCTCGTACGTCTGGGATGGAGTTACGGGGACCAGGAAATTTTCAGCACGGAAGAACTCATCGAGAAATTTTCCCTTGATGCCGTTGGCCGGTCCGCCGGGGTATTCAATCCGGACAAACTGATATGGCTGAATTCCCATTACATAAAAACAGGCGATCCGGAACGACTGGCAACTCTCCTGGGACCGTACCTGGAGCAAAAGGGGATTGATGTCAGTTCGGGGCCAAATCTGGTATCGGTCGTGAAGACGTTGCAAGACAGGTCGAAAACCATGATTGAGATGGCAGATGGCGCCCTTTTTTACTACAAGACCGATTTCGAATACGATGACAAGGCCCTTGCAAAATTCCTCAACGGCAACCTGGTTCAGCTGTATGGGGAAATACGCGACAGTCTCAAGGAGGCGGATAATCTCGACCATGGGACAATAGAGGCGCTTTTTGCAAAGATATGTGCCAGTCACGGAATTAAAATGAAGGATGTCGCATTGCCTGCACGCATAGCCCTGACCGGAGGCACCGCAGCCCCCGGGCTTTTCGACGTAATGGAAGTTCTGGGCTGTCGTGAATCCATACAGAGGCTGGAGCGCGCAATAGAGTACGTACAGGAACTGGAAAGAGAGCGGCAGTAAATGAAAAAGGCCGTCCTCATGAGAAGACGGCCTTTCAGTAGAATTGAACTTGAATGCTTATTTTACCTGCTCTTCGGGGTAGGCGTCGATATTGTGAATCGCAAGGTCGGGACCGGCAAATTCGTCTTCTTTGCTGAGACGTATTCCCACTGTTTTGTTGAGTACGAAATAGACCAGGAATCCGCAGGTAAGGGCAAATACAACTGCACTGAGACTGCCGAGAAGTTGCGAAACGAAACTGACTCCGCCCATTCCTCCAAGCTCCTTGTATCCGAATATTCCGGCGGCAATCCCCCCCCATGTCCCGCAGATGCCGTGAAGCGGCCATACGCCAAGCACATCATCGATCTTCAGTTTGAACTGTTCGACCTGGAAACCGTACACGAAAATCAGAGAGGCTATTCCCCCGGTGAGAAATGCTGCCATCGGATGCATGAGATCGCTTCCGGCGCATACCGCAATCAACCCGGCAAGTGCACCGTTGTGGATGAAACCCGGGTCGTTTTTGCCGGCAACCAGGGCAAACAGCACTCCCCCGACCATTGCCAGGAGCGAATTTATTGCCACCAGTCCGGATATGGCTTGTATATGTCCGGCGCTCATGACGTTGAAGCCGAACCATCCGATTGCCAGAATCCATGAGCCGAGGGCGAGGAAAGGAATATTACTGACGGGGATAGGATTTGACCTGCCCTTGATGTACCGTCCCGTTCGCGCGCCAAGAATCAGAACGGCCGGGAGAGCAAGCCAACCCCCTAAGGAATGTACGACTACCGATCCGGCATAATCGTGGAAGTCGGCTCCCCCCACGCTCTTGAAAAATCCCTGTAGAATTGAAGCGTTTTTCCCCCAGATGAATGATTCGAACAGGGGGTAGACAAGGGCAACGAAAATTGCGCCCGCCGCCAGTTGTGGCCAGAACTTGGCCCGTTCCGCAATGCCACCCGAGATGATTGCCGGGATACATGCAGCGAAGCAGAGCAGGAAAAAATAGTGGACAAGGTCATAACCCTGTGCCTCCGCCATCAGTTGGTCGGCAGGCTTCAGGAACGAAATCCCGTATGCTACGGGAAAACCGACGAGAAAATAGACGATTGTAGAAACCGACCAGTCGGAAAGGATTTTGACAAACGCATTAACCTGGCTTTTCTTGCGCACCGTGCCGACTTCGAGGAATGCAAAACCGGCGTGCATGGCAAAAACCATTACCGCTCCCAACATGAGAAACAATACATCGGTGCTGTTTCTCAAACCAGTCGCCATTGACAAAGCCTCCATGAAAATACCTCCATTGGTATATGCTTTTCCCGTCTTTGGGAAAATAGACGTTTTTAGAAAGCAATCTTCTTGCCAATCTGGTAACATGCTGTAAATATGGATAATACAGAAAACGGTTCTTGCGCGGGAAGATCCGGTTGCCTACTATATGGACTTCGGCGCCTAAAAAATAGGCTTTTACAGCGGGGGAAAATATCTGTTGACCTTACATCCCTGGCATAGTACATTTCCAGCAAATAAGGGGTTGCGAACGTATCATGACTACCGGAATGCGCGAGAAAACCGCCCTCATATATTCCTCGGACTTCAGCCGCTTCAGTTACGGTGAGGAACATCCCTTCAAGGTTCAACGATTCAGATTGGCCTATGAACTCATGAAGGAATATGGCCTTACAAGCATCCCCCATACCAAGGTGTTTGATTGCGAACCCGCCGAAGAAAATGACCTCCTGACCTTCCACGCTCACAATTACCTGGCGAAACTAAAAGAATTCAGCAGCTCAGATGAACCCCGTGCCGATTTCAGGTACGGACTCGGAGATATGGAGAACCCTGTCTTCCGGGGGCTCTATGATTGGGCATGCCTGGGGACCGGCGGAACATTGAAGGCCGCGCACCTGGTAACCGAAGAAGGGTATGACGTCGCATTCAATATTGCCGGCGGATGGCATCACGCCCACAAAAGCAGGGCTTCCGGTTTTTCCTACCTGAATGACTGTGTCATAGCCATAAACAAGCTGCTGCAAAAAGGCAAACGGGTGGTCTATCTGGATCTGGACGCACATCATTGTGATGGCGTGCAGGAGGCCTTTTACGATACCGACCAGGTTCTGACCATGTCGATACACGAAAGCGGCATGTATTTCTTCCCCGGCACCGGCTTCGAGAAAGAAACGGGGGCCGGCAGGGGCAAAGGTTTTACCGTCAATATCCCCCTCGTTGAACATGCCGACGATGCACTGTTCATGAAGGCGTTCGACGAAGTAATTTTCCCCCTTGTCGCGGCATATGACCCGGATGTCATGGTAACTCAACTGGGAGCCGATACTTTTCGCACCGACCCCCTGACGCGGCTTGAAATAACCACACATAGCTACAGTTATATCGTTCGAAAGCTGAAGGCACTGAAAATACCATGGGTTGCGGTGGGAGGTGGAGGTTACGAAAGTATCAATGTTGCGCGAGCATGGACCTTGGCATGGGCGATCATGAACGGCGTGGAACTGCCTCACCGTTTGCCAGAATCTTTTGTCAGCACAATACGCGAACTGGGGTTCAAGAATAAAATGCTGCTGGATGCCATGCACTGGGCCCATGAGGATGATCGCAACAGGGCGCTCGATGCGGTCGAAAAGAGTATTGCGACGATTAAAAAGAAGGTTTTTCCAATTATAATCGGTCGATATGACAAAGATCCGGGATAACAAACAGTTGCTGGACGCTCGCGGTAATCCCCTGTATTCCCTGCGGGATATAAACTTACTGGAGCCGGAAGAGAAGAATGGGATATACGCCCGCATGCTGCCGCCCCGTTTGTATCAAATGTTTTCCCTCTCGCCCGAGACATTGCTCGGTGCGGACGGGGAAAGGAAAGTACTCTTCACGGCACCGGAAGGGTTGGGTTTTTTGCGTGTCTCGGTGCGTCTCCATGCAGATGATCGCGACGACGTCTTTTTCCTTGAAATTGCGGATACCCAGCACCAGCAGATGGAGCTTGCGCTGTGCATAATTAAAGACCCGGAATATCCCCGGTTCGATGTGGACCTGGATGTGGATGGCCGCTACAATTATTTTGCTTCCCAGGGTCGCAATATCCCCGAGGAGATCAGGGCCATGAATGCCGGGCTTTACCCCAACCAGACCCATCGCGGGTTGCGACTGTTTTCCGATTTCTTTGCTTCATTTGAGCTTTTCGTCGATTCCTTGGGTATGGAAATCATATGCGCGGAACCATTGACATATGACAATGCAATACGGTATGAAAAATACGGTTTTGACTACATAACCGGCCGGCAGTTGATGCTCGAAATAAATGAAGGGTTCCAACCGGGAAATTTTCTCTATACTCGGCTCAATGGCTCCACCCCCTTCAGAATGAGGGGGATGGAACGCACGGCAAGGGGCAGGAGCTGGGCCATACATGACGGCATCCTGGATACCCCCTGGGACGACATCCTGATATACAAGAAGGTCGGAGAGCATGCGGGAATAAATACATTTCCTGACCGGATATTCGAAAACCGGTCCGGGGACAGGTGAGACGGCATATGTTTGGATTCAGTTCGGCCGATTGGATTTTTATTGTACTGGTTTTTTTCATTGTAATAATCTGCATAGGCATCAGTGACATGTACCGGAAAAAGTAGATAATCCGAACTTTTGGTTACTGGGCAATACGCTGAATATGCCAGGATTTAGCTTCGGCATGACTCCAATGGCATTCCGGCGGCTGAGATTTCATTATTGACAAGGAACCGAGCGATGTTTTTGACATGGGAAAGCAGGGAAAATCAAGGATTGATCCACAAGATTCTCCACGGGTTGACCGGCTCAATCTTTCAGAATGAAGGAAATGACGCATGCAAAAACCTCAGGGAAACGAGGCCGGTCGGTATCAGGATAGACAGGCTCAACAAATCTTTCGGAAGCAATCATGTCCTGAAAGATATTTGTCTGCAGATTGAACCGGGTGAAACATTTTCCATCATCGGACCTTCCGGTACCGGCAAGAGCGTCCTTCTCAAATTGATTGTGAAACTGATTTCCCCTGACAGCGGAGAGATTTTTATCGACGGCCAGCCCGTTTTCGGGTCAAGCCAGGACGACAGTGCAAAAGACTATCGCTACAGCATGGTCTTTCAGTCTTCAGCCCTGTTCAACTCGCTGACGGTAGGTGAAAACGTCGGCCTGTGGCTTCGCGAAAAAAGAATCTGCAAGGAAACGAAAATCAGGGAGATTATCCGCGAAAAACTTGCCGTGGTCGGACTCCAGGATACAGAGAATCTCAAGACTTCGGAACTTTCTGGTGGAATGAAAAAGAGAGTTGCCATAGCCCGGTCCCTGGCAATGAACCCGGACCTGATCCTGTATGACGAACCGACAGCCGAACTTGACCCGATCAATTCCGATGAACTTGCCAATACAATCATCAAGGTAAAAGAGAAGACAAAAAACACTACCGTCATCGTGACTCACGATCTGAATTTCGCTTTGTACGTGTCCGACAGGATTGCAATGATATATGATGGAGAAATTATTGAAGTGGGAACTCCCGCAGAAATAAAGGGAAGTGCAAACCCTACCGTGAGAGGTTTTATTTATACGACGACAAAGGGCATCAAAGGGGAGTGAAGCCCTGCGCGGAAAGAATCCTGGGTAATTCCGATGTGCCCCGCTGCCTTTGCCGCCGGGATGAAGAGCCGCAATGGCCTTTTGAAATGCGTATGTGATTTGAGGTTTGAATGGGAAAGATACTCATTATCGATGACGACCAGATATTTCTTGAGTTCCTGAGGGAATACATCGAGGAATACTATCCTCTCTTGCAGGTTCAGACCTGCACCAATCCGCTCCTTGCCCTGAAATCGATAAAAAAGGATCTTGACCTGCTGATCGTTGACCTGGAAATGCCCGCAATGGACGGAAACAAGATCATCACATATGCGGCTGGCCTCGGTATGAACCGAAGCAGAATCATCCTGCTCTCAAGTCATGATGCCGATTACCTGCATGAGCATTTCCCCATGGGTACCTGTCTTGCCGTGCTGAACAAATATGAAGCCGGGCAGAAGGCGGTCCTCGACATGATATTCAATTCGCTGGAAAAAAAAGTCGCTGAATAGGCCGGATATACATATCAGGCCTTGCAATAATTTCCCCCTCCCCAATTTTATTCAACCCTTCAGTTGTGGTCATAGTTCAATAATTGTGGTAGAAAATTCACTATGGACATAATTACAACCCACGTAAACGCCGACTTCGACTGCCTGGGAGCGATGGTTGCCGCCCGGAAGCTGTATCCCGATGCCCTGATGGTCTTTTCGGGTTCCCAGGAAAAAAGCATGCGCGATTTTTTCCTCAAGACAACCGGCTATGCATTGAATTTCACCCGTCTGAAAGACGTCGATCTTTCCGCTGTTACCCGGCTCATCCTGGTTGACTGCCAGCATTCATCACGAATAGGCAGGTTTTCCGAAATCATCGGCAGGCCGGGATTGGATATCCATATCTACGACCACCACCCCGATATGCACAGCGACATTATTTCCAGTGGAGGGAAAATAAGGGAGTGCGGCTCCTGCACCACGATCCTCACCCATATACTGATCGAAAAAGGGTTATCCGTCGATTCAACCGAAGCCACCCTGATGATGCTCGGCATTTACGAGGATACCGGAAACCTTATTTTCCCTTCCACAACGTGTGACGATTACCTTGCTGCCGCCTGGCTTCTCGAACATGGGGCGAGTCTCAAAACCGTTTCGGATTTCATTACCCAGGAATTGACCGCGGAACAGATATCCCTCCTCAACGATCTCCTCAAATCGCTTAAAACGACAACAATTAACGGTGTCGATATTTCGGTCGCACATGCATCGGTGGATTATTATATCGGCGATATCGCCGTACTCGCCCACATGATGCGGGACATGGAAAATCTTGACTCGCTTTTCATTGTTGTCGGCATGGGGCACCGCGTATACATAGTCGCCAGAAGCAGACTGCCCGAAGTCGATGTCGGGGAAATCCTGCAGCATTTCGGGGGAGGGGGACATTCCCATGCAGCATCGGCAACCGTTCGCGAACTGACCCTCATCCAGGTGTTGGCAAGTCTCGATGAACTGCTGCATCGGAAGGTCAATCCGAAAAGGGTTGCCCGGGATATCATGTCCTCACCGGTAAAAACGATCTCGTCCCGCATCAGCATATCGGATGCACGGGAGTTTCTCACCAGGTACAATGTCAACGCAATGCCGGTACTGGAAAAGGGCAGGATGATCGGCATCATATCGAGAAATATCGTGGAAAAGGCACTCTATCACGGGCTTGGAGATGTTTCCGTTTGCGAATATATGCACACCGAATTCATGAAGGCGAAACCGGATACGCCTCTCAGTGAGATACAGGAATACATCGTCGGCCAGGACAGGCGGTTCGTACCGGTATTCGAAAATGGCAGGCTGACGGGCGCCATAACCAGGACGGACCTGCTGCGCTTCATGTATTCGGGACCTCAAGGGAGAGTGGCGGACATATACGATGTGGAACGGGACGAAATCCCCGTGCGCAAACGCAGGGTTTCGGACATGTTGAACAGGTATCTTGCCGGTCATGTGGTCAGGAAGCTTAAGGATCTCGGATCAACGGGCGATGAACTGGATATCCCGGTATACGGGGTGGGAGGCTTTGTAAGAGACCTTCTGCTTGGAATAGAAAATTACGATATCGATATAACCGTCGAGGGCGACGGCATCCTCCTGGCGGAGACATTCGCTGCCCGCTATGGCTGCAGGGTTAAAAGCCACAGGAAATTCGGCACGGCGGTAATCATCTTTCCTGACGGATTCAAGATCGACGTTGCGAGCACCCGCCTCGAATATTATTCATCCCCCGGGGCATTGCCCTCGGTGGAGCGCTCCTCCCTCAAAATGGACCTGTATCGTCGTGACTTTACCATCAATACCTTTGCCATTCGCCTCAACTCTGCAAATTTCGGAGTGCTGATAGATTATTTCGGCGCCCAACGCGACCTCCGCGAAAAGGCCGTGAGGGTTCTCCACAACCTGTCGTTCGTGGAGGATCCAACCCGGGTTTTCCGTGCGGTGCGCTTCGAGCAGCGACTGGATTTCCGCATTGCAAGGCACACGGAAAATCTGATAAAAAATGCCGTGAAAATGAATTTCCTGGAAAAGCTCGGAGGGAAAAGGCTTTTGACGGAACTTGTCTATATCCTGCGGGAAAAAGAGCCTCTCCGCGCCATAGAAAGAATGGCAACGCTCGGGTTGCTGCAGTTCATACATCCTGCGTTGATGCTGACAACGGAGGCCAGAACGGTTCTTGAGGAGGTGCGGAAGATTGTCTCCTGGTTCGAACTGCTGTTCCTGGAAAGACGCTATGACAAGTGGGTCGTATATTACCTTGCCCTGTGTGAACCGTTGACCGATAGCCAGTTTCTCGAAACATGCAAGAGGCTTTCGGTCACCGAACACTATCGTGAAAAGCTCTTTGAAATGAGGACATTGAGCCGTGCGATCCTGGAAAACATGCAGAGAAGGGTAGCACGGCGGTCAGGGGTTCTGCGCAGCGAGATTTATTACTGGCTTCGTGATTTGCCTCTTGAAATACTTTTGTACATGATGGCCAAGACCACCGACGAAGAGGTAAAAAAATACATATCCCTCTACTTCACCCAGTTGCAGAATGTCCGCATCCTCATAACAGGCGATGACTTGAAAGAGATGGGGTTACAACCCGGTCCCCGCTACCGGGAAATCCTTGACAAGGTAATGAAGGCAAAACTGGACAACAAGGTGGCAAGCAGGGATGACGAGTTGGCACGGGTTCGGAAGGAACTGGAGAGGCAGGTTGCCGGCAACCCCGAATAATTCCCGGATTCCCGCTTTCGCGGAAATGATGCAAAAGGAACAGTCCTCCTGTCCATCTGATCGGCTTTTGCGGCGGGAAGGCAAGCTGTCACAGCGTTCCTTGTTCATAACAAGGCATTTCGTGACAGAGGCTTAGAAATTTTTGACACAACCTGCAAAGAATAAAGGAGGCATCCATGGGAAGAATACTTTTTCTGTCATTGTTGTTGGTGATTGTACTGTGCAGCATCTGCCATGCGGGTACACCGGTGTTCGAAACATCTTCCGGGCAGCAGCAAGCCGCAAAAGACCAGGCGTTGGAACTGCAGGGAAAGGTTATCAACGATAATGACGTCATGGGTTTGATCGCTGCTTTGCAGAACGATCCGGAAGTCAGGGCTTTACTGGACGACCCGGACGCAATGAATGCAGTACTTTCCATGGACATGAATTTCATTGAAAACGATCCCCGTTTCAAGAAGCTTCGCGACAATCCGCATATGCGGAAGATATTGAAGCTAATGAATCAATAAAGATCTGCCGCCATTCATCATCTCCTTCTATTGCTGTGTCACTTCCCTGATGGACGCCTCGATTCCGTCCATGAGGATTTCCAGTTCCCCGATCGATACGGAAAGGGGAGGAAAGACGACAATCACATTGCCGAGTGGGCGCAGAAAAATACCGCGCTTTCTCGCTTCCAGACATACCTTTACTCCGACCCTGTCTTGCCAGGCGAAAGGTTGTCTTGTCCCCTTGTCTCTGACCAGTTCTATGCCGCCGATCATACCCCGCTGACGAACCTCGCCAACGCATTCAAGCACAGTCATTGATTGGAGACGCTGCGCAAGGAAGTCTATTTTCGGTGTCAGGCTCTCCAGCAGGAGGTCAGTCTCGAAGAGGTCGAGGCTTGCAAGGGCCGCGGCACAGGCAATGGGATTGCCGGTGAAAGTGTGGCCGTGGAAAAAGGTTTTGAGCTCGGCATATTCCCCCAGAAACGCATCGTAGAGTTCCCTGGTAGTCATAGTCACTGCCAGGGGCAGATAGCCGGCGGTTATTCCCTTGGAAAGCGCCATGATGTCAGGGGTTACATTCTCTTTTTCGCAGGCGAACATGGTACCGGTCCTGCCGAAGCCTACCGCGACTTCATCGGCAATCATCAGGATATCGTATCTGGTGCACAATTCCCTGACTTTCCGGACAAAACCGTGCGGCTGTACGATCATGCCTCCAGCGGCCTGGACCAGCGGTTCGATAATCAGGCCGGCCGTCACGCCGGCGTGCTCCTCCATAAGAGTTTCCAGTTCCCGGAGGCAATTCCGGTGGCATGTTTCACTGTCACCGGTTCCTCCGCATTCGCATCGATAACAATAGGGCGACGGTGCCTGTATGGTGGGGAAAAGGAGAGGGCGGAACACCGCGTGGAATATGTCAATGCCGCCGACGCTGACTGCACCGATCGTGTCGCCGTGGTAGGCGTTTCTGAACGTAATGAATTTCGTTTTTGCGGCAAACTTTTCCCCCCGGTGCCGCTGGTACTGGAAGGCCATCTTAATGCCGATTTCCACTGCCGTGGAACCGTTGTCCGAATAAAAGACCTTGCAGAGACCCGGCGGAGCGACCTCGACCAGTCGCTTGGCAAGAATGGCGGATTTGTCACTCGCCAGTCCGAGAAGGGTCGAGTGCTCCAGTTTGTCGATCTGTGCCTTGACGGCAGCATTGATCTCCCTTCTGCAATGTCCGTGCACATTGGTCCAGATTGCTGCAACACCGTCCAGGTATCTGTTGCCATCGGTATCTATGAGATATGACCCTTCACCCCGCTCAATGACGATGGGTGCATCCGCTTCCCATTCCTTCATTTGGGTAAAAGGGTGCCATACATACTTCTGGTCAAATTCACGCAGGGTTTGTGTATCATATTCGGACAATGTGAAATGCCTCCCTTCAATTGTTTCTGTCAGATCGTCCCATGGGGAAGTGGGGATGAGCAGAGGTGTTCAAGAGCTTTCTCCAGGGGAGTCCCGCTGATTTTTTCAAGAATGGCTCCTACCTGTGCAGCGGGATGCCTGCCAACAACATGGGGAAAAGAGCCGATGACCGGCACGTTGGAACGTGTTTCGATCATCGAGGGGGCATATTGTTCGGCTTCTCCCGGACATTCAGGATAGTTGTTGATAATGATACCTTTCAGACCGATTCCCATACGCTGTGCGCAAAAGCAAGTCATTAGGGTGTGGTTGACCGTACCAAGGTTTGGACAGGCGATAATGATGGCGGGAAGGCCGAGATAGAGTATCAGATCGGAGACAAGGAGCGATTCCGTCAACGGGACCATCAGACCACCGGCGCCTTCCACAAGGACGATATCATGGCTGGCTGCAAGGCGCTCGTACGCTTCCCGTATCGTCTGGAAGCGTATCTCAACACCATCCAGGAACGCCGAGACCGATGGAGCAAGTGGAGCCGAAAGCAGGTAGGGAGAAATGTCCCCGTCCGGTGCAGTGGCCCCGGCCGCCCATTTCAGCAGTTCCGCATCTTCCGAGACAAGTTTCCCGTCGATAACAATGCATCCACTGGTAACCGGTTTCATGACGCCGACTTTTATCCCCCTGCTTCTCAGGAGTGCGGCAAGGACTGCCGTACATACCGTTTTTCCAACTCCGGTGTCCGTTGCGGTTATGAAAATTCCCCTGTTTTTCATTATTTCATAACCCGCAGTCCCAGGTCGCGGAACATCTGCCGGTCCAGTTCGGGTGTTCTGCCGCTTGTAGTCAGGTAATTTCCGACCATGACGCCGCTGGCACCCGCCAAAAACATCCAGGATTGCAGATCCCTCAGGTTTTTTTCACGACCTCCGCAGACCGAAATATTTTTATCGGAAAGCACAAAGCGAAAAAGCGCAATGATGCGAAGGCATTCCATGGGAGTAAGGCAGTTCATAGCGGAAAGCCTGGTACCGGGAATGGGATTGAGGAAGTTGATCGGAATGGAATCCACGTCGAGTTCCTTCAGGATAAAAGCGAATTCCACCCGCTGCGCGGGAGTTTCCCCCAGTCCGAATATCCCTCCACAACACACCTTCAGGCCCGCCGCCTTGACCGCCCTGACCGTCTGAACATCTTCTTCGTAATCATGGGTGGTGCAGATGTTCGGGAAATAACTGCGGGCAGTTTCGAGATTGTGGTGATACCTGGCAAGGCCAGCCTCACGGAGAACGATGGCCGTTTCATTGTCTATGATGCCGAGTGAACATGCCGGTTGAATTTCCGTCTCAGTTCTTATTTGACGGATTGCGGAACATATTCTTTCCAGTTCCGGGCCCTTCTGTATCGTCGTACCGCTCGTTACTATGCCGTAGCAGCGGGACCCTTCAGATGCGGCTTCATGGGCACCCCTGACAATCTCCTCCTTTTCAACGAGAGGGTATATCGGTACACCGGTCTCGTGATGTGCCGACTGGGCGCAAAACGAGCAGTCCTCCATGCAGAGTCCGGATTTGGCGTTAATAATGGAGCAGAGATGCACATCGTTACCGCAGAAATGTTTCCTTAACCGGTTTGCATGGAAAAGCAGTTCAACAGTTTCCTCATCGGGTAGGTCGGCAATTTCAAGCGCTTCGTGGCTGGTTATGAATCCTCCCCCGAGTATGCGGTCGGCGATATCCGCGAGTGAAATGGTCATAAAACCTCCGTATGTAGGTGAGTAACACAGGGGAAATGAGTTGTCAACCCAATACGTAACATGGGTTAACGTTTCAACAATTCCGCGTCGGCAATCATTTCTCTCGATCAAGGGAGGGCAGGCACGATTCCTCTCCCGAGTGTATCGCCTCTCTGAACGGCAACTAACCGTAAGCACCGGTAATAAATTGGATAAAACTTGCGGCGCTACATGAAAAAAGGTACTATATACACCTGATTTTATGGATAGAAAGGTCCTTATGAACCTTCCGAAACGAGATGAGATTTTACATGTGATCGAAACCCTCGCTTCCCGTTATCTGCGCGGCAAAATAAGAGCTGTGAAGCTGTCAATGATTGCACTTTTATCCGGCGGCCACATCCTCCTCGAAGATATCCCGGGTCTCGGCAAAACTACCCTGGCACTTGCCTTGTCCGGGGCGCTCGGGCTTTCTTTCGGTCGCATTCAATGCACCAGCGATCTCATGCCGTCGGATATTACCGGTCTTTCGATATATAAGAGGGAGGAAGCCGCCTTCAAGTTTTTCAAGGGCCCGGTTTTCAATAACATCGTACTGGTTGACGAGATTAACAGGGCAATGCCGAGAACCCAGAGTGCCCTGCTCGAAGCAATGGAGGAAAGGAAAGTGACAGTAGAAGGCATCACACATCCGCTTCCCGATCCTTTTCTCGTTATAGCCACCCAGAATCCCATGGAGCAAGTGGGCACCTATCCCCTGCCTGAGTCGCAGATGGACCGGTTCATCATTCGCACGGGAATTGGGTATCCGCCGGAAAATATCGAAAAAACAATTATCAGGGGCGGGAGCATACGGGATGAAATCATGCAGATGCCGGTGCTTCTCGTACAGAATGATATCGTTGTCGCCCGGCAATGCATTCGCCAAGACATTTACATATCCGATAAAATTGTCGAGTATATGTACAGGCTCATACGGGAAACACGGAACAACCCACTGATTCTGTCCGGGATCTCCACCAGAGGGGGGATCAATATGGCTGACGCGGCGAAGGCACGTGCGTACCTCGAGGGCAGAGACTATGTCATACCGGAAGATGTACAATCTGTTGCCGTTGCCGTCGGGGCGCACCGGCTTGTTCTGAATCAGGAAAATGAGGGATTGAACAAGGAGGAACTATTAGATTCACTACTGAAAAATATCGAAGTACCCCTCGCCTGACACTGACGAAAGCTGGAATCGTTTATATCGTTCTGACCCTTCTCATCGGTTTCGCGGCGGTCAATACGGGGAACAACCTCCTTTTTCTCATTGTCTCGGCACTGCTTGCCTTCATGGCGATTTCCGGGGTCTTCGGCTGGCTGAATATCCGCCGAATCGAATTCTCCGTCGAACTACCTGATGAAATATACGATGGCAGGGACACGCTGGTAACCATCCGGCTTGAAAACAGGAAAAAGTTTATACCGTCTTTTCTCATCAGAGCCGAATTTACGGGGGTAAGAACCGGTTTCACCATGATACCCCGGAACAGTGTCGAAAAGGCTGCGGTCTCCGCCAAAATACATGGGCGTGGCATCAAAAAGATTGGAGAGGCTACGATCGCGTCCTGTTTTCCCATTAATTTCTTTATCAGATACAAAAAATTTATCATTACTGAGGAGTACGTGGTTTTCCCCGCTCCACGGGACTGTAACGTCCCTCCCGGCTTGGGGCAAAAAGGGCTGTTGCGGGAACCGTTTTCCCGCGTCAAGGGGTCGGATGGTGATGTGTTGAAAATCATTGATTATACGGGAAACGAGCCGCTCAAGCTGATTCACTGGCGGCTTTCGGCGAAACACGAAGGCTTCAAGGTCAAGGAAATGGCCTCAAGCGCAAATGAACCGGTCATTCTTGACCTGGAATGCCTTCCCGGCGGCAGCCTGGAGAGAGTTGTTTCCTGCGGGGCTTTTCTGGTAAACAGATTTATCCGGCAGAACAGGCCGGTCGGCTTGAAGTCCGGCACTGTCTTTATCAGTCCGGACACTTCGCGGACTCACAGGTTGAAACTTCTCACCCAACTTGCAGTGTATGGTAAAAATTAAGACTATCCTTACAATTCTCATCTACTGCATATGCATCCTTGGGGTGGCTCCGGTTTTCCTTTATCTTGATGTGATCTGCCGCCTCATTTTTGTCACATCATTGATTGCCGGAATCATCTTCGACAGGAAAGGACGTCATTATATACACGGGCTTGCACTGACGATTCTTTCCATCGTTTTCTTCTTCTATTATGCGCTCCGGATCAGCAGCGACAACCTGGTCTCCCCGGCCATCAATATCCTCGTCACTCTGCTTTCCGTCAGATTGCTGACCGAAAAAACCGGAAGAAACTGCATGCAGATCGCCGTTCTTTCGCTGTTCACCCTTGCAGGCTCTTCCCTGGTCAATCTCGGCATTACCTTTCTCCTACACCTGGTACTTTTTCTGCTCTGTATTGCCGTTTTCCTGGTATTTCAGACTTTTTACGCCACAGGGATCAATACCGCAATATGCGTTCCGGACCTGAAAAAAATTGCTGCCACAGCCCTGTCCATGCCGCTGATATCACTTCCCTTGATGCTGGTTTTCTTCATGATAATCCCGAGAACGGAATACCCTCTCTGGAATTTTCTCAATAGTTCCGGGCAAAAAGTTACCGGTTTCAGTGAAAAGGTACAGCCGGGGTCTTCCACGGGCGTAAGCGAGTCGAAAAATGTCGTTTTCAGGGCGCAGAGTCGGCGCCTTGCGGACAAAGACCTTTACTGGCGGGGTATAGTTCTGGATACCATGGAGGGGAAAACATGGGTACGCTCCTCTGTGCGCGAACACGAAAACACCTTTGTGGAAAAGGGGAGTACCGTACATCAAACCATATTTCCGGAACCGAATACCAGTCCCTACCTCCCCGCCTTGAATCTTCCTGTGAATATTTCCGGTGTTCAGGCGGGCAGAGACCCGGACTATACCTTTGTCCGCCGGCAATCCCGTCAGAAGCGCGTCAAATATGATTCCGTCTCCGTTTTGGCGGATTTTATCGGAATTCACGGCAGGATCAATAAAGAGCACTATCTGCGGACTCCCGCCGGAACTTCAAGAAGAATTATGTCCCTTGCGCAAAAGATTTCATTGGAAGGCACAACGGATGAAGAAAAAGTGATGCGTCTCGGTCAGGACTTCGTTACCCGGAAACTCTCCTACACCAATAATGATCTTCCCCGTTCGGAGGACCCGATTGACGAATTCCTTTTCTCGAATAAAGCTGGAAATTGCGAATTTTTCGCCACGTCTTTCGCTCAACTCCTGAGAGTGATGGGAATACCCTCCAGGCTTGTCGGAGGATATTATGGGGGAACATACAACGATATGGGAGGCTATTACCTGGTTACCGAAGATATGGCCCATGTCTGGCTGGAGGCGTACGTCGACGGGAAAGGCTGGCTGATGATCGATCCGAGCAGATTCGCCACAAATTACGCTCAGAGGGAAAACCGTTTCGGGACAGGTCTTTTCAAGGATGTTCGACTGATGATGGATGCACTTGGCTATTACTGGAACCAGACGGTTATCAGTTACGATCTGGAAAAACAGGTTCAGGTCCTGAAGAAAACAAATGATGCGGTAAGAGGGTTGCGATTTTCATTCGAATCGCGAAAATTGATTTATTTTGTTTTTCCTCCTTTTTTATGTTTATTATTCATCATCCTTAGAAAAAAATTCCGTTATACTTCATTGGAGGAAAAGATACTGAGGACATTTATTAAGAAACTCAGGCAAAAATACCCCGATGCCCGGTACGGACCTGATACGGGGCTTCATGACATGGTGAAGTCAATTGATGATCCCGCGGCTCGGCAATTCGTAGAATATTACGCCGGTGTCGTGTACCGGGACAGGAAACTCAAAAGAAATGAATACGATCGGTTACGTGAACTTGCGGACAGGATATGAAGCGGCCAAGCTTCCGGCAGAGCATCTCCGTCAATGGACAATAGCAGTTCCGGTATTATTTATTTACCGGTACTTTGAAGAAGTATTAGAAACCGTCCCGTTGACTTAATTGTTCATTAGTGATACATACAGGTCGTTATAATAACAGCATAATCATTACAGATTTGAATCAATAGAGAAAAAACTTTATCAACGGGTGTTCCTTTGGCGTCACAAAAAGAAAAATATTTGAGCAGTGCCCAGAAATTCCTGCAGAAGGGGCAGTTGGAACGCGCCATCCGGGATTATGAACAGGTTGTAGCCGCCGACCCGAAAGACCTGCGTCACCGGCAAAAGCTTGCCGAACTTCTGGCACGCTGCAACAGAAATGAAGATGCCCTCAGGGAATATCAGACAATTGCGGCTCATTATGAAGAAAGCGGTTTTTACCTCAAGGCAATTGCCGTTTACAAGCAAATTCAGAGAATTGACCCCCGCAACATTGATGTCACCTTTACTTTGGCGGCCTTGAATGAGAAACAGGGTCTCATAGGGAATGCCCTATCCGAATACAAGAATATTTTTATCCGTTACGAAAAAGAGGGGCATTCAGCCGAAGCATGCAACGTACTGGAAAAGATGCATGCTGTTGATCCCGGCAACGTCGACATACAGCTGAAACTTGCCGAAACCTATTATGCCGCAGGACTGCACGATAAAGCATATGCTGAATACGCCAAAGCCGCCATCAGCTTGAAGAATCAAGGAAAAGACGAACTCCATGACAGGGTTTGCACCAGGATCAAAACGCTTTTCCCCGAAAGAAAAGAGTTCATTATCGACATGCTCGAGCAACAGATAAGAAAAGGGACAGAGCATGATGCCGTACCCGTATTGACTGAGATGCTGCAAAAAGATCCGGAAAACCTGAAGCTGCTTTCGCTCCTCGCGGATGCGCAAAGGATTCAGGGAAAAATGGATGACACCAAAAAGACCTTGGACCGATTGCTGCGCTATCATCCATCAGACAACAATGCGAAGCAGACACTCATTTCCTGTTTCCTGGAAGAGGGTGACTTTGAAAACAGTCTCTCAATACTGGAAAGGTATGCACCCGACCTTATTTCAGCCGGTTTGCATGCAAATCTCGAGAAGTTTTATTCTACGCTGCAAAACCAGGCTCCTTATGACTTGAGGATTCTCGAAGGGCTCAAAACCCTGTATGAGGCAGAAGGGGATCAGGCCAAACTCGCTGACGTCAAGGTAAGCCTCAATATATTATCCGGCAATGTATCAGACGGGCAATCGGAATTTGCCGGAAATTCGGGGGAAGGAAGCTGTGACGGCTTTGCCGTAGAGGGTCTTCCGGGGGTTACCGAAGTAGAATTTGCCGTGCGGAAGGATGCAGGGATACCTTTTGACGGCAACCGGTCCGACGATACCGGCATCTCCGAGGTTCAGCCTGAAGTATTAAACAGCCGCTACAGTGAGG
>JAGFXO010000059.1 GCA_017861285.1 Geobacteraceae bacterium | reverse complement strand
CTGCTGGGGTTTGACAGCGACCCGGCAACGCGCAATGTCATGGGGCTGATTCAGAAGTTCCCCGATGTTGCCCGCAAAGGAGTACGCCTGCGGGGCATCGGGCAGGAGATCATCCGCATTCTGGCCGACAAAAGCATCCATCAGGCCTGGGCTGTACCCGGCGGTGTCCGGGAACCCCTGACCCCTGAGAAGCGGGATGCCATCAAGGAGATGCTGCCCGAGGCCTTCGAAACCATAGAGTTGGCGCTGAACCTTCTCAAAAGCAATCTCGACAAATTTGCGGAGGATGTAAAAATATACGATTTCCCGTCCATGTTCGCGGGGCTGGTAACGCCTGACGGCGGCTTGGAGCACTATGATGGTCTGTTCCGTTTTGTCGATGCGGATAGAAAAATGGTCGAACCCGGCATTCAGAATGACATGTATCGGGACTATATCGACGAGGCTTCTGAAAACTGGAGTTATCTGAAATTCCCCTATTTCAGGGCCAGGGGACCCTATAACATCAAGGAATATGCCGGCATGTACCGTGTTGGGCCTCTGGCACGGCTGAACATATGCGATTACGCCGGCACGCCGAGGGCTGACAAAGAGCTTGAGCAGTTCCGCGGTTTCGGCAATGGCGGTGCCGTTACGAGCAGTTTCCATTACCACTATGCCCGCTTGATAGAAATCCTGTTATCCCTTGAAAAAATCGAGCAGACAATCAACGATAAGGACATCACCGATGATTGGGTGAGGGCCGAGGCTGGGGTGAACCGGCTCAGGGGGGTAGGGATGACCGAGGCGCCGCGCGGCACCCTGATCCATGATTATACAGTGGACCGGAACGGAATCATCACGGATGTGAATCTTGTGGTGTCCACCGGACACAACAACATGGCCATGAACAGGACGATAACGAACATCGCCAGGCATTACATTAAGGGGTATGACGTCAGCGAGGGCATTCTCAACAGGGTTGAGCACGGCATACGTGTTTTTGATCCCTGCCTCAGCTGCTCAACCCATGCCGTCGGCAAGATGCCGCTTCTCATAGAAGTTGTGGCATCGGACGGGAGCCTGGTGAGAAAAATTGCAAGGGACTAACCCTCTATTAAAATCTGTGAAAGACTTTAGCGTGGGGCGTTATCATACCGTTAATTCGTCCCACGCTTTTTGTTGCCTAAAATTGACATGGAGAGGACTCCGGATGGTTCTGATCATAGGCTATGGCAACACCCTGAGGCGTGATGACGGCGCCGGCCATCATTTGGCGAAAACAATCCAGGAAAGATGCGGAGCAGCCTCCGTCCGGGTGGTTGAAACACACCAGTTGGTGCCCGAATTGATTGATGAGATAGTTTCCCCCGATGTTACCGCCGTTCTTTTCATGGATGCTCGAGTGGCAACGGACATATGCTCTTGCCAGGGAATTCCGGAAGAAGTCGAGATTCGGGAGATTGAGGCAGCAGTCTCGTCCCCGAGTTTTGGCCACCATCTTGATCCATCGACTCTGCTGGCATATGCCCGGCACCTTAATGGCGGACATCCGCGGGCATGGTTGATATCCATCCCGGGCGTTGATTTCGAATATGGAGAGGGTTTCAGCGAGTACGCCCGCCGTTCGCTGACCGTTGCCGAGGAAAAGGTTCTACGCCTGTTGCACTCAATATTTATAAAATGATGTTTTAATTTCCTTGTCCAGAACAGATTGCCGTCTTGATTCAATACGTTGTTCTCCGTGTTATGCCGCTCTTATTCCCTCCAGAAATAGAACACCTTATCGAAATTCATTCATGATAAAAAATTTTTACGAGTGCTAAAAAATATCTTGACACCTCCCCGAAATAGGGAAAGAATGGGTCGGTTTTAAGTTTCACTTTTTGGCTGCATTCATCACGTCACATGCAGTTCGAGGGAGGGTGGAAAGGAGACGATGACACAACCACTTCCAGCGAAAGATGGGGGCGGATCGGTTTTTTATGAAATTTGCTGGAAAAAATACAGCATAGTTGAAATATGTTTTATTTTTGGTAAAATATCTTTGACATTCCCGTTGAAATTAAGTTTAAATAAAACATGATACGTACCGAATGAGGTATCAGGTGTTTTGACGTATACGATTCATTCGTCTTCGATTAAGGACTGGCTTCATTGGAGTGGTGGTGAAGTCGGACCTTATGGGGCAGAACAACGAGTTTACCAAAGGAGGCAGACATGAAAGACGAAAAAAGATTTTTGCAGGATGTGGGAATGACTGACTTGCCGTTTCCCATGAAGGTCTTTTCGAGAGACCATAAAGATGGTCAATTCACTATCGCCAATATCTCCATTGCAGCTCGCATTATGCACGAATTCGAGGCGGGTTGGATTGACAAGTTCATTCAGATTGTTCACCAGCACGAGGGTAGTATCGGTGCGGAATCTTTGAAAACCAATATTCTGGACTATTTGAATGAGTTGAATGCCACCAAGATCAAAGTTGATTTCAGCTATCCGTTTTTCGTGGAGAAAACGACGCCTGTATCGAAAGAGAAATGCCTGGTGCGGTATCAGTGCGTCTATTCAGCCAGTGTTGCCAAAAGTGATCTGAAGCCGAGTGTTAACTTGAAAATAACGGCGCCCTGTATCACTACCTATCCCGTATCCTCCCCCGATAAGCCCGGTGGCCTCTTTGGGCAGATGAGCATTGTAGATCTTGAAGTTCAGTCGCATAAAGATATTTATCCGGAAGACATGATAGAAATCGTGGACAAGCACGCCCTGGTGCCGATCTATTCATTCCTGACGGAAGAGGACCAGGAATTCGTGATCAAGAAAGTGCACAGTGAAAAGAAGACAAGTGTGGTGATGATTGACGAAATCAAGGAAGACTTGGCCAATATCCGGGACATCGAAGGATACTCCGTCAGTTGCTCGAACTTCGGCATGCTCCATTCGTACAGCACGTTTATCGGCACCGCAAAAAGCATGTGGATTCCCCTGAGCTGAAAGTCTTTGCAGCTTTCCTGGAATGATGCGCTCTTGTTGAATGAGTCTCAAGCGCATATCCGTAACAAAGAGTCAAGATGAGATGATTTGTCACTCAGTGACCCATCTCCCGCTTCTTTTCGCAGCAGCAACGTTCATAGAAACGGCCGGCGTCACAGAGTTTTTCTGTTTGCGTCGGTCGTTTTTGTTTTTGTCCCTTTATCGTTCCAGGATTGACGAGACTTGATTCGGGATATCCGTGAGTTGTCGAGTTTGTTCATGGCATGAGGGAGATGTTTGCCGAATGCCGGACCGGATTGCTTCGTTCTGTTAAACCGTTTCAGTCGCCCGCTGTTTTTTTTGGCTATTACTGGAAGACGATCGTTTTATTTTAAATAAAACAAACGGGTCAAATGTATCAAATTTTGATAAAAATTTTTGATTTATATTAAAATTTACTTGACAGATTAAAGGCGACAATCATAAAATGAACCGATTTGCAGCGTATTCGTGACTCTCTGTAAAGAATTATCCCTATGGCAAGTTTTACTAGAACTTAACTTTCCGAAGTGGATATACTGAAGACCTTCGAGGTTTCATCCGGCAGCCAGAGTTTATAGAAAGGAGAGGCCATGGCAAGGAGTAAAACGGAAGAGCTGTTTTTTCTGCTGAGGGGAGGTACAAGATGGTAGAGGGATTAATTGGTGTCAGTATTTTGCTTCCATGCATTGCCGGGCTTCTTTGCTTCTTGATCAAGAGTCCCGGTGCGCGGTCGGCGATTATCGTCGCAACGGGCGTTGTTTTGACAATAAGCGCCCTCATGCTCTTCAACAACGGCCCCTGTACGTATACACCGCAAACCATCTTGGGGCTTGATGTCAACCTGCTCATAACCGTAGCCGATTTCGGGCTGTTGTTCATCATTCTCGGAATTGCCTTCAAACTCGGAAATCCGCTCGTCATAATTCTTACCCTGTTGCAGATCGTTCCGCTTGCCTATTTTGAACTGAAGATGGCGCCGCATGTGGAGCTATCGCCGGCATTTTATATTGATACGCTCGCTCTTGTCATGAACCTGATAATCTCGATTGTCGGCTCGCTAATCTGTATTTTTGGTATCCGATACATGGAAGAACATGAGCATCACCTGCACCTGAAAAAGAGTCGCCAGCCACGATTCTTCTTTTTTCTCGTTCTTTTTCTGGGCGCCATGAACGGGCTTGTCTTCTCCAATAATCTGCTCTGGCTCTATTTCTTCTGGGAAGTTACAACGTTCTGCTCCTTCATGCTGATAGGGCATGACCGGACGGAGATTGCCATCAAGAACGCCACCAGGGCTTTGTGGATGAACATGACGGGCGGAGTCGCCTTTGTCGCGGCAATAATCGCGATCTATTACAAAACCCAGTCCGTGGAGTATCTTTCTCTGCAGACCCTGATAAATCACAGCCCCGAACTGACGGGCTTCCTGCTTCTACCCTTCGCCCTTCTCTGCTTCGCGGGATTTACGAAGGCCGCTCAAGTGCCTTTCCAGAGCTGGCTGTGCGGAGCGATGGTTGCTCCGACCCCGGTTTCCGCATTGTTGCACTCCAGCACCATGGTCAAGGCCGGCGTTTACATCGTCGTCCGTCTGGCCCCGGGATTTCAGGGAACCTATCTGAGCACCATGGTGGCTACCTTTGGTGCATTCACCTTTCTGACCGCATCAGCCCTTGCGGTGAATATGAGCAACGGCAAGAAAATCCTGGCCTATTCCACGATAGCCAATCTAGGACTCATTATCGCCTGCGCAGGTATCAATACGCCGGCGGCGATTATCGCAGCCATCCTTCTGATTATTTTCCATGCAGTTTCAAAGGGTTTGCTCTTTCTCTGTGTCGGAACTATCGAACATGCCATCGGCAGTAGGGATATCGAGGATATGCGGGGCCTGTACAATACCATGCCCGCCGTCTCTCGAATCACCATTATCGGCATTCTGACCATGATGCTTCCTCCTTTTGGCGCACTCATGAGCAAATGGATGGCAATCGAAGCCGCCGCGAATATTCCCTGGGTCGTTGTGATGGTTGCCTTGGGAAGCGGCTTGACGGTTCTGTTTTGGGCGCGATGGGCAGGTCTCTTCGTCAGCGGACCGCAACTCAAACAGCAGGAAATCAGGAAAGAGTCCGCTCTCAAAGCTACCTTGCTGACACTGTTCAGGGGATTCTATCCGAACGCAAAATGGAAGGATCCCGCTTCAATCAAGGTTCCCCTTGTAGTACTGGCTTCAGGGGCAATCCTCTTGAGTATGACGGTTCCCTGGATATACACCATTCTTGTTAAGCCGGTGGTAGCTTCCTACAGGACTGGTCTGTTTGTCGAACCGTTCAAAACAATGCCATTCGGACTTACAAGCGGTGTCGGCGCATTTTACGTCCTGCCGGTTTTTCTGGTCTCCATTCTCGCTTACCTGATGGCAGTTTTTGCTTCCCAAAAAGGCGGTCATCGGGTTATCAGCGCACCCTATATGTGTGGCGAACAGTACCCGGATCCAATGCAGCCGAAGTTCAGGAGTCACCTGAATTCTTGGAAGGATTATATGGCCGGCAATGTATATCTCCACGAGTTCATAGGAGAAGGAAAGATCTCATACTGGATTAACATACTTTCACTTATAATATTGATCGTAATGTTCGGGGAGGTTGTACGATGAACACAGTGGACATGATTGCCGTCATAGCCGCAGTTTTTTTGTCGCCGCTTCTGGGCGGGCTGGTAGCAGGGATTGACCGGAAGGTCACGGCACGCCTCCAGGGACGCTACGGCCCTCCGATTCTTCAGCCTTTTTATGATGTACTCAAGCTGTTCGGCAAGGAAAAAATGGTTGTCAATTACTGGCAGATTTTCTGCGCCTACATGTATCTGGCAGCCAATATTCTGACAGTTGTTCTGCTTGCGTTGCAGTCCGACCTGCTGCTCATCTTTTTTGTCCTCGCCGTTGGCGGTGTCTTCCTTGTCATCGGTGCGTTGGCGGCGGAATCACCCTACAGCCAGATCGGGGCGCAGCGGGAACTGATCCAGATGCTTACCTATGAACCTCTTATCATTCTCGTGTTTGTCGGCATCTATCTGGAAGCGGGAAGCTTCAAGATTTCAGAGATTGTCTCGAATTATCACCAGCCGCTTCTTATTTCTTTACCCCTGCTGTTCATCGTTCTGGGTTATGCGATTGTCATCAAGCTGCGAAAATCACCGTTTGACATCTCAACCTCGCATCATGCCCATCAGGAGTTGGTGAAGGGCGTAATGACAGAATACTCGGGACCATATCTGGGGGTAATCGAGATATCTCACTGGTATGAGACCGTTTTCATCCTGGGTCTTTGCGCACTCTTTTGGCATACAAACTTCATCTGGATGTCGGTCCTGATTGTTGTCACCTACTTTGGAGAAATACTCGTTGACAACATAACCGCTCGTCTGAAATGGAGGTGGATGCTTCCCCATGCCTGGACCGGGGGCTTGCTCATGTCTTTTGCCAATTATTTCTGGATCTACGCGAAAATTCAATAATCCGCCTGGTGACAGGATACAGAGTGGCAGGATGATTTCCCCGTCCTGCTGCAAGAGAGGTTACGCGAACATGAAGAGTCTTATTTCTAAATCGAGAGTAAAATCGCCCTGGCTTATCCATTTTGATTGCGGAAGCTGCAACGGATGCGATATCGAGGTGCTGGCATGTCTGACTCCTGTTTATGATATCGAGAGATTCGGTATTATCAATGTTGGAAACCCAAAGCATGCCGACATATTGCTGGTGACAGGAACAGTCAATCATCGTAACAAAAAAGCTTTGAAAAACATTTACGACCAGATGCCCGAACCTAAAGTCGTAGTAGCTATTGGAGCTTGCGGTACGAGCGGGGGCGTCTTTCGTGATGCGTATAATGTCGTGGGTGGTGTAGACAAGGTAATCCCGGTTGATGCCTACGTTTCGGGGTGTGCACCGAAGCCGGAATCAATTATCGATGGCGTTGTTATTGCGTTAGGAAAACTTGCGGAAAAGGGTAAAAAAGTCGATCAGGGCATCTTCGAGCGCCTGGAAAAAACACAAACGGCCATAATGGCAAGATAGGATGAAAAAAGGAGGCTTGTGCCATGAAAGATAGCGCGCTGGTCATAACTGAGGAAAACACGGCGGAGATTCCCCTTGACGAGGTTATCACGCAATCAAGGATCTTGAAGGACGAAGGATTCCGATTCATAACGATGTCTTCAGCGGATTTGGGAGAGAGTGTCTGTGTGTTGTATCATATGGACAAGGACCTGCAGGTCAGAAATCTGAGGGTAACTGTGCCCAAAGGGAAAAAAATTGCGAGCATTGCATCGGTTTACTCATGTGCCTTTCTCGTGGAAAATGAAATCAAGGAGCATTTCGGTGTAGATTTTGACGGCCTGCCGCTCGATTTTCAGGGGATGCTGTATAACGATGAAGAGGTACAAAAAACCCCGTTCTGCAAGATAGGCATTAAACGGGTCTGAGCATCGACTGAGGCCCGGTGCTTTTCACGGGGATTAAGAGCATGTTCGCAGGTGCTGACAAGGAACAGGAGGCATAGAGAAATGACACGAACAGTACTACCTTTTGGGCCGCAGCATCCGGTTTTGCCGGAGCCGCTGCATTTGACCCTGACTATTGAGGATGAGATTGTCAAAGAAGCAATTCCGAAGCTGGGCTATGTTCACCGGGGTCTGGAAAAACTCGCCGAGATACGGGACCACACCCAGATGATTCAGATTGTAGAGCGGGTTTGCGGCATTTGCAGTACGTTGCATGCCATGTGCTACTGTCAGGGTATCGAGGCGCTCATGAATGTCGAAGTGCCGTCGAGAGCGAAATATCTCAGGGTGGTGTGGGCGGAAATGCACAGGATCCACAGCCATCTTCTCTGGCTCGGCCTGTTTGCCGATGCCTTCGGTTTTGAAAGTCTGTTCATGCAGTTCTGGAGGATCAGGGAAAGGATCATGGATCTCCAGGAAGCGACTTCAGGCAACCGGGTTATTGTTTCGGTCAATGTGGTTGGCGGGGTCAAGAGGGATATCAACAAGGAGACCGAGAAGTGGATTCTGGAAACCCTTGACAAGGTTGCCAGGGAAGTAAATCAACTGAAAACCACTATCCTGGATGACTTCACTGTCAAGCAGCGGACCGTGGGTATCGGCATTCTCAGTAAGGAAAAGGCGTATGAACTGGGAGCTGCGGGACCGACGCTGCGTGCAAGCGGTATTGCCCAGGATATGCGGCAGACCGGCTATGCGGCTTATCCCGAACTGGATTTCTCGCCGGTTATCGAGACCAACGGGGATTCCTATGCCCGGACTGTGTGCCGATTCAATGAGATCTTCCAGGCCATCGACCTGATACGGCAGGCTTTTGCCAAGATGCCGGAAGGCGAACTTGCCGTTAAACCCAAGGGTTTGCCGAAAGGCGAGGTTGTTTCGCGTGTTGAACAACCCCGAGGGGAGGTCTTGTATTATCTCAAGGCGGACGGCACGAAATTCCTCGACAGGCTTCGCATCCGCACCCCCACGTTCGCAAACATACCCCCCCTGCTCGATATGCTGCCCGGATGTGACCTTGCGGATGTGCCGATACTGATACTGACCATTGACCCGTGTATCAGTTGTACCGAAAGATAACTTTTGGGAGATATAAGCCATGTTCATGACAAAAACCGTTTTAAAAAACCTGTTGACAAAATATGCGACAAGGTTGTACCCCTTTCAGACGAGAGAAACTTTCAAGGATGTAAAGGGTGAACTGAAGATCGAGATAGACAAATGTGTCTTCTGCGGCGTCTGCAAAATGCGCTGTCCCTCCCAGTGCATCGGCGTAGATAAAAAAGGCAGGTCTTGGGAAGTCGATCCTTTTGCCTGCGTGTATTGCGGGATTTGCGTCGATGCCTGCCCGGTCAAGTGTCTCTACCAGGAAGGGATGTATAAGGCACCGGTTGCCGAGAAACACATGGTGTTTCATGCACAGGAAGAAAAAGCGGACGCACCGACCTGATAGAAATCTATTGCCTATGTGTAAGGTTACATACTGATGCATGAACTGTCTGTTACAGAAGGACTCATCAAGATAATCGTTGATGAAGCTGAAAAGAGAAATATCAGAAAAATCAGCAGGATTAATCTGGTAATCGGAGACCTGGCCAGCATTGTCGACGATTCGGTTCAGTTTTACTACGATATATTAAGCAAAGGCACCGCCGCGGAAGGGGCGGTGCTTTTTTTTAAAAGGGTAGCCCCTGCATTTGCCTGTCAGCAGTGCCATGCGGTTTTTGAAAAGAAATCGTATGGCTACCGTTGTCCGGAGTGCGGGGGAAAGAGTATCATATTGGAAAAGGGGCAGGAGTTTTATATAGAGAGCATAGAGGTTGAAACTGATGAAGATTGATGTGCGCAGAAACATATTAGAGGCAAACCAGGAGTTGGCGCTGCAGAACCGGGAATTTTTTCAGAAAAACAAAGTGCTGGTCGTCAATATCATGGCGGCCCCCGGAGCGGGAAAAACCAGCACGATTCTCAAAACCGTGGATTTGCTGCGGAAGAAGCTGCGGTTCCTGGTTATAGAAGGAGATATTGCTTCGCGCATCGATGCGGAGAAAATGGAGAGCCGGGGCATTCCCGTGGTGCAGATAAATACCGGGCATATGTGTCACCTCGATGCGAACATGATCAAGGGTGCCCTCTCCAAATTTACCTACGGTGCCGACAACATTCTCTTTATTGAAAATGTCGGGAATCTGGTTTGTCCTGCCGAGTTTTCCCTCGGGGAAGGGCTTAATATAGTCATTTCGAGTGTTCCCGAAGGACATGACAAGCCCTACAAATACCCCGGTGTCTACCTCAAGGCGGATGCTGTCATTCTGAACAAGATGGATACCCTGGGCTCCATAGATTTTGAGAAGGACAGCTTTTATGAAGGGATTAAAGCGCTCCATGCAGACTTGCCGATTTTTGAAGTCTCCTGCAAAACCGGTGAAGGGTTTACAGAGTGGGGTGAATGGCTGCTGGGGAAATACCGGGAAAATTTCCCGCAGACAATGCTGTGAGGTCGTGCCTGTGGATGTCGCTCAACGAAATTTCCCCGTCGGCTAAATTTCCCTTGACACTCTGCAAATGCTGACATATTATCAAAATTCACTTTGCGGGCCTATAGCTCAGTTGGCTAGAGCTACCGGCTCATAACCGGTCGGTCCCAGGTTCGAGTCCTGGTGGGCCCACCAGCTACGCAACAGGATGTAGAGAGGATGCCGCTGACGCGTCTGATCGTGCTACGAAATACCCATAAAGTGGAGAAAAGAGTGCAAACCAGAAGGGTTGCACTCTTTTCTTTTGGCGATAAGCATGGAACCAAAAGTATCAGATATTATTGGAATCATTAATAAAATAGCCCCCTTCAGCTATTCCGAGGAATGGGATAACTCAGGATTGCAGGTTGGTGACCCCGGGGCATCTGTTTCCAGGATAATGATTTCTCTGGATGCCTGCGGGGAGACGATAGACGCGGCAGTGGAAAAACGATGCCAACTTCTGCTTACCCATCACCCGTTTCTCTTTCATCCCGTCAAAAGAATTTCAACTTCACTCCCTCCAGGCAGCCTCATTGCACATGCAATAAAAAATGACCTCTCTATTGTATCTCTTCATACGAATTACGACATCGCTAATCCCGGCATCAACGACCTCCTTGCGGAACGCATCGGCTTGCAATCGAGCGCTCCTCTTAAAATCACTGGCTGGGACGAACTTATCAAGCTTGCGGTATTTGTCCCGAAGGGGCATGAAGAAAAAGTTCTGGATGAGCTGTTCCGGTTCAGCGGATTCATCGGAAACTACAGCGATTGCTCGTTTCAGTCTCCCGGGATGGGTTCTTTCAAGCCTCTTGCGGGAGCCGTGCCTTTCATCGGTTCCGTTGGTGAGCGTGAATATGCGGAAGAGGCCAGAATAGAGGTGCTGCTGCGCAGGGAGGACATGAATCGGGCCGTCGATGCCATGATAAAAGCCCATCCCTATGAGGAACCCGCCTATGACTTGTACCCTCTTCTCAATAAAGGCAGGAACAGGGGGCTTGGCAGGATAGGAGAACTGGAGAGCGGGGTTTCCCTTGCAGTTTTCGCGGAGCGGGTCAAAAAGGAGTTATCCCTCGGCGGGCTGAGGGTCGCGGGCGACATGAAGCGGCAGGTACAGAGGGTGGCGGTTTGTGGCGGCAGTGGCGCATCACTGTTCAGGGATGCGAAAAGATGCGGAGCGGATGTGCTCGTTACGGGAGACGTAAAATATCATGATGCAAGGGATGCCGAGGCGCTTGGGCTGTCCCTGGTCGATATCGGTCATTTTGCTTCGGAGCTGCTTATGATAGAAGGGCTGGCTTCAGCCCTCGGCAAAGAAATCGCCGGCACGGGTTTCGAGGCTGAAATACTGTGCTGTGAGGCTGAAAAGGACCCATTCTTGTTCTTGTAAGTTTTGAGTACCAACGCGATAATATTTCGGGAGGAAAGGAGGTAGGTTTTGGGTAAAACGATGAAGTTGCTTGAAAACCTGCAGGTAATTGATTTGAAGCTTGACGCCTGGCATGGTGAAAAAAATGGATTACTGGGGGAGACAACCGCTCTGGAGGGGCAACTGGAAACCGAGCGTGGCTCTATTGCCGCCAAGCAGGCCGAAATGAGCGAAGTTGAGCAGGGAAAGAGGGAACTGGAAGAAAACCTGGCCGCGGAAACGGATAATATAGCGAGATCCGAGGTGCGTCTGAAGGACATCAAAACCCAGAAGGAATATCAGGCGGTATCCAAGGAAATCTCAGCCGCCAAAAAAATAACCGCTGAATTGGAAGAGCAGGTGCTGCAAAAGATTTCAAGAATGGATGAATTGAGGTCGGAGATTGAAGCAATGGAGGCAAATCTGAAATTGCTCGAGGAAAATATTTCTTCGCGGAAAACGGAAATCCTCGATAAAATTGAAAAGCTTGAAGAAAGCATACATGCCGACGTTGCCGAAAGGGACTCGATGATCAAGGGCATTCAACCCGCGCTTCTGAGCCGCTATACCAAACTCCGGGAACGAAGGCAGGGCCTTGCGGTGGTCGAAGCGAAGAACGGTTCGTGTCTCGGATGCAATATGAATCTTCCCCCTCAGGTATATAACAATCTTTTCAGTACTGAAAATCTGATTACCTGCCCCCATTGCCAACGGATGCTGTTTTTGCGCAGACAGGATGACGATATTCAGTAGACTGGATTGGTCGGAGCAGACAGGATGGCCGCTGCCCGTAAAAGGGGAGAGGAAAGTCCGGGCTCCACAGGGCATGGTGCTGGATAACGTCCAGCGGGGGCGACCCCAGGGAAAGTGCCACAGAGAGAAGACCGCCCGTC
>JAGFXO010000150.1 GCA_017861285.1 Geobacteraceae bacterium | reverse complement strand
CAGTACGTATCATCGTCAAAACCCTCGC
The DNA here is from genome assembly GCA_017861285.1 of Geobacteraceae bacterium. Lineage (GTDB taxonomy): Bacteria > Desulfobacterota > Desulfuromonadia > Geobacterales > Geobacteraceae > CAIWTU01. Next base: position 4,934 of record JAGFXO010000150.1, on the reverse strand, counting down.
TAATGGTGCCCTGGTATATCTGAGTCGCCGAAGCTTTAAAAATGATGCCTGTTTCGGCAAGTTCATTGCGTACGCCACCCCAATCACCGGTGAGCGTTGACCGTGACCACAGGCTGCCGCTGTAATCCAGCGTGGCTTCCTGGGCTAATGAATGCACAGGCGCACTTACGATAATAGTGACGGTAAGAACGATCATCATCAGAAAAGATTTTAATTTATCCATACTATACTCCTTCCGAACATTTCCTTTGATGGTTATAGCCTGATCAAGCAATAAACATGTAATGATTTTATCTCATCCGTATGTTTTTTATTGGGTACGGGATGCTTCCTGCCCATGTGTTATGACCAATGGTCCCTTTACCGCGTCCATTACATATGATAAAGGAAGATTATGTTCCAGCAACTGTGTCATCACTCTCAAATACCTGCGGATGTGGAGTAAGAATTTCTTATATCCTGTGCAGAGATAATGAAGCCCCGGTTCATCGTAGTCGGTTTTTGAAAAACGATGTTTGGGGCACCCGCCCTGACATGCCGCCAACACTTCGCAGTCACAGCACCGGCGAGGGAGCGCCGCTTCCTTGGCTACGCCAAATCCCGACCGCAGTGATTTGGCGACCATGTCCGGCAGTGTGTCAGTCATAATATTGCCCAGCTTGTACTGAGGATACACGCAGTGGTCGCAGGCAAAGACATCACCGTTATGCTCTATTACCACCGAACGGCCGCATGTCTTGGCATGAACGCAGACTGGTGCAAGGTTGCCGATCCAGGCATTGAGCGCCCACTCGAAGTTCATGACAAAGACGCTCCCCACGTCGTGACGCACCCATTCTTCATAGACGTTGATGAGGAAATCACCATATTCCTCGGGGAGGACTGACCACGGAGTTACCTCGGTCTGTTCTTCCGCTTTCGTCAATGCGGCCGGACCGGCAAGACGCAACCCTGCCTGCATGCTTGAGGAATCGGGCAGACGTTCGACCACAGGCGAAAACTGGATAAACGCTGCCCCTTCCTTTTTGAAGAAATGGTATACCTCGAGTGGCCTCCTGGCCGTTTCTCGTGCCACGCACGCCAGTATGTTGTATTCAACCTGATGCTTTTGGAGAAGCTTGAGCCCGCGCATCACCTGATCGAAGGACCCGTGGCCCTTCCGATTGCGGCGATACCGGTCGTGGATCTCTTTGGGACCATCAAGACTGATACCTACCATAAAGTTGTGTTTCTTCAGGAACCGGCACCATTTGTCGTCGAGGAGTGTCCCGTTGGTTTGCAGCGAATTTGTTATTGTCTTGCTCTTCTCGAATGGCTTCTGCAAATCGACAACTCTCTTGAAGAAATCAACCCCGAGGAGCGTAGGCTCGCCGCCCTGCCAGACAAACTCCACGGCCGGAGTGGGCTGGGTGGTAATGTAGTTGGTGACGAAGGCCCGAAGCACATTATCGGACATCCGGTACTTCTCATCTGCGCCGAAGAGAGCCTGTTTTTCAAGATAAAAGCAGTACTCACAGTTAAGGTTGCAGGCCGGCCCGATGGGCTTGGCTACGACGTGAATGCCTTGCGCAATGCTTGCTTGATTCATGACCATTTTTTCTGTTCAGTTGTCATGGTGTCCAGCTGAATTGGCTCCCTTCACTGAGCAAAGTCGGGGAGAAATGAGTAGCTGGTTCATTGCACTCCAATAAGGGAACAGCATTCAGTCTGACAGCTCTTTCTTATGGGCGACTTCCGCACGGGCCTTGTCGGCCTCTGCCTTGTCTGCAGTTTTCATTTCCTTAAGGTCAATGGTGACCTTGGATATCTTGCCGGTGAATGTATAGGGCGCCGGAATACCATAATCCTCAACGACCGGTGTTTCTCCGTCCTCACCCACATCTGCGCCTTCGTCACCAGAAAACGCCATCGGCTGCGTGTATTCGATCCGCCCTTCGGCCACCTTAATGTCATTAATGAAGATAGCACCCACGCCACCTTTGCCGAGACCGCCGCCGTCATAGGCAAACTCGTAGCGGATGGTCACTTTCCCGACGGGTACCTCCTGGTTGGCGGCAATGGTGAAACGCTGCAACCCCAGGAAGTTGTAAGTATACGTAGGCTCGCCGTTCTTCAGATACAAGCTCCAGCCACCGAACCGACCGGCCTGGGAAAGAATCACCCCGTTTGAGCCGCCTTCGGTAATAGAGACATCGGCGGTTATTGTATGGGAACGGTTTTTGGTGTTGATGAACACATTTTCAGACATTCCAATCATACCCTCATAAACTGTGAGCGACGTCCGACCAGCCATCAGGTCGGGCCGCCCGGCCAGGGTTGCATTCATGCGTTCAACACCACGATCATCGATGGGAAGCACGGAATACTTGACCGCTTCCTTCATGAACAGGTCCTGCATCACTTTGAGCTTTGCCGGGTTCTGCTTCGAAAGGTCGTTTGCCAGGCTGAAGTCATTGCGCGTGTCGTAGAGCTCCCAGGTATCGTTCTCGAGAGTAGCCCGGGGCTTTGACTCCCATGGCGCTTTGTGGATCGTGCCGGCAAGCCAGCCATCATGGTAAATAGCGCGGTTGCCGAAGATTTCGAAGTACTGGGTCTGATGGCGGTCCTTTGCATGGGCGTCATTGAAGGTGTACAGCATGCTCACCCCTTCGATGGGGGTCTGGGGAATACCGTTCACCACCTTCGGCTCCGGCAGACCTGCTGCCTCCAGGATTGTAGGGGCAATATCGATAACATGGTGCCACTGTGAACGGAGTTCGTCCTTCCCCTTGATTCCCTTTGGCCAGTGGACAACCATCCCGTTCCGTGTGCCACCGTAATTCGAGGCAATCTGCTTGGTCCAGGTAAAGGGCGTATCTCCGGCAACGGCCCAGCCCGCAGCATAGTGACTGTAAGTGTTCGGACCGCCCAGCTCGTTGTAGTGCTTCAGGATGTCCGCGACGGTTTCCTGCACCCCGTTGAAGTAGGTCATCTCGTTGAACAGGCCGGCCATGCCCCCTTCGGCGCTTGCCCCGTTGTCACCGACAATGTAGAAGATCAGCGTATTGTCGAGCTGATTCATGTCTCCGATGGCGTCGACGAGCCGTCCGATCTCGGTGTCCGTGTACTCACCGAATCCGGCGAACACCTCCATCTGGCGGGTAAAGAGTTTCTTTTCATCCGCAGTCAGCTTATCCCAGTCCTTTATAGCGGCCGGCTTGGGCGGGAGCTTCGTGCCCGCCGGCACCACCCCCAGTTTTATCTGGCGCGCGAGTGTTTCTTCCCGCAGCTTGTCCCACCCCTGGTCAAACTTTCCCTTGTACTTGTCGATCCATTTTTTAGGCACATGGTGCGGCGCATGCGTTGCACCGGGTGCGAAGTAGATAAAAAACGGCTTCTCCGGCGTAAGAGACTTAACCGATTGCACCCATTTGATCGCCTGATTCGTCATGTCGTTCATGAAATGGTAATTCGGATCTTTTGGCACCTCGATCTTTGTCATGCCGTCATAGACGGCCGGCGCCCACTGGTTCGTTTCTCCCCCCATGAACCCGTAGAATTTGTCAAAGCCGCTGCGGGTCGGCCAGCGGTCGGTCGGTCCGGAGGGACTGACTTCCCAGGCAGCGGTTTCGTGGCTCTTCCCGAATGCAGCGGTTGTGTAACCATTGTACCGCAGCATCGTCGCCAGAGGGGCTACACTTTCGGGACGCTGCCCGGTGTTCCCCGGAAACGCCGTGGCGGTCTCCATGACCGAACCCGTATTATTCGTATGGTGATTTCGGCCGGTAAGGAGGGCTGACCGTGTCGGTGAACTCAGGGCTGCTGTGTGAAAAATGTTATATCGGAGGCCACTCCTAGCCAGTCGTTCCACTGTCGGCATGTTGATGGGTCCTCCGAAGACGCTGGACTGGCCGAACCCCATGTCGTCGATGAGGATGATGAGCACGTTTGGGGCGCCGGCCGGTGCTTTTACCGCAAACCGCGGTGGGGGCATAACATTCCGGACATCGAGCTCGGTGCTGTGCGGGTACTTCGGCTCCGCAATCGGAAGCGTTGTGCGATCAGACAGTGTCTGCGCCCCGGCTGTTGCTGCGCAGGCCGTACCCATCGCGAGGCTAAATGTTGCTCGAACAGTACTACGTTTCATAAAATTAACTCCTGGCATGTATGTTTACAAAAGGTTTTAGATAGAGAGGATAAAAAGCTAGGAGATGGTTTAGCGCAAGATGTATATCCTCTTTTTTTGTTATGCAAGACCAATAGAACAGTTATATTTCCACTTTGAGCGCATGGTCTTGCGTTTGATTTCCTCTCGCTGATGTGTGATTATATGGTTTCTGACATGATTGTCTATAAGTATTTTCCAGAGCAAACTGACCGATAAGTGAGAACCTCTTGCCAGATGTTGTGGTAGGTATTCCGGGAAGAAAACTGAAGACTATGTGTTAGATGCAGCAAGCGGGACTATTGCATATTACTTATGAAAACATGCGTAAATTCTAGAGTGTGATTTACGCACATTACTACCATTAACATATGTAAAGAGAGGCCCTTACAATGTGTAACCTTCATTAAGTAAGACAAACTATTCATGCCTTGAGATATTCACCCCTCTTTGCAGAATAGTGGGCACTTTTTGACATAGCAGCCAACATCCAAATATGAATACTCAAAACAAACGGCAGAGCTATAATAACCCTGCCTTTTACCCATCCTCCTTTTTGATGCAGCCCGTTCAGGAAGAGCTGCTTTCTTCTGATGTTGCCATATTCCGGATCCTTTGAGCGTAGGTCTTCTGCAAAGTATCCAGATAATTTGTATCAATCGGACCCTTCCAGGTGACCACCTGTTTGAACCGCTCGGGGATCTTCACGGAGCCGGGGTCAAAGCCGGTTTTCATCCGCATGTGCCATCGCAACCTCTGGACCCTCCGGGCCACGGAGTCAACATTTTCC
>JAGFXO010000149.1 GCA_017861285.1 Geobacteraceae bacterium | reverse complement strand
CCCTTCGATAAGCCTTTCCTCGTGGTGTGTCGCGTATTCCAGCGCCTTTTTTACCACATCCTCCTCACATTCCCCTATGTGCCGAATGAGAACCTGATTCCTGGTTTCCAACAGGTCGGCCGTGCTTTTCAGGATTTCCCCGAGCCTCCGGAACAGGATTGTCAACTCCGAAACAGCACGGTCACTGAAAAGAATATCGTCTTTAATCTTCCTGCTGACTGTCTCGTCCAGTTTTTCTATGTTCTCCCCGATCCTTGACAGAAGCTGCGGACCTGAAAGATAGACCCTGTATGCCGGGTCTTCTTTGGCAAGGCGCGTAATTTTGCCGGTCAATTCCGTATCCGCTTTCTTGATAAACGCAGTTTTCTCCCGGCATGCCTTCAATGGGGTCGGGGAGTTCTGCAAAAGTGCCGTCTGCAGAAAAGCAATGCATTCATGTGCAGCATGCACCGTTTCAAGCATTTTCTTTACATTTTCGTTGGGTGCTTCCATGGTTTCCCAATCCTCCTTCGATGTTTAACAAAGTGCTTCATACTGATGGAATTTCTCTGAAAATATACCGTATTTTATTCAAAGTAAAATTTGTTGACGGTTATCGCTCCTGGTATCCGTACCTGCCGTTCAGGGAAGGAAATACGGAGAAAGCAGAGCGGTCCATATTTGCCAGTGGCGTCTAATTGCCTTTAAAATTAAAGGGTTTAGTGACGGTAAATTGTTTTGGCGCCTCTTGACATCGAATAAAAGCGAAATACACTATATAAGGAAGTTCCCTGTAAAAACCGCATGGTCCAATTTTGCAAAAATAATACTTTTTTTTTCAAATGTACAGCCAAATTGAAAATAATGGTGTTTCTTTCTGATTGTACCGACTTTGGGGAAATTCGGTCTTCTCCATGATGTGATATCTGGGGGGCCTGTATTGACCCCCGGGAGGATTGTATGAGCGCGGAAAACACAGAGGATAAAGGTCTGGAATACATCAGGCAGGGGACTGGGACCGCTGACGCCAAGGCAACCGGTGCCGCCCTGAAGCGTCAGGCTGAGGAACTTGCAAAAATAGGGGCGGAAAAGAAGGGGGGGGCGGCTGAGAAAGCCAAACCCGCCGGTGACTCTCCCTATGTGCAGGTGGACCGTACGCTGAAACGATGTCAATACAGTCAGGATGCTCTGATCGAGGTACTGCATTCGGCCCAGGAGACGTTCGGTTTCTTGAGCGACGATACGATGAAGTATGTAGCACATGAGCTGAAGCTGCCTCCAAGCTGGGTTTACGGGGTTGCGACGTTCTACCACTTTTTCAATCTCAAGCCCCAGGGGGAACACACCTGTACTGTCTGCATGGGCACAGCCTGCTTCGTCAAGCGGGCGGGGGACATCGTGGAAGCACTCGAGAAAGAGTTTGACGTGAAGGCGGGGGAAACTACCGCTGACGGCAAGTTAAGCATCAATATAGCCCGCTGTCTCGGGAACTGCGGCCTGGCGCCGATGATCATCCTGGACGGCGAGGTGCATGCCCGCCAGACTCCCGAATCCATGCTGGATCAATGCAAAAAGCTGGTCAAAGGCTGATAACCGCACCTGCAGGAGGATGATAGACAATGACTCGCGAAGAACTACAGGCTATGGCCCAAAAGGAGCAGGAGAAACGCAAAGCCTTCAGTTGTCGTTTGCTCGTATGTTACAGCACCCCCTGCATTTCGTCGGGAGCGGAGGGGGTTCGCAAAGCGCTGGTGGATGCGGTAAAAGCGCGGAATCTGGACGCCGAGATAGATGTGACGTGCACGGGGTGCGTGGGCCCCTGCAGTCGTGGGCCTCTGGTCACCGTGCGGAGGGCCGGGCAGGAAGATGTAATATATGAAAACGTGACTCCCGAATTTGCGGTCCAGATCCTTGCAAAGCACGCCCTCGGAAACGAAGTGCTCACGAGCAACGTTCTGCCGAAAGACTTGCCGTTTTTTGCCAAGCAGCTCAAGGTGGTGCTTGCAAACAGCGCCTCCATCGATCCGGAAAGCCTCGAATCATACGTGGGAGCAGGGGGGTATACCGCCTTGCTGAAGGTCCTTGAGGACATGACCCCCGAGCAGGTCGTGGATGAAATCAAGAAAAGCGGGCTGCGCGGACGCGGTGGCGGCGGTTTCCCCACGGGCCTGAAATGGGATCTCGTGCGGAAGGCCAAGGGAGACAAAAAATACCTGGTCGCCAATGGCGATGAAGGCGACCCCGGTGCCTACATGGATCGCACGACCATGGAGTCGGATCCCTTCCTCGTTTTGGAGGGCATGGCCATTGCGGCATATGCCGTGGGTGCCGACCAGGGATTTATCTACGTTCGAGCCGAGTATCCGCTGGCAGCCGAGAGGCTCAGGAAAGCGATCAAAATGGCGGAAAAGGCGGAAATCCTCGGCAACCACATCTTCGGCAGCAACTTCAATTTCCACATAGATATACGGTTCGGGGCCGGAGCTTTCGTCTGCGGCGAGGAAACCGCTTTGCTGACTTCGGTCATGGGCAGGCGCGGCCAGCCTTATCCGCGTCCACCTTTTCCCGCCAACAGCGGGCTTTGGGGATGTCCCACCCTGATAAACAATGTGGAGACCTTCGGCAATATCGCTCCGATCATCAATCGGGGCGGTGACTGGTATGCCGGTATCGGTACGGAAAAGAGCAAGGGCACCAAGATTTTCGCCCTTGCCGGCGAGATCAACAATACCGGTCTCATAGAAGTCCCCATGGGCATCACGCTGCGCGAGGTGGTGTTCGATATCGGCGGCGGAATACCGAAGGGAGCCGGATTCAAGGCGGCCCAGACAGGAGGGCCGAGCGGCGGCTGTATACCGGCGGCGTATCTGGATACGCCGATAGATTACGAAAACCTCGCCGCGCTCGGTTCCATCATGGGTTCCGGCGGACTCGTCATTATGAATGACAGGAGCTGCATGGTCGACGTTGCACGGTTCTTCATGGACTTCTGCCGGGATGAAAGCTGCGGAAAATGCGTGCCCTGCCGTGTCGGCACCTCGCAGATGCTGCGCATACTGGAGAAAATCTGTAACGGCAGCGCGGTGATGGACGACCTGGAAAAACTCCAGGAAATGGGCAAGATGGTCCAGGATACCAGCTTATGCGGTCTCGGCTTTACATCGCCGAACCCCGTTTTGAGTACGCTGCGCTATTTCCGCGAAGAATACGAGGCGCACATCAGGGAAAGACGCTGCCCGGTCGGCGTATGCCAGATAAAAGAAGTGCCGTTGGCGGAACTCATGAAGGAACTGCCGCGACGCATCAGGGAAGCCGCTAAATCGTAATCGGAGGTATGGCGATGTCAGTGATTACTTTGACGATAAATGGCCAAGAGGTAAGTGCACTTTCCGGTGCCACCCTTCTTGAGGCGTGCCGCCAGAACGGCGTCGATCTTCCCACGCTCTGCCATCTGGACGGCCTGACTCCCATCGGCGCCTGCAGGCTTTGCCTGGTTCAGGTGGAAGGCGCCAGAAGGCTCATGCCGGCGTGCACGACGGAGGCCCAGGACGGTATGGTTGTCCAGACCCATACGGAAAGTCTGAAGGAATACCGGAAAATGATTTTGGAAATGCTGCTTTCCGAGCGTAATCACATCTGTTCCGTTTGTGTAGCCAACGGCAGCTGCGAACTCAGGGCGCGATGCGCGGAACTCGGCGTTGACCATACGCGCTTTGAATATCGCTGCCCGGACATGCCCGCGATAGACCTGACCCATGAGAGAAACGGGCTTGACCACAACCGTTGTATCAGCTGCACCCGGTGCATCCGCGCCTGCGACCAGATAGAGGGCGCCCATACCCTGGACATGCAGGGGCGAGGTGTCGACAGCAGGATCATCATAGATATGCACCAGAAATGGGGCGGCAGTACGACCTGCACGAAATGCGGCAAGTGCGTGAATGTGTGTCCTACCGGAACACTCTTCTGGAAAGGATCCACTGTTGCGGAAATGGAGAAGGATGTCGGATTCGTGCGCTGGATCAAAGAAGGACGGGAAAAGAAGCAGTGGAGCTTGTGAAAAAGCGCGTTTAGCGGCTATTTGTGTCCAATACTAAAAGCTGTGAAGGGATACCGCAATGGCAACTAAAGTTAGATTGGCAACCGTTTGGTTGGGCGGCTGTTCCGGCTGTCACATGAGTCTTCTCGACATAGACGAGAAACTGATCGATCTGGCGGAGCACATCGAACTGGTCTACGGTCCGCTCGTTGATGCGAAAGAATATCCCCATGATGTGGATGTGGTGCTCGTCGAGGGTGCATTATGCAATACCGAAAACCTTGAATTGCTACTGCAGATCAGGGAACGAACCAAGATCGTTATCAGTTTCGGTGACTGCGCAGTCACCGGCAACACTCCGCAGTTGCGCAACAAACTGGATATTGACGACGTCCTGACCAAAGTGTATCAGGCAGGACCGGGCAGCATTCCAAAAGGTCCGGAGTCGGTTGATATCCTGCCCGTCCTTTTGCCCAAGGTGCATCCGCTGCATGCGCTCGTGCCCATCGATGTCTATCTTCCCGGCTGCCCGCCGGACCCGGACCGCATTTACAAGGTTGTCGCCGCCCTCCTTGCCGGAGAAAAACCGCAATTGCCGGCGGAATCGATCACGTTTGGCTAATCGAGCAGAAGGAGCATAATCGCTATGGCAAAGAAAATACATATCGAACCCGTTACCCGGATTGAAGGCCATGCAAAAGTCACCATACAACTGGATGACGCCGGTTCAGTAAGCGATGCCAAACTGCATGTCGTCGAATTTCGTGCCTTCGAGAAATTCTGTATCGGGCGTCCTTTTTACGAGATGCCGGGCATAACGAACCGCATCTGCGGTATCTGTCCCACCAGCCATGCACTTGCTTCCGTCAAGGCGGGCGACGAGATCATGGGGGTAAAAATTCCGCCCACGGCAATCAAGTTGCGCCGGATTTTCAACTGGGCACAATTTGTACAGAG
>JAGFXO010000148.1 GCA_017861285.1 Geobacteraceae bacterium | reverse complement strand
AAAATAGGAAGGCGACGCCTTGCCACTGAAGATGAATGTTCTCGGGGTGAAATCGGCAGGGGATGTTTCCTTCAGGCGATTGTAGAGGGTAATTATGTGAAGTACGTTCAGCACCTGCCGTTTGTACTCGTGAATCCTTTTGGTATGGCAATCGAACAGCGAGTCTACAGACACAACGATTCTGTTGTGCCTGGATATATATTCGGCAAGCCTCGCCTTGTTCTGCTGCTTGATCTGACGCCACCGCGCAAGGAATTTCCCGTCTTCCGCAAAGGGCACCAGATTTTTCAGTTCTTCGAGGTTTGTAAGCCAACCATTGCCTATAACGCCGGATATCAGCCCGGAAAGGTCCGGGTTTGCCTGATTCAGCCACCTTCTCTGGGTTATGCCATTGGTCTTGTTATTGAACCTTTCGGGATACATTTCATGGAAATCACGGAATACTTCCTCTTTGAGGATTCTCGTGTGCAGCTTCGAAACGCCGTTGACCGAATGACTTCCCAGGATCGAAAGATGCGCCATGCGTATCCTCTTTTCAGGGCCTTCCTGAATGATTGACATGCGCATGAGACGCTGGGTATCTCCGGGAAAGCGCTGCCTTACCTCCGCGAGGAAACGTTCGTTTACCTCGTAGATAATCTGCAGGTGGTACGGAAGGACCTTGCCGAAAAGCCATACCGGCCAAGACTCGAGAGCCTCCGGCAAAATGGTGTGATTGGTGTAAGCGAATGTTCGTACCGTTATGTCCCATGCCTTTTCCCAATCGAGCCGATCATGGGAAAGGAGTATGCGCATCAGTTCGGGGATAGCAAGGGACGGGTGCGTATCGTTCAGTTGTATGGCGACTTTCTCCGGAAGCGAATCGATTTCCCGGTGCATTTTTCTGAACCGGTACAAGATATCCTGTACGGTTGCGGAGGCGAGGAAATATTCCTGCTTCAGGCGGAGTTCCCTCCCTTCAATGATATTGTCAGAAGGGTAGAGCACCTTGGAGATATTTTCCGATAGCATCTTTTTCTGAACCGCTTCGATATATTTCCCCTCAATAAAGAAATGCAGGTCGAATTCGCGGGTCGCCTTTGCACTCCAGAGACGCATTGTATTAACGATATTATTGCCATAGCCGGGAATAGGCAGGTCGTAGGCCATGGCCATAACGTCCTCCGTATCTACCCAGTATTTGATGCCGGTGCTGCTGTCGTCTTTTCCGGTTACCACGTTCCCGTAGTATCTGACCAGATGAAGATGTTCGGGGCGGCTGAATTCCCAGGGGTTTCCATATCGCAGCCAGTTGTCCGGTATTTCAACCTGAGCGCCATCCACAATCTTCTGGTGAAATATGCCATACTCATATCTGATGCCGTATCCGTATGCCGGTATCGACATGGTGGCCAGCGAGTCGAGAAAGCATGCCGCAAGTCGCCCGAGGCCGCCATTGCCGAGTCCCGCATCCCATTCGAGATCACCAAGTGTTTCGTAATCCAGGTCCAGTTCCTTGAGGGCTTCGATCCATGTTTCCTTGAGGCCGAGATTGATGAGGCTGTTATCCAGGGATCTGCCGATCATGAATTCCATGGAAAGGTAGTAGACTCTTTTGGCGTCATGATGGTAATAGAGCTGCTGTGTTTCCCTCCACCTTTCCACGAGCAGGTCCCGTATGGAGTAGGCCAGTGCAAGGTACAGATCGTTTTTTGTGGCTGAGTAATTGTCCTTGCCAAGGGTATACTCCAAATGCTTCAGGAAAAGTCGTTTGAAATTCTTCACGGTCAATACTTCTGAAGTTTTGTTTTCCAGAAGAAAGTGGTGATTGGACATGCTGACTACCTTTTTCAGGGCTATGAGAAACGATTCCTTCGTAACAATAAGTATATAGAGAATTGACTGCCAAGGCAACAAGGTGTTAACGTTGGACATACGTATGATTTCATGGTAAAAATTGCACATTCTCCTTGAAAGAGTTTTATTATGAAGAAAATCGGAATCTTTGCGAAAATACTTGACCCGCGTTGTCAGGGGGTGGCCGGCGAACTGGTCCGCTGGTTGCGGGAGCGTGGACTGATTCCTCTCGTCGAGGAAAATCTTGCTCGAGGGTTGGGACTCGATGATGGGTTGGAAGGCCCGCTTATTGCTCCAAAAGCCGATATGATAGTCGTTCTGGGTGGTGACGGTACGCTAATTTCCGTAGCCCGTCTGGTAGGAGCGAGGGAGGTGCCCATCATGGGTGTCAACCTCGGCAGCCTCGGTTTCCTCACGGAAATCACTCTGGAAGGCCTATACCCAGCACTCGAATCGTATCTCAACTGTGACTACAATCTCTCCGAACGCATGATGCTGAAGGTGACCCTGCAGCGCGACGGCGAGGCGGTTTACAGCCATGAGGCCCTGAACGACATAGTCATCAATAAGGGGGCTCCGGCCAAGATCATAACGCTGGAAGCCTTTGTCAACGGTTCTTTCCTTGCAACCTTCAAGGCCGACGGGCTGATCCTGGCAAGTCCTACCGGTTCAACGGGTTATTCCCTTTCCGCCAACGGTCCCATCATTGATCCTTCAATCGACTGTATCGTTATTACCCCCATCTGCCCGCATACCCTGACCAACCGGCCCCTGGTGGTTGCTCCCGAAAGGATGATCACGGTAACGCTCGATTCGAAGATGGAAAACGTCATGCTTACCATTGACGGACAGGTTGGAATAAAACTCGAGTACCGGGACGTTATAACAGTCCAGCGGTCGGAACACCGCACCAGGCTGGTCATGTCTTCAGACACCGATTATTTCGAGGTTCTGCGCAACAAGCTGAAGTGGGGAGAGAGGTAAGGGAGAAAGTGGAAATCCATGCTTACTGACCTGTGCATAAAAAACTTTGCCATAATTGACAACCTCCAGCTGTCATTCGGTTCCGGGCTGAATGTTCTCACCGGGGAGACTGGAGCCGGCAAGTCGATCATCATCGGTGCCATCGAACTTATCCTTGGCGGAAGAAGTTCCGCTGAGATCATCCGTACCGGTAAGGATGAAGCGGTCGTTGAAGCGATTTTCGACCTCTCCGGGGAGCCTGAAATTGTTGCAAAACTGACCGAAACCGGGATTGACGCCGAAGGGGAACTGCTGGTGAAGAGGGTTGTGTCGCTAACCGGCAAAAATCGCGTATACCTCAATGGGGGCCTTTCCACTACGGCCCGGCTTTCAGCAGTATCCAGGATGCTGGTGAATATCTATGGGCAGCATGAGTCTCAGACCCTGACCCGGCCCGAAAATCATCCGGCGCTTCTTGACGGGTTTGGCGGGCTTAAGCCGCTGCAGGAAGAGTTTTCCAGACTGTTTGCCGAGTTCGCAAAGATCCGGGCCGAAATAAAAAAGCTTGAAGAAGGAGATCGCGATGCGGGAAGGCGCATGGATCTGCTGGCGTTCCAGTCCGCGGAAATCGCCAGTGCCGGTTTGACAGCGGGAGAAGAGGAATCCCTGTTGAAGGAAAGGCAAATTCTCGCACACGCCGGGAGACTGTTTCAGAACAGCCGCTGGGCCTTTGAAGAGCTCTACGGCGGTGACCGGACCATTCTGGGGCTCCTGGCCGACGTAAAGGGAAAGATCGCCGAGATCGCAACTGTTGACGACTCCCTTTCCAGCATGATCGATGCACTGAACAGCATTTGTATTCAGGTTGAGGATGCGGGTCTGTCGCTGAGGGACTACTCCGCCGGAATAGAAATCGATCCCGAACGTTTGCGGGAAGTTGACGACCGGCTCGATCTGATCGGCCGTTTGAAAAAGAAGTACGCTCCTACCGTCGAAGAGATTCTTTCTTTCAAGGAGCAGGCGGACCGGGAGATCGAACAGCTTGCGAACCGGGTGCAGCGACGGGATGACCTCGATCAGTCGCTTTCAGATCTTGAAAGAAAACTTTCGGAGATGGCTGTTGACCTTGGTGGGAAAAGACGTGAAGCCGCGTTGAACCTGAAGAATGCCATGGAGAAGGAACTTCGCGATCTGGCAATGAAAAATGCACTCTTCGAGGTCTCCTTCGAGGTTTTTGGCGAGCCGCGTCCCTTTGGGATGGAGAGGGCTGAGTTTCTGTTTTCATCGAATCCCGGAGAGGCGCCGAAACCCCTTTCACGCATTGCATCGGGAGGCGAACTGTCACGTCTCATGCTGGCCCTGAAACAGGTGCATCCCGAAAGCGACGTTCCAACTCTCGTATTCGACGAGGTAGACAGCGGAATCGGCGGGGCGGTATCGGCTCTCGTTGGGAAAAAACTTAAGAAGGTGGCACAAAGACAGCAGGTGTTGTGCATTACCCATCTTCCTCAAGTCGCGGCCTTTGCAAACCATCACTTCAAAGTGGACAAGTCCGTTGAGGAAGGACGAACAGTTTCCCGGGTCACTTCCCTGGAAGGTGATGATCGTGTTGCGGAAATGGCGCGCATGCTGGGCGGAATGAAGATCAGCGTACGGTCCCTGGAGCATGCGCGGGAGATGATCGAAGAGGCGGGAATAGAAGGGTAGTGCGGAAATAATATTTTTGAATAAATCCGGGGGGCAAAAATGCTTCGCAAGGCGCGCATCAAGGATATCAGGGATATCCAGAAGCTTTTGACGTACTATGCAAACAGGGGAGAGATGCTTTCCCGCTCATTATCGGAATTGTACGAGTCGGTCCGGGATTTTTACGTGATCGAAGAAGACGGCAAGCTTCTCGGTGCATGCGCCCTCCATATCATGTGGGAGGACCTCGCCGAGATCAGGTCGGTTGCTGTGGCCGAAGAAGTCGGCAGGAAAGGTCTGGGCACGAAGCTGGTCACGGCATGTCTTGACGAGGCGCACGAACTCGGGCTGAAAAAGGTGTTCTGTTTGACGTACAGGTTTCCGTGTAGTGGACAAGTCGGAATTGCCGCACAAGGTCTGGAGAGACTGTATCAACTGCGTGAAATTCCCCGACTGCGACGAGATTGCGATGATTATGGACATGGAGTAGCTTTGCGGGGTGTCGGGGAAAAGGAAGCCGGAGATGGAAATCGAGAAAATTGCGTGCACAATCGAGAAACTGCTGAAGGAACATACCCCGGACGGTTACGAAATTTCTTTCGGGTCTTCCAGGAACCTTTCCATCGAAGTGAAAGACCAGATGATAGACACCTTCAAGTGTTCCACTCCGGTCGGTGTCGGCATCAGGGTTTTGAAGTCGGCAGGGATGGGGTTTTCCTATTCCACGAGTATGGAAGATTC
>JAGFXO010000058.1 GCA_017861285.1 Geobacteraceae bacterium | reverse complement strand
AAAACTTAAAACTTAAAACAAAGGACAAAGACGCGAAAGCGGCTTTTCCCTCTCCATAGCCCCGTTCGCGGGGCAGGCAAATGAGGCATCATGTACGGGAAAATTGAAAAAATACATTTTGTGGGAATCGGCGGCATCGGTATGAGCGGTATAGCGGAAGTGCTGCTGAACCTGGGATACAAGGTGTCCGGGTCGGACCTGCGCAAGTCGGAGACCACCGAGCGGCTTTCCCTCCTGGGGGGAGAGATATTTTACGGCCACGCCGGAGAGAACATTGCCGACGCTGATGTAGTTGTCATATCGAGTGCGGTGAAGGACGACAATCCCGAGGTTATGGAAGCGAAAGAACGGCTCATACCGGTTATCCCTCGGGCCGAAATGCTGGCAGAACTGATGAGGATGAAATATGGCATAGCTATTGCCGGAACCCACGGCAAAACCACCACGACGTCGATGATTTCAACCATTCTTGGTCACGCGGGTATAGATCCCACGATCGTGATTGGCGGGAAACTGAATTCCATAGGTACCAACGCCAGGCTGGGACAGGGGAAGTTCCTGGTCGCTGAAGCCGATGAGTCCGACGGTTCTTTTCTCAAGCTCTCGCCGACCATAGCGGTGGTTACCAATATTGACGCAGACCACCTGGATTTTTACAGCGGCATTGATCAGATCAAGGAGACCTTTGTCGAGTTCATCAACAAGGTTCCTTTCTACGGTCTTGCCGTGCTTTGCCTCGACAACGGCAACGTTGCGGACATCATCCCGCAGGTGAAAAAACGGTTCATCACCTATGGCCTCAGTTCCCAGGCCGATTTCCGTGCCGGTGAGATCAGGATGTCCGGCGGAAGCGCTTCGTTTGCAGCCTATTATCGCGGAGAACGTCTTGGAGAGATAACCTTCAGGATGCCGGGAGCCCACAACGTTATGAATGCCCTTGCGACGATCGCCGTAGCAATGGAGTTGAACGTTCCCTTCGGCAAGATCCAGGAGGGTTTTCAGGAATTCGGCGGAGTGGGACGCCGCTTCCAGGTCAAGGGAGAGATAGGCGACGTAATGGTGGTCGATGACTATGGCCATCACCCCGCGGAGATACGTGCCACCCTTGCCGCGGCGAAGGGCGGATGGGACCGGCGGCTCGTGGTCGTCTTCCAGCCGCACCGCTATTCGAGAACGAAAGAGCTTTTCGATGAGTTTGTGAAGTCGTTCTACGATGCCGATGTGCTGGTTCTTACCGATATCTATCCGGCCGGGGAAACTCCGATAGAAGGCGTAAACGCCGAATCCCTGTATAAGAGCATTAAAAAGCATGGGCAGAAGGATGTAGCGTACGTCCCCAACAGGGATGCAGTTAATGAACATCTGCTGCAAATACTGAAACCGGGTGACATCGTCCTCACCCTCGGTGGACGAGGATGATCTGCTGAATCTTTGCACATTCCTCTCCCGTTGGGGGATACCCTGCCTGGTGGTGGGCGGGGGATACAATCTGCTGGTCAGGGACGGTGGTAGCAATCTCACTGGAAGATTTTTCACATTTGGAGTATACTTGTTCGAATTGTATTCGAGCCGGGGCCGGGGTAGATAACAGGATTCTTTCCGCCTTTGCGACGGAGAGCGGCCTCGGAGGCCTGGAATTCCTCACGGGGATACCGGGCAAGCTCGGCGGAGCCCTGGCAATGAACGCCGGCGCGGGTGGACATGCAATTATGGACAGGGTGGAAGAGATCGTTTCCCTTGTGCATGGCGCCATCACAAAGAAGAGAAAGGATCAATGTGAGTTCGGGTACCGCTTTTTGAAGCTGGATCCCGGAGAGATTGTCCTTGGCGCTCTATTCAGGCTCGAGAGTGAAGAAAAATCGTTAATTTCACAACGGGTCGAGGCTTTTCTGGCCCATCGCAAATCAACCCAGCAGGTGGGATTTCCGAATGCGGGCTCCTTCTTCAAGAACCCGCCGGAAAAACCTGCCTGGCGCCTCATCGACGAAGCGGGTTTCCGTGGCTACCGCATGGGTGGAGCGCAGGTGTCGGAGGTTCACACGAACTTTCTGGTCAACCGCGGTGGCGCAAAAGCATCCGATTTCCTCCGACTGGGGGAACTCATCAAGTCTAGAGTGAGAGAAATGACCGGTATTACCCTCGAGGAAGAAGTAAAGATATCGGGAACGGATTGATTCCATGAGAATTCCGGTCGCGAATCCCTGAAATGACAGAAAGTTGCCACTCATGACCAGAGAAGAACTGAAAACAAAAAAAGTTGGAGTGTTGCTGGGGGGCCTTTCCCAGGAGCGGGAAGTATCATTGAAAAGCGGCGCCGCTGTTCACGAGGCTCTCGTTTCGAGAGGTTATAAAACAGTAGCCATCGACGTGGGCCGTGACATTTCCCGGGTGCTCGAACGGGAGCAGGTCGATGTTGCCTTTATCGCGCTGCATGGGCGGTATGGTGAGGATGGGACGATCCAGGGAGTGCTTGAGCTGATGGGCATCCCCTATACCGGCTCCGGTGTGCTGGCGAGCGCCCTCGCACTCAACAAGATCCATGCGAAGGCGGCTTTTCAGGCTGCAGGTCTAAAAGTTGCCCCGTACATCGTATTGCGAAAGGGTGAATCCTGCGATGCGGAGTCCATGGGGTTTCCCTTTCCCGTGGTTGTAAAGCCCTGTCAGGAAGGCTCATCGGTGGGGATAAGCATTGTGGCTACACCGCAGGAGATCGGCCCCGCGCTGGAGCTTGCTTTTGCATATGATAACGAGATCCTCGTCGAACGGTTTATTGCGGCCCGGGAGATTCAGGTAGGGATCCTTGCGGATCAGGCTCTCGGGGCGATCGAGATCGTGCCGGCGAACGAGTTTTACGATTTTGAAGCGAAATATACGCCCGGCATGGCGGAGCACATCTATCCGGCCCGTCTTCCGGAGGTATTGTACCGGACCGCCCTCGACATGGGGCTTGCCGCACACCGGGCGCTTGGCTGTTCCGATTACAGCCGTGTCGACCTGCTGATTACGGACATTGGAGAATGTTACGTTCTCGAGGTGAATACCTTGCCGGGAATGACAGCTACAAGCCTATTGCCGGAAATAGCGCAAGGGTCCGGCATAGATTTTGAGGAGCTCGTTGAGAGAATAGCGGTTTCCGCTTCCCTGAAAATAGGTGGTTGAATACTGAGCCATGCGAGACCTGAATCACAAAAAACAGAGGCTGCAAAACAGGAACCGGCCCAAAAAGCAGAAGAAGTCGCGCAAGCCGATAAATTACCGGCGGTTTCTCAAACGAGGCGCGCGTATAGCCAGTGTTCTTGCAATTGCAGCGATTCTGGTTGTCGTCTGTCTTGAAACATATGAACTTCTGGCACGGGCCACGTTCTTCAGGCTGGAAAAAATAGAGGCGTCGAAGTCCAAGAGGCTCAAACGAGAAGAAATTATTGCCCTGTCCGGGGTTAAGCCCGGGGATTCGATGCTTCGTCTCGACCTGCGGCGTGTGGCCGCGCAGATAAAGAAAAACCCGTGGGTAGAGAAAGTAAGGGTCAATCGATACTTCCCCCGTACTCTCTCCATCGAGATTACTGAGTGGGAACCTGCGGCAGTCGTGAATATGGGGTATCTGTATTACCTTGATGGGAAAGGTGAGATCTTCAAACCCCTTACGAAGGGGGATAATCTCGATTTTCCGGTCATAACAGGCATTACGGGTGAGGATCTCTCCAAGGATCCGGCCGGATGCAAGGTTATGCTGAAGACGGCCCTCCAGTTGGCAGACCTTCTCAAGGCGGGGACGGTCTTCAAATTGGCTGATATTTCGGAGATTCATGTGGACAAGGGGTATGGATACACCTTGTTTACGGCTCAGGGGGGCGTACCGGTCAAGCTGGGTAATGGGAATTTTCCGGAAAAACTCACCCGTCTCGCAAGGATATACAAGGAATTGTCGACACAACTGCCGGAGCTTGAATATATTGATTTGAACTATAATGATAAAATTGTGGTAAAAAAGGTTTGAATGAGAAGGGGGGCCCATGTCTAACAGGAGGGAAAATCTGATTGTAGGACTTGATATCGGTACCACGAAGATCTGTGCCATTGTCGGGAATGTCACCGAAGATGGTGTCGATATTGTCGGGATCGGCACAAGTCCTTCACGCGGCTTGCGCAAGGGAGTGGTGATCAATATCGAAACCACGGTTGCATCCATCAAGAAGGCGGTGGAGGAAGCCGAACTCATGGCCGGCTGCGAGATCAAATCGGTCTATGCGGGTATTGCCGGTGGTCATATCAAGGGTTTCAACTCCCAGGGCGTGATAGCCATCAAGAACAGGGAAGTAACCTCTGACGACGTCCGCAGGGTTATCGATGCGGCCAAGGCGATAGCCATCCCGATGGACCGTGAAGTCATCCATATTCTCCCTCAGGAGTTCATCATCGATGACCAGGATGGAATCCGCGAGCCGTTGGGAATGAGCGGAGTGCGTCTGGAGGCCAAGGTTCACATTGTTACCGGTGCTGTTGCAAGCGCCCAGAATATAATCAAATCGTGCAACAGGGCGGGCCTCGACGTTGCCGATATCGTTCTTGAGCAGCTAGCCTCATCCGAGGCAGTGATCTCTCCTGAAGAGAAGGAGATAGGGGTGGCGCTGATTGATATCGGAGGTGGAACGACCGATATCGCCATTTTTGTCGACGGCGCAATCAAGCATACCTCCGTGCTGTCTCTTGGCGGCAATCATCTGACCAACGATATTGCGGTAGGGCTCCGCACGCCTATGGCGGAGGCCGAGAAGATCAAGAAGAAATACGGGTGCTGTTTTTCCTCCATCGTGGGCAAAGATGAAACCATCGAAGTCCCGAGTGTTGGCGGAAGAAAGCCGCGGGTCCTTTCCCGTCAGCTTCTTGCCGAGATACTTGAGCCGCGCATGGAAGAGATTTTTACCCTGGTGAACAGGGAAATCGTGAAGTCGGGCTATGAGGACAGGATTGCATCCGGCGTGGTGCTCACCGGCGGCACTTCAATTCTCGAGGGGACTCCCGAACTGGCCGAACAGATTTTCAACCTTCCAGTGCGCCGGGGCTTACCGCAGAATATCGGCGGACTCGTCGATGTGGTGAACTCACCGATTCATGCAACCGGTGTCGGCCTGGTGGTGTATGGAAGCAAGAACCTGGGAATACGCGAATTTCCCACAGTGCAGACGGATGACAACGTTTTCAGACGGGTGACAAGAAGGATGAGGGAATGGTTTGGTGAGTTCTTCTGATTACATTCAATGACGGCTATTAAAAAAAAGGGGGCAAAAGATGTTCGAATTTGATGAAAGCATTGACCAGAGTGCGAAAATCAAGGTTATCGGAGTAGGCGGAGGCGGTGGCAACGCAGTTAACACCATGATCAACTGCAACATTCACGGTGTCGATTTCATAGTCGCCAATACCGATGTGCAAGCGCTGCGCATGTCCAAGGCACCGGTGAAAATACAGATTGGCGGCCAGTCCACCAAGGGTCTGGGAGCCGGGGCGAATCCGGAAATGGGAAAAGAGGCTGCCGTTGAGGACCGTGAACGGCTGGCGGAAATGCTGAGCGGAGCCGATATGGTTTTCGTCGCCGCGGGTTTGGGTGGCGGCACCGGTACCGGCGCAGCCCCGGTAATTGCCGATGTGGCAAAGGAACTGGGCGCCCTGACTGTCGGGGTGGTGACAAAACCATTTACACGCGAGGGAAAGCAGCGACTTACCAAGGCTGAGTATGGCGTTGCCGAACTGAAAAAGCATGTCGATTCCCTTATCGTCATACCGAATGACCGTCTCCTGGGACTGGCAGGGAAATCGATGTCGATTCTGGACGCTTTCAAACCTTCCGACGATGTGCTCCGTCAGGCTGTACAGGGTATATCCGACCTGATTACGACCTCCGGCCTCATCAACGTCGACTTTGCCGATGTCAAGGCCATCATGAGCGAAAGGGGCATGGCAATGATGGGCATCGGTATTGGCCGCAAGCCGCATAATCCACGAAAAGGTTCATGAAGACGCCAATATCATCGTCGGTCTGGTCATCGATGAGGATCTCAACGACTTTGTGAAAATTACGGCCATTGCCACCGGTTTCGGAGACCGTTTCGATGTGGAAAAAACCAGGAAGGAACTGAAAAACAACGTTGCGCAGTTTTCCGAGAAAACAGAAATAAACCGGGAGATCCCGGCCTTTATCCGCAACAGGCAGAAGCAGCAGCCCGATGCCTTTTCCAGGCAGCAGCGCGGTTTCTTCATTGATGAGGATGACCAGTACGACATTCCGACATTCCTCCGGAAATCGGTAGACTAGTAGGAAAGAATTTCTTTGCCCTTACGCGGGGTCGCCGGATATCATCATCCCGACCCTCACGGTCCTGTTCCGGCAACCGGTAATCGGAACGACGGTATCCGCCGTCCTTTCACACGTTTTCATTTCCCCGGCCTTCATTCGTTCCCCCTCCACGGGAAGGCCGGGGGTTTTTTTCCCCTTCCAAACTGTTCGCATCCATGCTACTTTTTTCCCATGTCATGGAAAATAATCGAGAAATATCGAAAGACCCTCGCTGCGGAAACGGGGATAGCCCACAAGAAGTGGGGCGGCAAAGTGACGGTGTGTCTCGTGTATCCGAACCACTATGCCGTTGCCATGAGCAACCTCGGATTTCAGGCTGTTTACGCACTGTTCAATTCCTCCCCCGACATACTGTGCGAACGGGCTTTTCTGCCCGATTCGAGAGAGTTGAGGGAGTATGAAAAATCCGCAAGCCGTCTCCTTTCCCTGGAATCACAGCGACCCCTGTCCGACTTCGATATCATCGCTTTTTCTGTCTCTTTCGAGAATGACTACCTTAATATACCCGCAATATTTGATCTCGCCGGAATCCCACCCCTGTCCGCCGAAAGGGGAGAGAAAAGCCCGCTGGTCATGGGCGGCGGAGCGGCATTGACGCTCAATCCGGAGCCGGTTGCCGATTTTCTTGATCTTATCTGCATAGGAGAGGGGGAGGCCGTGCTGTGGCCATTCCTCGACCTGCTGAAAAATGAAACAGTCCCTGATCGAACGACTCTTCTGCAAAAGTCGGCGCAGCTGCCGGGGATCTATGTGCCCCGATTCTATTCTTTCAGTTACGACGAATGCCGCGTGACCGCCATTACCTGCACCGAGGGGGTGCCGTCGCGCGTAAAACGGGTGTGGTCGGCTGATCTCGACCTGGCTGGCGCGACCACGGTGATTCTTTCCCCGGAAACGGAGTTTTCCGACATGTACCTGGTGGAATTGTCCCGTGGGTGCCCCCATGGCTGCCGTTTTTGTGCAGCGGGATACATGTACCTGCCGTACCGGCAGCGTTCCCTCGAAAGCCTCAAAAAGGAGGTTGCCGAAGGGCTGAAGCATCGACGCAAGGTGGGCCTGGTCGCTGCAGCGGTTTCCGACTTTCGCGGTATAGGCGAGCTATCCCGCCATATTCTGGAGTGCGGGGGCAAGGTTTCGGTTTCGTCCCTGAGGATTGACGGATTGGACGAGGAAATGATCGATGTTCTGAAGGCGAGCGGTCACAGGACGATTGCGCTGGCGCCGGAGGGCGGCTCCCAGCGTCTGCGGGACCTCATCGGGAAAAACATTTCGGAAGAGCAGATACTGTCAGCCTGCGACCGGCTGATCCGGAAAGACATCCTGAACCTCAAGCTGTATTTCATTATCGGCCTTCCTGGAGAGACGGACGGGGATCTCCTGGAATTGGTGGGCCTGGTGAAGCGAATCCGGGAGATGGTAATCGAGGCTGCGAGGGGAAGAGGAAGGCTGGGTGAAGTGATTCTCTCCGTCAATCCTTTTGTTCCAAAGCCTTCTACTCCATTCCAATGGTGCGGCATGGAAAACCTCAAATCACTTGAGCAGAAGGCAAACTATCTTCAGAATGCCTTTGGCAGGCTCTCAAATGTCAAGATGAAGTTGGAAAGTCTGCGGGACGCATATCTTCAGGCGCTTCTGTCCCGGGGAGACCGGCGGCTTTCCACTTTCCTGATACAGAACAGCCGGCTGGGAAACTGGAGGCGTGCGGCAAAAGAACTACGGCTGAATACCGACGCCATGGTATACAGGAATATCATCCCCGGTGATACTCTCCCCTGGGATGTCATCGACAACCATGCCGGAGATCGTCTCCGCCAGGAATACCTCAAGGCTTTCGGAAATGTTTATAATAGAGAGTGGCGAGCATGAATTTGACAGAATCCGAAGCATTATTCCTAAAAGGGGTTGAGGCCGCCGACAGGGGAAACTGGCTTTCGGCACTTGTGTGTTTCGAGAAGGCTTCCCACGGGGGTGCAGGACCAGCCTGTCATTCCTATCTGGCTGCCTGCATTGCCAAGGAAAGGGGCCAATACAAAAAGGCGATAAT
This sequence comes from Geobacteraceae bacterium, assembly GCA_017861285.1. GTDB lineage: Bacteria > Desulfobacterota > Desulfuromonadia > Geobacterales > Geobacteraceae > CAIWTU01. The sequence goes on along the minus strand of JAGFXO010000058.1, from coordinate 17,284 downwards.
GCTGTGCGGGGAAGCACTGGAAAAGGATCCGGAGAACCCTGTCCATTACCTTAATCTCGGCAGAATTTTTCTTTTCCAGGGGAACAGGAAAGAAGCCCTGAAAACTTTCAGGGAGGGCCTGAAGTATGGCACGGAAAAAAGGATCATCGACGAACTCGAAAAGCTCGGCAAAAGGCAAAAACCGTTGATTTCCTTATTGGCAAGAAGTAACCCGGTCAATAAATACCTCGGCATTATCATGAAAAAACTGAAACTCAGGTAAGCGGGAGACAATTATGAACATTCAGGAACAGATCGACAGATTTCTGCGGTCCGAGGCCTTTGGCGTGGTCGGTGCCTCGGCGAACCGTGACAAATATGGGAACAAAGTGATGAGATGCTATCAGCAGCATAGTCTTGTTGCTATTCCCGTCAATCCGAAAGAGGCGAAAATCGAAGGGATTGATTGCGTCGCGGACATCATGGATCTTCCTTCCCACGTCAGGAGCATTTCAGTAATAACACCTCCCCATGTGACGGAACAGGTAGTCGCGGCGGCAATTACGAAAGGTATCGTGAATATCTGGATGCAGCCGGGAGCGGAGAGCTCCAAAGCGGTAGACATGTGCAGGGAAAATGGAGTAAATGTCATTGCCGACGGGAGCTGCATCCTTGTTGTTCTCGGCTATCACGAAAACTATTGATGCGGAAGCGCGTGGTTTCATGAAAAAAGGCAAACCGGAGAAAAAATATTCCCAGGCAGGGAGAGTCCACGATATCATCCGCCTGATCGAAGCGCGGTATGGTGTTACCGTAGAAGAACTTGCGGAGGAAACGGGTGTCGACCGGAGAACAATTTACCGGGATTTGAGCGTTATCCACGAGGCGGGCTACCCTCTTGTCTCCGAGTGGCGGAACGGCAGGAAGGCATACCGCTTCCTGACAAGGTTCAAGGATATCCCGCCGATAAGCTTCACCTTGCAGGAGTTGATGACCATTTCATTTCTCCGGTCTCAGCTCGACTTTCTCAAGGGGACCCCGTTCCAGGATGACATGGAATCCATATACGGAAAGATCAATTCCGTACTCCCTCCGAGATATGCCGCCCATATGGAGCGTATTGCAGGGGTATCGATGCCGGTTCTGCAGGGGCGCAGGGATTACGCAAAGGCCTCGGAAACCCTGAAAACGGTCCGTGAAGCCCTCCTGTTTCAGTATTCACTGATGCTCGAATACACGACAGGCGGGAGCGGTGCGAAAGCAAGCTACAAAATCGACCCGTATACCATGGTGTCCTACAAGGGTGGTTTGTACCTTCTCGGCTTCGCCCATAACAGGCAGGCATTGCGTACCTTTGCGGTGGAAAGGATATCGACTGTCGAGGTGTCCAGGGAACGGTTTGAGATCCCCGAGGACTTCAGCCCCGAGCAGCAATTCAAAACGGCCTTCGGGATTGTCGGGGAAACCCCGATGCCGGTCAGGGTGCGTTTCTCCCCGCGGGTAGCCCATACAATTCATGACAGGGTTTGGCACCCGACCCAGAGCATCGAGAAACAAAGTGATGGAAGCATTATTCTGGCATTTGAAGCCGGAGGAGTGATGGAAATTGTTTCCTGGGTCCTTTCCTTTGGTGACAGTGCCGAAATCCTCGAGCCGGAAAAGCTGAGAGACGATGTCAGGAAGGCAGTGCATGAGATGTGCAAGTTGTATGGGCCCTTATTGACAGATTGTTAGATATCCTGTATGCTGAAGCCCCTTTATTCGGGCCTCTACGGGGTTGATCCCGCTTTCCGTAAAACTGCCGTTATCTTTCCCATTGGAAGACTTGTGCGGAAGTCTTGTGAAAGATTGTCCTGTACTGTATGTACTTGTAAATTTTGTCGCGCATGCCGGCGTATGCCGCGGTAATTTTCCGGCAGAAAGGTTTTGTAATCCTTGTTCGCGGATGTAAAGACCATAATTTTCGATCTCGACGGTACTCTTTACGTCAGTGACGCTCTTGCAAAAGAAATCAAGGCCAGCTCGTGCAGATATATCGCATCCATAAAGGGTGTTGATGAGGCTGCGGCACGGTTGCTCATAGAGGGAGCCCAGAAGAGACTCTCTGCGACAAGTGGCCAGGAAACCCCCTTGACAGTTGCCTGCACGGACCTTGGTGGAGACCTGCGCCGGCTGCACTCTCATTTTGCCGCTGAAATCAGACCCGAGCCATACCTGCCGAGGGACGAAACCCTGATCAGCTTTCTGGCCAGGCTGGCGGAGGGATACGACCTCTACATTTACACCAATAATAACCGATTCCTGAGTGACAGGATCATGGGGTCTCTCGGCATCACGGAATTTTTCCGGGGGGTATTTACCGTAGAGGATTATTGGCGGCCCAAGCCGGATATGCCGGTGCTGGAAAGGATTTTTTCCCGTATCGAAAAGTCTCCTTCCGAGTGCCTGTTTGTCGGCGACCGGTATGATATCGACCTGCGTTTGCCTGAGGCGGTGGGAAGTCCCGTATTTCTTGTGAAAGACATGCACGAGCTTTACCTTTTGCTGCAAGACATCGTTACAGGGAAAGAATGAAAAGCAAAAGTCCGGCAGCAACTAAAAAAACAGCGGAAGGGGCAAGAGTTATGGCAAACCGGGTTGAAAAGGACACGTTGGGGACAATCGAGGTGCCGGCCCATGTTTACTACGGAGCCCAGACCGCCAGGGCAGTTGTCAATTTCCCGATATCCGGCCTTAAACCTCATCCCGACTTTGTCTGGGCGACCCTTGTCATCAAAAAGTGCGCTGCGCTGGCCAATATGGCAACGGGCCGTCTTGACAGCCGCATTGGGGAAGCTATAGTTTCCGCCGCAACCGAGGCACTGGAAGGAAGGTTTGACGGACATTTCGTGGTGGATCCTTTCCAGGCGGGAGCCGGAACATCGCATAACATGAACGTCAACGAGGTGCTTGCAAACCGTGCGGAGGAATTGCTGGGAGGTACCCGCGGTGAATATGCCAGAGTGCATCCCAATGACCATGTTAATATGGCGCAGTCAACCAATGACGTCATACCGACTGCCATGCGGCTTGCATCTCTGAAGATGTATTCCATGCTTCGTACTCAACTGCACAGGTTGAGTGAATCCCTCCATCAAAAGGGGGAGGAGTTTGACAGGGTCCTGAAATCAGGGCGCACGCACCTGCAGGATGCCGTTCCCATCAGGTTGGGCCAGGAGTTCGAAGCATATGCCGTTGCCATAGACAAAAACATCAGTGCCATGGAAGGATGCCTCGATGGACTTTGTGAACTGGGTTTGGGCGGCACGGCTGTCGGAACGGGATTGAATGCGGAGCCGCGCTATATCGGGCTGGTAGTTGAAGAAATCGGCGAGATGACCGGATTTCCGGTGTATCCGTCGAAAAACCTGGTGGAAACGACCCAGAACATGGATCCCTTCGTACGCCTCAGTTCGGTTCTGAAAGGAGTGGCCATCAACCTCACCCGTATCGTGAACGACCTGCGGCTGCTTTCATCGGGGCCGATGACGGGGCTTAACGAGATAAATCTTCCGCCGGTCCAGCCCGGATCGTCTATCATGCCGGGAAAAGTCAATCCGGTCGTGCCTGAAATGGTCAACATGGTTTCGTACCAGGTAATCGGCGCGGATGCTACGGTAACACTTGCGGCGCAGGCCGGACAACTCGAACTGAATGTTATGATGCCTGTCATCGTATACAACCTGCTCTTTTCCATGGATATCCTGAAAAATGCCGTGAACAAGCTGCATGAGTCCTGCATAAATGGAATTACCGCGAACGTGACCCGCTGTGCCGGGTTCCTGGAAGGTTCGGTTGGCATGGTTACGGTTCTAGCCCCCTATATCGGCTATGCCGCCGCTGCCGAGGTGGCGAAGGAATCGGTGCGGACCGGGCGAAGTTCAAAGGAAATAATAGTTTCACGTGAGTTGCTTTCACCGGAGGCCCTTGCCGAGATAATAGATCCCTATCCGCTTACGAATCCCGGAATACCGGGGAAGAGAAACGGCTAGTATTGAAACCGGCACAAAATACCCGAACGGTAAGCAGTGAATGAAACAGCTGGACTTATCGGGAAAATTGTTTAAAACTATTCACAGAGGGTAAAAATTGCAGGATATTACCCGGTAACCATGAACAAAGGAGGAAGTCCCATGATAGAAGAAGTGAAGAAGGTGCTTGACATGATCCGTCCGGCCTTGCAGGCAGACGGTGGGGATGTGGAACTTGTGGAAGTGACGGAAGACGGTGTGGTGAAAGTGAAGCTGGTCGGCGCTTGCGGACACTGCCCAATGTCTACGATGACCCTGAAAAACGGCATAGAAAAAACACTGAAACAGAAAATACCGGGAGTGAAAGAGGTTGTAGGCGTATAAAGTCTGCCGGTGGAAAAAGGCAATTGCTCTGCAGCCATTCTTCTCACGGGGAGGTGCGATATGGCATACAAGGTGAAGTCCTTCGGGATGGAAATAAGGCCTATGAAGACCATGCGGGAACTGCAGCAGCTTGACGACCAGGTGAACAGCTTTCTTGAGGACAAGAATGTCACGAAGGTGCTTTCGGTTTCCGATACATCCGCCACCGACGATAGCGGCGAGACAATCGGATTGATCAGGGTCGTTGCCTATGAAGAGTAAAGAAACGCGGCAGAAATGCCGCGTTTCTTATTTCTGACGGAAAGCGGATAAAAATACAAACCGCGTTGTCCTGTTCCCTCATGGAGGGGACTTTTTCCCTGCCCTGTTCCGGGCTTTCCATTCTGCCACTACAAGTGTTTCCGCCGAATTCTATATCATAAAAAACGACGATACCGGCAACGCCTTTGCGGAAGCGCTCTTGGCTGCATCGTCGAGGGGCGTCCAGGTATCCCTTCTGTATGACTACATCGGTTGCATAGACACTCCCTCTTCCTATTTCAAAAGTCTGGAAAGCGGCGGAGTGCGCTGCCTGCCGTTCAACAAACCCGCATTCAGAAAGCTGCATTGGCTCGACATTCGCAACCACCGGAAGGTCGCCGTAATCGATGGCAAAACGGCTTTTCTCGGGAGCCTCAATGTCGGCAATGAATATGCGGGTTACGGTGAGAGCCCCCAGCGCTGGCGCGACGTGGGAATACGCCTCGATGGCCCGTCGGTAACGGAACTGCAGAAGCTTTTTTGTCTTACCTGGCGCAAAGAGGGCGGGCATCCTGATGGCTGCGGGTTGCATGGGGAAGCGCAGACTGAAGGTGCAGGTGACGCCGAGGTAATGATAGTGAGCGGAAGGCCGCACCGCAGTCGTTCGATGATTCGGAGCGCATTCAGAATGGCGATAGCCGGTGCTTCGGAAAAAATCAGGATAGTTACCCCATACTTCGTGCCGGGTCCTCGCATAGTTCGTTCCCTGCTTCGTGCGGCGGGGCGGGGAGTATCTGTCCAGATAATCCTTCCTTCCATAAGTGATGTTCCGTTCGTGAAACTGGCCAGCCGGGCGTATCTGACCCCCTTGCTGAAGGCGGGGATAGAAATATATGAACGGAACGGGACAATCCTCCATGCGAAAGTAATGCTCATCGACGACGGTTGGGTTACCATCGGGTCGGCCAATTTTGATTATCGCAGCTTTCACCGGAACTATGAACTGAATGTGATCGTCGACAGTCATGAGTTCGGTAGCCAGGTGGAGCGGATGTTTGCCGACGACCTGTCAAAATCCAGTCGTCTCACGATCCCGGAATACGAGAAAAGAAGCTGGTTCGAACGGTTCCTGGAACGCTTGTGCGATCCCATACGACGCTTTTTGTGATCTGAAGCGGGATGAAAAAGGCTTGGTTATCCATCGCCCTGGTCGAACAACCGTAAAAAATATCCCTGTGTAGTTATGTTAATAGGGTGTACCGCCCTGTCCTTTGTGGCTGCCAAACTGCCCCTGTTTCATGTAAGGTCCAATAAATGATGAACTCCTTTCCGGTTGTCCCTCTTCCCATTGACTCCGTTATCCCCGATCTGAAACGTGCCGTTTCGGATAATGCTAACGTGGTGCTGCAGGCGCCACCCGGTGCAGGGAAGACAACCCGTGTGCCGGTTGTCCTCCTCGACCTGCTCCCGCCTGATTCCGGGCGTATTGTCATGCTTGAGCCGAGAAGGCTTGCGGCATTTCATGCAGCTCACCACATGGCGGGGTCCCTTGGTGAGCAGGTGGGAGAAACCGTTGGGTACACCATGCGTTTCGACCGCCGGGTCTCGAGGAAAACGCGCATCGATGTCGTCACCGAGGGGGTACTTGCCCGCCGCCTGCAAAAAGATCCCTGCCTTGAAGGTATTTCCATGGTCATCTTCGACGAATTCCACGAAAGAAGCCTGCAGGCGGATCTGGCGCTGGCCCTCTGTCTGGAAGTGCAACGCGAAGTGCGGCCGGATCTCAAGATCCTGGTAATGTCGGCGACGCTCGATGGCCGGGCGGTGGCTGATCTCCTTGGTGCCGCCCCGGTTATTGTCTCATTGGGGCAGTCATTTCCCGTTGAGGTCTGCTATCTTGATAATGCTGCCCATTCTCCGCTGCCGGTTCGCATGTGCAAAGCCATCCGGCTTGCACTTTCTCAGGCCGACGGAGATATCCTCGCGTTTCTTCCCGGTTCGCCGGAGATACGTGCCTGTAATGAATTGCTGATGAAAGAAACAGGACTCCCTCAAATCGCTATTCGCCCTCTTTATGGTGACCTCCCGTTCGCTGAGCAGCAACAAGCCGTTCAATCTTCACCATCCCGGAAGATCGTTCTGGCGACCAATATTGCCGAAACGAGCCTGACTATCGAAGGTGTCCGTGTTGTCATAGACAGCGGACTTTCCCGCATGGTGCGACATGACCTCGCAAGCGGAATGAACCGCCTGGTAACGGTCAGGGAATCGAAGTCCTCCGCCGAACAGCGCAGGGGAAGGGCAGGAAGGCTTGCTCCGGGCATCTGTTACCGGCTGTTCGGAAAACACACCTTCGATGCCATGACAGGCTTCTCCCCTCCGGAGATTCTCACCTCCGACCTTTCATCGTTGGTGCTGGAACTTGCGGTCTGGGGGTTGCGCGACCCCGCTTCATTGCGCTGGCTGGACCCGCCCCCGCCTAAGGGCATTGCCGCGGCAAAAGATCTTCTCCTGAACCTGGGTGCGCTTGACCGGAATGGCCTGCCCACTGAAACCGGCCGGAGAATGACCGAGTTTCCCGTTCATCCACGATTGGCCCGGATGCTGCTGCGGGGGAAAGAATTGGCGATGGCGGACATGGCAGCACTCCTTGCAGCCCTTGTCTCCGAGAGGGATATTTTTCACTATGGACCGGGCAAAACGGCTCCCGCCTGCGAATCTGATCTGATGGACCGGCTCGAGTTTCTATGCGCATTCGGGAAACCGGTAAACGTACATGTTCACGAAGCAGCTCTCAAAACGGTACAACGCGCTGCAGCTCAACTCATACGGCTTGTCGATGGCAATGCAGCGAAGTTGCCTCGGCGTCTCGTATCCGATCCGGACAATGTCGCACGACTTCTTCTCACTTCCTATCCGGACAGGGTTGCCTGCCGCCGGGGCGGGACAGGCATCGCATATCTCCTCGCGAATGGCCGTGGTGCTTGCCTCTCCTCGAAAAGCGGAGTCCGCAACCGCCCACTCATTCTTGCCGTGCATGTGGACGGGGGAGAAAAAGGAGATGGTGTTATTCACCAAGCCTGCTCCCTGTCCGCTGAACTGGTCAGGAGCGAATGTGGAAGCAGGCTTGAAAAGGGAAAAAGGGTTTTCTGGGACTACGGGCTGCAAAGGGTGGTGGCCTGCGAAGAAGAGACTCTCGGGGCCGTGACCCTTTCGAGAAAACAGAAAAGAACCTCTGATGAAGAAGCTTTGCCTGTCGTTCTGCCCGCTGTTTTCGCTTCCCGGATGGAGTTGCTCGGATGGAATCATGATGCCCGCCAGTTGGTGGGACGGGCAAAACTGGTTCGTCAGGCATATCCCGAAGAAAATTGGCCTGATATGAGCTATGAATCTCTGCTGGCCCGACTGCCCGAATGGTTCGGCCCGTTCCTCGCGGGGGCGCGCAGCGCACAGGAGATCGCTTCAATAAACCTTGTCCCTGCTCTCAAAACCCTCTTTTCATGGGAGCAGGTCCGGCTTCTTGACGAACGGGTGCCGACTCACATCGTCGTGCCGAGCGGCAACAGGATAGAGATCGACTATTCCCCGGACGACGGCCCTGTTTTGGCGGTAAAGCTTCAGGAGATGTTCGGCCTCGGTTGTACGCCGGCGACTGCGGGAGGACGGGTGAATCTCGTGCTCCACCTGCTTTCTCCCGCCGGGCGCCCCGTTCAGGTTACCCGTGACCTGCGGGGGTTCTGGGACAGCGGCTATCGGGACGTGAAAAAAGAATTCAAGGGGCGTTACCCGAAACATCCCTGGCCTGAAGACCCATGGAATGCCGTCCCGACAAGGATGACAAACAGAATGCTCAAAAACAGGAAATAAAAAAACCCCGGCTTTTTCCAAGACGGGGTTTTTTTTAGATTCTCAATCTATGGCCGGTTCGCCACATGTCCCGATGGCTCATCAACAGCCATGAAGATACGCCCGCCGCCTTGCGGCGACGGGCCGGCTAGGGCAACCCTCTTTACAGCGTGTAACAGGGCGAAGCATATACAGAGTAGTCCACATACAAAAGCCCTCCTTTCGCTTGGTTTGTTGCAGTTGTGGTCTTCCAGCTCATCTTTACATCTAAAGATAATGCCACCCGGGCTGTTTGTCAAGGTTTTAAAATCATATTATATATATTTCTTCATAAATCTGATGAGAGGGCCGTCCCTGACGTCCAGAGCCGCATGCGGGCACAGTTCCCGGCAACAGAAACAGCGGATGCAGCGGTTATAGTCAACGTGAAGCGAACCGTCCTTGATTTCAATTGCTCCGGGCGGGCAAGCATCCCGGCATATTCCGCACAGGCGGCATTTTTCCGGAACGGCAAAGGGACGTGAGGTGCAGTAATGCCTCAGACGATTTTTCAGAAAGGGTGGCAGACCCCATTGCACATCCGACTGATGCGGAAGGCGGAAATCCCTGATCTTTGCCTCCTGGGGAGAAATTCCGGCGGTCTGTATGGCGGCGCGGTCGGCGCCGTCGATGGAGAGACGCTCCGCAACCCTTTCCACATAGAGGAGTTTGTTCGGGAACCCGGCAATCTCCCCGGCGATGACGTCCACGGCCACCGGATTGATCCCCGCAATCAAAAGTCCCACATGACGGGGGTCGCCGCTGCCCGGCCCGTCTCCCTCCATGGAGGTAACGGCATCGACGATATTCAGGTCGGGCTTTCTCAATAAATAGATCTCGAGGAGCATCCGGGCAAACATCTCCCGGTCAACTCCGGCTTTCAGGTGCCACGCCGGTTTGGCGGTTCCGATGATGGAACCGAACAGATTCTTCACTGCGCAGGTCATCGTCATCATTTCGTGGGTCTTGAGCTTTGGCAGGTTGATGAGCCGATCAGCTTCAACATAACCCCTGGCCAGGTCAAAACGCTTGAACACTCCCGACCCCTGCACTTCGACAGATTCTTTGAACTCCGCCAAGCTGGCGCCGGTTTCGCGGATGACTTTCATTATGCCGCATTTCTCGGCAACGGCGTCAACCCTCCCCACCCCGGGGCTGTCTCCGACAAGCGGTATCCCGCCCGCCTCACGGACCAGTTCGATGGCCGCTCGCACCACCTCGGGGTGGGTGGTGACCGCTGCCTCGGGAGGTTTGCCCGACAGCATGTTCGGTTTGAGCAGAACCTTTTCCCCCGGCTTTACAAACGCCCGCATTCCTCCCAGCGGTTCAAGAAGGCGGATGATGGCCGGTTTTATCTCTTCCCGATCGTAGCTCGATGCTTTTTCGATAGTTATCAGGTTCATAAAAAAATTGTGGCTCATTTTTCGATGATTGTCAAAAATAAAAATATCGTCATCCCATGCTATGCCGGACAAGATTCATTGCCAAAACCGGCGTCTTTCTGTTACAAAGTGAGAAAAGGCGAGTTGGTGGAAATAGTGCAATGAAAAAGTCCGACAGCAATGTGACAGGAGATGATGCGGTGTCCGGCAATGGGCCTGCCGTGAGGGTTGCCTGTGCCATCATAGAGCGGCACGGGAGAGTCCTGGCCGCACAGCGAAGCGAGTCAATGAGCATGCCGCTGAAATGGGAATTCCCCGGAGGCAAGCTCGAAGACGGGGAATGCCCGGCTGACTGCCTCGTTCGTGAGGTGCGGGAAGAACTGGGTGTAGATATCATTGTCGTTCATGCGCTGTCCCCGGTTGTTCACGCCTACGGAACCTGGACAATCGAACTGCTCCCCTTTGTCTGCGCAATCAGGAGAGGAGCCATTACCTTGCATGAGCACAAGGACATCATCTGGAAGCCGCCGAGGGAATTGCCCGATCTCGACTGGCCGGAGGCGGATATCCCCGTGCTCCGTGAATACCTGGCTTACCGGGGACTGGAGAGGTAGGGAATGAAGAGGGAAATCGAGGAATTTTTCACCTATCTTGATGTTGAACGGAATGTTTCTCCGCACACCCTGAAGGCCTACCGGAACGACCTTGAAATGTTCCGGGAGTTCGTTGCCCGGGAACAGGGCGTTGATGCTTGCTTTAAAAAGGTGACCCACCTTGCCCTCAGGAGATATCTGGCCCTGTTGCACAAAGGCTACGGGAAAAGTTCCATTGGCCGTAAGCTGGCGGCTATCCGGGCCTTTTTCAAATATCTTCTCCGTGAGGGAAAGATATCGAAAAACCCGGCGGAACTCGTAAGCACTCCGAAAAAAGAAAAGAAGGTTCCCTATCACCTGAACATTGATGAAGTCACTTCTCTCGTTGAGGCGCCACGGCAGGAAGATGTGCTCGGTCTGCGCGACAAGGCCATCCTTGAAACCCTCTATTCCTGCGGTATCAGGGTTTCGGAACTCACCGGGCTGAACGTGGGTGACGTGGACATGCACGGCAGGATGGTGCGGGTGTTGGGCAAGGGGGGCAAGGAGCGGATTGTCCCCCTGGGGAGCTATGCGGTGTCAGCGATTTCAGCCTATCTTGCCATGAGAAGCGATCCTCCTCCGGACGCACCCTTTCTGCTCAATTCCAGGGGTGGGCGTCTCACCGGCAGAAGTGTTGCCCGGATCGTTGACAAGTACATCCTGAAACTGGCCACGATGAAAAAAATCTCCCCCCATACCCTGCGCCACACCTTTGCCACCCACATGCTGGAAGGAGGGGCGGACCTGCGTGCGATCCAGGAACTGCTGGGGCATGCTTCCCTCTCCACAACGCAGAAATATACCCACGTCAGCATAGACCGTCTTATGGAAGTCTATGACAGGGCCCATCCGAAAGCAAGAAAGTAAGGTCCGGCTTCTCTTCGGCCGGGATGTCCATTAAAAGGTAAAAGTATCTTTTCAACCACTGGATTGTATGATACTTATTGCGGGCATCTAGCCATAAACATTTTCTCTGAATAAAACCAGTGCCAGATTATCTGCTGCGGGATTTGCAAGATTCCCATGCAGAGTGCCGGAAAAGGAAGGTCATGGTAAAAAGACTTTTTCGTCGAAAGTTCCTGGGACACATCGTCGAAGAACTCGATATCGAGGAGCATCGACTGCATCGATCGCTTAACGCCTTCGATCTCACTATCCTGGGTATCGGAGCAATAATCGGTGTGGGCATTTTTGTCCTCACCGGTGCGGCATCGGCAAAGTATGCAGGCCCGGGAGTGATCCTGTCCTTCGTAATCTCCGGCGCAGCATGTGCTTTTGCCGCTCTGTGCTACGCTGAATTGGCATCTTCGATTCCTGTTGCAGGAAGCGCATATAACTATGCATATGCAACGATGGGCGAGATGATTGCGTGGATCATCGGCTGGGATCTTATTCTGGAATATATCGTTGCGTCCATAGCCGTGGCCATTGGATGGTCGGGATATTTTGTAAATATTCTCAAAGCCATAGGTATTCAGCTTCCAGTCTGGTGCTCCAACGCCCCCGGAACCGTTCCGGGAGCAATTATTAATCTTCCCGCAATCCTGGTAGTCCTTTTTCTTACCGCAATCCTGGTCATCGGCATCAAGGAGAGTGCGCGTTTTACCGGTGCGATGGTATTTGTGAAAGTTTTGACCGTGCTCGTGTTCATTGCCGTCGGCATTTCGCATGTATCGCCCGCCAACTGGCATCCTTTCATGCCCTTTGGCCTGAAAGGGGTTATCGCCGGTGCGGCTATCGTCTTTTTTGCATATATCGGGTTTGATGCATTATCTACTGCGGCGGAAGAAACGGAAAATCCCCAGAGGAACATGCCGATAGGGATTCTGCTGTCCCTTGGAATCTGCACAGTGCTTTATATCATAGTTGCCGCAGTACTTACAGGGATGGTCTCATACAAGGATCTGAATACCCCTGCTCCGGTTGCTCATGCGTTGTCCCTGGTAGGATTTCAATGGGGATCGGCCCTTGTATCGGCAGGAGCGGTTGCAGGTATTACCAGTGTTCTTCTGGTGATGCTCATGGGGCAGCCAAGGATATTTTTTTCCATGTCAAGGGACGGGCTGATCCCATCATGGATATGCAAGGTACACCCCCGCTTCCGTACCCCCTATATTTCCCAAATCCTTACAGGGATAGTAGTTGCGGGATTTGCAGGTTTTATCGATATCGGTACGGCTGCAGAGCTCTGTAATATCGGGACTCTCTTTGCATTTACAATCGTCTGCGGGGGAGTGGTGGTGCTGCGTAGAACCCATCCGGAACTCAGGCGGTCATTTCGTTGCCCCATGGTTCCGATGATTCCTCTTTTGGGGGTATTTACCTGCGCCTGGCTAATGCTTTCTCTGCCGAAGATCACATGGTATCGGTTCGTTGCCTGGCTTTTTGCGGGCCTGATCGTTTATTTTTACTACGGAATACGGCACAGCCGTTTGGCAAAACAAAAGAAGATTCAGTAAGCTCAGAGGGTTATCCTGAGTTCCACGCTGTCGGAGTAATCCCCGACGAGGGCGTTGACATAGTCGGAGTTGGCAATGCACCCATCGATGAATAATTGCCGCGAGGTGTTCTCTGCTGCACCCGTCAGCGAAGAAGCTCTCAGTGTGAGTGCAAAGGGGACATATTCCGGTTCCGTGGAATGTTTCATCCTGTTGCGGGTTCAGGCATTATTATATTTTAACCATCATTTTGGGTTATAAATGCGATACTTTTGCCGACTTTTCTAGGCCTTGTTTAATAGAAGTTTCCTGGCGTCTTCGAGGTACTTGCTGTTCTTGTAGTCTTTTATCAACCGCTCCAGGGCTTCTTTTCCCTTGGCCTTGTCACCCGATTCGATATAGGCCTGTCCCAGGTAAAAGAGCGCTTCATCGTTGGCGGGAGAGGTGGGGAATTTCTCCAGTCCATCCTTCAGGCGGCTTATGGCCGAAGCGTATTTTCCCGTCCTGAAATAAAACCTTCCCACGTAAATTTCGTATTCCGACTGTTTGCGACGGCACATTTCCAGTTTCATCGCGACAGTGTCCTTGAGTTCCGAAGCGGGGTAATCCTTGAGAAACAGCTCAAAAGAGCCGATTGCATTTTTCAACGGCGTCTGGTCCACATCGATCTTCTTGACCTGGTTTAAGTGGCTCATGCCCAGTTTGTAGAGGGCATAGGGGGCTTTTTCGCTATTGGGGTGAAGTTTGCGGAAGTCTTCATATCCCGCGGCCGCCTCGATATAATTCTTGTCGGCAAACTGGGCATCGGCGATCATGAGTTCCGCAGCGGTGGCAAGTATTGGCGAGGAATAGCTTTCCTTTACCTTCTTGAACTCGTTTATGGAATCCTCGTACTTGCCCTTGGCGTACAGTTTCTTCCCGTTACTGAAATAGGTTTCCGGCGGCCTCTTTATGGAAGAATTGCCGGCACAGCCGGTCAACACGGAAAGCATTCCAATCAGCAGAATATTCTTGAGAGACATAGAGTTTTCCTTCCGATCCTATCGTCTTTTTCAGCCTGCACACGAAGTCCGAGGAGAGGTTTTATCAGGGGAAAGTAGAGGAAAAGGCCTGGTTTGTCAATCCAAAGTTGGCAATGCGAGCATGGCAGGGAGCAACTCTGTATAGTTGCCCCCTGCCCGCCGGGAATGACATGTCTACGTTATTTGCTGGCCCTTTTCCTTTTGGTGGGGTCGAGCTCCTTTTTCCGCAACCGGATCGAAGCGGGAGTCACTTCCACGAGTTCGTCGTCATCGATGAACTCCAGGGCCTGTTCCAGGGTAAGGATTCTCGGGGGAGTGAGTTTGATGGCATCGTCGGACCCCGAGGCCCTGATGTTTGTCAGCTTTTTCCCCTTGCTGGGATTGACGTCGAGATCATTGTCTTTTGCATGCTGTCCTATGATCATTCCGCCATAGACTTCGACCCCCGGGCCCACGAAGAGAACCCCGCGCGGCTGCAGCGCATCGAGGGAATAGGCGGTGGTTTCTCCCGGCTCCATGGCAATCAGTGTGCCGTTTTTCCGTCCCGGTATTTCGCCCTTATAGGGGGCATAACCGTGGAAGGTATGGGTCATCACCGCGGTGCCACGGGTATCCGTCAGGACTTCGCTGCGCAGTCCGATAAGACCGCGGGCCGGTATGACGAATTCCAGGCGGTTTACGTCGCCAAGTTGGTGCATGGCTACCATCTCAGCTTTGCGTGGTCCCATTTTTTCTATGATCGCCCCCTGGAATTCCGACGGCACGTCGATAACCAGGTATTCCATCGGTTCCTGCTTCTGTCCGTCGATATCCCGCAGGATGACTTCCGGTTTCGAGACGGCCATTTCAAAGCCCTCGCGACGCATATTTTCTATGAGAATGGAAAGATGCAGTTCACCGCGTCCCGAGACTTTGAACGTGTCGGGATTTTCCGTATCTTCCACCCGCAGCGACACATTGGTGCGCAACTCCTTGTCCAGCCTTTCGCGGATATTCCTGGATGTCACCAGTTTCCCCTCGCGGCCGGCAAAAGGCGAGGTGTTGACGATGAAATTCATTGCGATGGTCGGTTCGTCAATGGCCACATAGGGAAGGGCGACGGGGTTGTCCGTGGCGGCGATCGTCTCGCCGATACCGACGTTGTCGAATCCGGCTATCGTTACGATGTCTCCCGTGAGTGCTTCGGGGATTTCGATCTGCTTCAGCCCCTCGTAGCCGAGGAGTTTCGAGATCCTGCCCCGGGTAATCGTGCCGTCGCGCTTGATGAGGGCGACCGTTTCGCCGGCGGATACCTTGCCGTTGAAAATCTTGCCGGTGGCGATGCGGCCGATGTAGTCGTTGTAATCGATGTTGGTCACCAGCAGTTGGAAGGGTGCCTCGGGGTCTCCCTCGGGCGGGTGGACATTCTCCTTGATGATCTCGAAGAGAGGCTCCATGGTGTCCGAGTTGCTTTCGAGGTCGATTTTCGCGTACCCCATTTTGGCGCTGGTATAGACTATCGGAAAATCGAGTTGCTCGTCTTTGGCCTGCAGTTCGCAGAATAGGTCGAACACCATATCCACGACTTCATGGGGGCGCGCGCCGGGTCGGTCGATCTTGTTGATGACCACGATCGGCCTCAGGTTCAGGTCGAGGGATTTCTTCAATACGAAACGGGTCTGCGGCATGGGGCCGTCCAGGGCATCGACGAGAAGAAGCACGGAATCAACCATCTTCAGCACACGCTCGACCTCGCCCCCGAAGTCGGCATGGCCGGGGGTGTCGACGATATTGACTTTATATCCGTCATGGAGAATCGACAGGTTTTTGGCCAGAATGGTGATGCCCCGTTCCTTTTCAAGGTCGTTGGAATCCATGACCCGTTCGGTGATGACCTCGTTTTCCCGGAAAATTCCGGACTGCTTGAGCATGGCGTCAACCAGCGTGGTTTTGCCATGGTCTACGTGGGCAATAATAGCGATATTTCTGATCTTCTGCTGCATGTAAACTACTCCTTGCTCTCTTTTTTCTTTGATATTCGAATGGGGAAGGTGATTATCCCTGTTGGGTGATGGCGCCGGTCCGCAGTACACGCAGTGTCCGGCAAAATAAAAGACGAGCTTTGCGGCTCGTCCAGAAAACGTTCAAGTATGTCAATTTTATCGTAGAATTACAAGATTATTTTTGCAGGGAAGCTATTTTTTGTCGAAGTCCCCGGCAACGGGCAGAAATATTTCTACCACAAAGCCACACTCCGGGTGATTGAATGCTGCAACCCATGGGTGGTGCACGACCAATAGCACAAGTTTTTTGTACTCTACGGGAAAATTCTGAAATTATAGCCGCTCTTTTTGACAGCAAGCCTATACGATTTATACTTGTCTTAAGCCCTTGAAGTTATAAAAGATGCCTTGAAAATGGGGGAAATCAAAAACTTTGAAATTTTGGATGATTTCCTTTCTTCTCCAGGGGGAAAGATTGATTCGAAACCAGGAGGGACAATAGCATGCAGCCACTTACGATACGCGTCGCACAGGGTAAGGATGAATTGTGCCTTTCCCCCCGCATGGCAAACCGCCACGCCCTGATTGCCGGCGCCACCGGAACGGGGAAGACGGTTACTTTGCGGGTGCTTGCCGAGCAGTTCAGCGCCATGGGGGTTCCGGTTTTCCTGGCTGACATAAAGGGGGATCTGTCCGGCATGGCGAAACCGGGTGGCGATAACCCGAAGATAGCGGAACGCGTCGAAAAACTGGGACTGACGGATTTCACCTACGAAGGATACCCGGTAACCTTCTGGGATATCTTCGGCGAGCGGGGGCACCCCCTGCGGACGACGGTATCCGAAATGGGCCCCCTACTCCTGTCCCGTATCCTCTCCCTGAATGAAACACAGAGCGGCGTGCTGAGTCTCGTGTTCAAGATAGCCGACGACAACGGCTTACTCCTCCTTGATCTCAAGGACCTGCGTGAGATGACCCGTTTCGTGGGGGACAATGCGGCCGACTTCAAGACGGAGTATGGAAACATCTCGACCGCGAGCATCGGCGCCATCCAGCGGAATCTGCTTGTGCTGTCGGAGCAGGGTGGCGACCGGCTGTTCGGAGAACCTGCCCTCAATATCCAGGATCTGCTGCAGACCGATGGAGGCGGGAGGGGAATTGTGAATATCCTCTCTGCCGAGCGGCTAATGCAGTCTCCGAAGGTCTACGCCACTTTTCTCCTCTGGCTTCTGGCGGAGCTTTTCGAACAGCTCCCCGAGGTCGGTGATCCGGTAAAGCCGAAACTCGTCTTCTTCTTCGATGAGGCACATCTCCTCTTTGAGGACGT
>JAGFXO010000147.1 GCA_017861285.1 Geobacteraceae bacterium | reverse complement strand
ATTGCCTGAGCATCGGAGCCGCAGCAGGGCTCGGTCAATGCGAATGCCGCAAGGCTGCTGCCTTGCACTAATCCGTTTTGCTCGAGGAATAGTGCTTTCTGGTAGTGATTTCCATGGTGCAGTATCCCCTCGCATACCATTCCCTGAATCGATACCTGCAGGGCGGTATTGGCGCATGCGGTTGCAAGCATCTCCAGGGCTGCGATGTACACCGGGTAGGGGAGGCCCTGTCCGCCGATTTCCTTGGGAAAGGGAAGGCTCGGGATGCCGGGTGCAAGCAATTTTCTCAGGTTCTCTCTCGGATATAAACCTTCCTGATCGATACCTGCCGCCCTAGGCAGGATTTCCTCGCGGAGAAAAACACCGATCGGTTCCAGAACCGAGTCGAATTGGGCTCCATGAGATACAGTCATGCCGATTACTTTTTTCAGCTCATCGCAGTACATCCCCTCTTTACCTCTCGATGATCATTGCCACGGCATTTCCACCCCCCAGGCAGAGGGTCGCCAAACCTTTTTTCAATCCCCTGTCCCTCAGGGCATGAATCAGGGTAGCCAGTATCCTTGCACCGCTTGCTCCTATGGGATGGCCCAGAGCAATGGCACCGCCATTGACGTTCAGTCTCAGCGGATCGATGGCAAGCTCCCGGAGTATGGCTATCGAGGCGGTGGCGAATGCCTCATTGTGTTCGACGAGATCCATGTCATCTATGGTGAGACCGGTTTTGTCCAGCAGTTTTCTCACTGCGGGGATCGGGGCTTCCATGACATCTTCCGGGGCAGTGCCGGCTGTCGCATACCCTGCAATGCGGCACAGTGGCTGGAGGCCCATCTTTGCGGCCTTCTTCCCTGAAGCGACGACCACCGCCGAAGCACCGTCACTCAACTGGGAGCTGTTGCCGGCGGTCAGGATCCCCTTTTCCGAAAAAGCCGGGGTGAGAAGCGACAGCCTCTCGAGGGTGGTGTCTTCCCGGATACATTCGTCTCTGTCAAAGAAGGTATCATTGAGCGGAACGGGGACAATCTCCCCGGTGAACATGCCGCTGCCCGCCGCAAACGACGCTCTCCGGTGGCTGGATAAGCTGTATTCATCGGCGTCTTTTCTCGATATCCTGAATTTGCGTGCAATCCTTTCGCCGGTCAAGGCCATATGGTATTTGTGATAGGCATCCAGAAGGCCGTCATGGATCATGGCGTCTACGACAGCTGAGTCACCGAACTTGAGACCCCAGCGCAAGCCCTCAAGCAGATAGGGCGCCGAGCTCATATTTTCCATGCCGCCGGCAACGGCTATGTCGACATCCCCCGCCTTAATCGCCTGTGCGGCGAGCACAACCGCCTTGAGACCGGAGCCGCAGACCTTGTTTACGGTAAACGAGCCGGTTCCAACGGGAATTCCTGCGTGGATTGCGGCCTGCCTGGCGGGGTTCTGTCCCAGCCCCGCGGAAATAACATTGCCCATGATTATTTCATCCACATCCCCCTGCTCGATGCCGGCTCTTGCTATGGCCTCCCTGATAACGATTGCTCCCAGGTTCTGGGCGGGTATGTTCCGCAAAGAGCCTCCGAACCTGCCGATGGCAGTCCGTACCGCGCTGAGAACGTAGACTTCATGTGGCATGCAAGACCTCGCAAACCTTTCTGGCGATCCTTACAAAATCATATCTTATATTCCCGTTCTGTAAACCGTCTGAAACCCAGGATAACGTGGTAATCTCACGCGATCTTCATCCCCCGGCCAGTTTTGCCTTGTATCCGATTTTTTCCATTTCCGACAACAGCAGTTCGCGGTGGTCACCCTGGATTTCTATGTTTCCGTCCTTAACGGTTCCACCGGTGCCGCAACGTCGCTTCAGTCTGCCCGCCAACTCCTTCAGGGATTCACCATCGACAGGTACGCCGGTAATGACCGTAACCGTTTTTCCGCCCCTTCCCTTGCATTCCCGCCGGATTCTGACGATCCCGTCCCCCTTTGCGGGCGCCTTTCCCTTGCCGCATATGCAGCCATGTTTCGGTTTGCCGCAGGCAGGGCAGATACGTCCGACTTCAGACGAATAGACAAGGGTGGCATCCGGTGACGGGATTTTTTTCATGCGAGTCCTTCCTTGAGTTTTCTCAGATGAAACTGTCCATGATTTCTTTCAGATCACGGTCCAACTGTTCGGCATCGGTTGCCAGATACGAGTCGACAATGCTTTTCAGCCAGAGAAAAGTGCCGGAATCCGACAGGTCGTCAAGCTTCCGGTAGATGCCTTTTCTTCTTCCCACCCTGAAAACAAGCCTCTCGATTGGAGACAGTGCAAAAAACCTGTCTATAATCTGCAGAAGCCGCTCTTTGTCTTCAGGAAATCTGCCTTCGAGTTCCTCGAGTAGATTCATGATGTGGTCGCTCATCATTCTCGATGTGATGCCGTTAAGGCGGCCAATGAATCTGCTTATTTCCTTGACGGTTTCTTCGTCTCCAAGCGGCTCGAACAGGCCGTCCCGCATCATGTCGAACAAGGGGGACCCCTTGACCACGTGGAGCGACCGCAGCCTGATATGGTGGGGATTGATCACGTTGAGTACCTCGGCGGTCTTTTCCGCATGCTCAATCGTCCAGCGATGTCCGCCAAGGCCCGGCATGACATATTCGCACAGTGAGATCCCGGCTGCCTTGATTCTGATGCCCCCTTCCATATGGTCGGCGGCAGTTGCTCCTTTTCGCATGAATTCCAGGAGTGGATCGAAGCCGCTTTCCAGGCCGATGTGAATGCGGGTCAGGCCGGCGTCGGCAAGGCTTTTCAATTCGGCGACGGACTTGCGCGCGGCCGTCCTGGAGCGGCAGTAGGAAGTGATATGCCGTACAGAGGGGAACTTTTCCCGGATAAACGAGAGCACTTCGCAGAGGTCAGCGGTTTTCATCACCAGGGTGTTGGCATCCTGGAGAAACACCGATTCTCCGCCATAGTACAGCCATGAGGCAACAGCCCTGATGCCGGAACCGTCGAATTCCCCTTCGGCGCATATCATATCCACGATGGCCTGGGTGATCTGACCGCTCGTTTCCCCTTCACGGCAAAGTTTTTCGATCCGGTCCGCGATGGCTCGTGCAGTCAGGATATCCTGCCTGATCTCATCGACAGGTCTGAACTCGAACTTCCGGCCGCAATAGGTGTGACAAAAGGCGCATTTGTTCCAGGGACAATTTCTCGTTGCCCGTATCAGGAGGCTCTTTGCCTCGCTGGGGGGTCTTATGGGGCCTGTTTCCATGGATTTTTTGCCCGTCACGGTATGTCCTGTCAATTTTTTAGTCGGATATAACCACGGGGATACCGGTTCTTTCCGAGACTGCCTGCTTTATTTTGGCCGGATTAACGCGGCTGATCAGGTTTTGCCTGCCGAGTACCGTCAAGGCCTCGCGTAAATAATTCATGTTGCCGTGATTATGGACCTGCAGATATACCCTGTTTCCCCTCGTCCCCGCCTTTACCGGCTGTTTCACGATGGTCACGCGAGTGCCCTTTTTCACCCGTTTAAACAGCCAGGGGATATCTTCCGGATAGAGATGGATGCAGCCATGGCTGACCTTTCTTCCGATGCCCCAGGGCCTGTTGGTGCCGTGGATGAGAATGCTCGATGCGGAAAGGCGCAATGCATGGGTTCCAAGGGGGTTTTCGGGCCCGGGTGGAACGACGTCCGGCAGTTTCGGGTCTTCTTTTCTGATCGATTTCGGCACGTACCAGTACGGCCGCGCCCTCTTCTGGCTGATGCTGTAGGTGCCCGTCGGAGTCTCCTTGCCGTCGTCGCCGATACCTATCGGAAACGTATATACGAACCGCGAATTTTTGTACGGGAAAAAGTACAGACGCATTTCCGGAATATTTATGATAATTCCTTCCCGCACCTTTACCGCAGGCAATACCCATTCAGTCGATACGATGACCCTGGTGTCGACCGGCGGCACAAAAGGATCCAGCCCCGGATTTGCGTCTTCAATGGAGTTAAAGCCCAGATTGAACATCCGTGCAATCTCGATGAGGGAATCATTCTTCATGACCGAATAGTATCGCACCATTCCGATGACGCTGTCCTTGCCGATCAAATATTCCTGGTTCGCGGAAACAGGAAATGATTTCGGCGGCTGTGTACCTTCAACGGAAATTTCCAGGGAGTTTGCTTCCGGAGGCGTTACCACCAGGTCCTGAGCATAGGTTGTTTCCTTCGAAAGGGGGTTGACGCTCGCGCAGCCTGCAAGAAAGAGAACAAAGAGAATTTTTTTCATTTTTCAGTGCTCCATGGGACGTTCTGCAAAGATGGCCAGGAAATGAACCTGTAAGCCTACATAGTAATGTCATCGGGGAAAAAGTGCAAAGTGAATTCTTGAGCCTGTTTGTCGTGCAGTTGAAATAATAGAATATAAAATATATATTTAATAATAATAGGATTTATGGATGGAGGTGGCGGCGATGAAGGCGATAGAGCTTGATGTGTATGCAAAGGGCAGGGAAGAGATAAAGGCTCTGAAGAGACAGATCGACGATTTGAAGAGATTGAATGGTGAACTCGAGCAGAAGGTTGCCGATATATATGGCGCATACGAGACTCTTCAGTATTCATTCAGGGGGAGGTGCGAGATATACAGTGCGGAAATTTCCAGACTGCGCAGCGAAATCGAGAGACTGAAAAAAGAACTTCGCGAGAGGGGGTGGGAGGAACACTAACTGCTGCCTGCCGGTCATGACAGCAGTTCGAAATCCGTCAGGGGAATTTCACCGAAAAAGTTGGTGAAGCTGGGCCTGTATTCATCAATTGCATAGTGCTTCTTTCCTACCTTCCGCTTCTCACCGATAACTTCATGGACAGGCACGGAAGTATATCTGCCATCCTTGAAACTTGCCATTCTGCCGAATTTCTTCCAGCCGATCAGTTCAAAGGCAATAGTGCCGAATGCCATGGAGAACATCGAGTCATGGGAGTCCGGGTTTCCGGAGCGGATGAGATTGCCGAGGTCCTGATAGAAAACGGCAACGTCCATGCCTTTATTGTATTCAGATGCAAGCTTCGGCAG
>JAGFXO010000146.1 GCA_017861285.1 Geobacteraceae bacterium | reverse complement strand
AACAAATGGCATGACGTCACGAAACGCTGCGGCAAGGAGGCAGACGCCTTCAAGGTTGATTGGGGAAAACCGATTACTCCGGAACTGGTCGATGAAGCCTTGTCAACGGGCAAATACGACACCATGACATTGATCCATAATGAGACGTCGACCGGCGTAATGTCCCCCCTCGCAGAAATCGCCGCCGTACTGAAAAAATATCCGGAGGTCACATCGATTGTCGATACAGTATCCTCCATGAGCGCAATGAAGATCCCGGTTGACGAACTGGGCATAGACTGCTGCCTGTTCGGAGTGCAGAAAGCTTTTGCCCTCCCCCCGGGCCTGGCGGTTTTCACGGCAAGCGAAAAGGCGCTGGAAAGGTGCAAAACCATCGAGGGAAGGGGATATTACTTCGATTTCCTCGAATTCGACGCTGCTGACGCCAAGGACAATACCCCTTCCACACCCTGCATATCCCAGATATATGCCATGGACAAACAGCTCGACCGGTTTTTTGCTGAGGGCCTTGAAAGGCGCTGGGCACGTCACGAGGAAATGGCCGCTGTGGTTGGCAAATGGGTGAAAGAAAGGGGGTACGGCTTCTTTACCGAGGCTCCCTACCGTTCCGTTTCCCTCACCTGTGCGACAAACACTAAAAAAACCGACCTCGCGACCCTGAAAAAACTTCTCGCCGAACTCGGTTATGCATTCGATGACGGCTATGGGAAAATAAAGGGCCAGACTTTCCGCATCGCACACATGGGAGATATGCAGCCTTCAGACCTGAAGGAATTCCTGGCTGTGATCGATGAAATACTGCCGACCATCTGACAGCCGCCAGAAAACAAGACCGGTGTCCGCTGCTTTCCGATAGTTCCGCATTTGAACGCGATTATCAAGGAGGGACAAGACGTGAAACTGAATTACATCAGCAGGGGTACAGGTCTTGAAGAGCACGGCATCAACAATCCTAACATTATCTACTGGACACCGCCCACGCCGGTGCTGTATGAACAGATCATGCAGCACCGGGAAGGGCTCATCACCCACCTTGGACCGATGGCGGTCAAAACCGGTCACTATACGGGCCGCGCTCCCAACGACAAGTTCATAGTCGATGAACCCGGTTGCCACGACAAAATTTGGTGGGGAACGGTAAACCGTCCTATTGATCCGCAAAAATTCGAAAACCTTCACAAACGGTTATTGAAATTCCTCGACGGCAAAGACCTTTATGTTCAAGACTGTTTTGCCGGGGCGCGTCCGCGGCACCGCATCCCAATCCGTGTAATTACGGAAAAGGCCTGGCATTCCCTATTCGTTCGCAACATGTTCATACTGGCAACCCCGGAAGAACTGGAAAGGCACCGGCCGGAATTCACCATCATCGACATACCGAGCTTTCACGCCATACCTTCCGTTGACGACACCAATTCGGAGGCGTGCATAATTGTAAACTTCGCCAAAAAGCTTATCGTGATCGGCGGCACCAGTTACGGCGGTGAAATCAAGAAATCGATTTTTACCATCATGAATTACCTGCTGCCGCTGAAAAAGAAAATACTGTCAATGCACTGCTCGGCGAATGTTGGAAAGTCCGGTGATGTGGCCGTTTTCTTCGGCCTGTCCGGCACGGGCAAGACCAGCCTTTCGGCGGACCCCGAACGTTCGCTCATCGGCGACGATGAACACGGCTGGGACGATGAGGGGGTGTTCAATTTCGAGGGAGGATGTTACGCTAAACTGATCAGGCTTTCCCAGGAATCGGAGCCGGAAATTTACGAGTGCACCCGCAGGTTCGGGACCATTCTGGAAAACGTCGCTTTCAACACCCTGACAAGAAGGATCGATCTGGACGACGACTCCTTTACCGAAAATACCCGGGGCACCTACCCCCTAAGCTATATACCCAACGCAGTCAGTTCCGGAACGGCTGGACATCCAAAAAATGTCGTCATGCTTACCTGCGACGCATTCGGAGTGCTGCCGCCGATCGCCCGTTTGACGAGAAAACAGGCCATGTATCATTTCCTGTCGGGGTACACGGCAAAGGTGGCCGGGACCGAATACGGCGTGGGCAAGGAACCGCAAGCAACTTTTTCAACCTGTTTCGGTGCCCCTTTCATGGCCCTTCACCCGAGCGTCTACGCGGAAATGCTCAAGGAAAAGATATCCCGGCATAACGTCAACTGCTGGCTGCTTAATACCGGCTGGAGCGGGGGTGGTTACGGCGTGGGCAGCAGGATAAAGATCAAATACTCGCGTGCCATGGTCAATGCGGCTCTCAACGGTGTCTTTGACGATATCGGGTTCCAGACGGAACCGTACTTCGGCCTTTCCGTCCCCATGAGCTGCCCCGATGTCCCCGGGGAGCTGCTGAACCCGAGGAACATGTGGGAAAACAAGGCGGCCTATGACAATGCTGCCGGGGTACTGCGGGAAAGGTTCCGGGAAAACTTCGTGCCCTTCTCGGACTATGTGGAAGAGGAAGTGACAAAGGTCTTGTGACTCCCGGGTTGTTTCTGAATAATTTTTCTCAAATGACAATAATATTAATATTCTGTTTAAAAAGGCGTTTCGCGAAACGCCTTTTTTATTCGGATCCGGACTGACGGCTTATCCTGAAAATGCTCTAATGTTCCTTGACAACCGGCTGTTCGGCAATAAAATTTAAATATTATATTTTGATATTCTAATTATATGTATAACAGGTATCCGCACCGTACCCTCTAATCAACAAGGAGGTTCCCGCATATGAAAAAAAGAGATGATCAGGAAAAACCCGAAACCATGGGAGAAAACCCGGTAAAACCAACCATCTGGGAAGACAAGGGGATTTCACGGCGGGATTTCATGAAATTCTGCACGGCAATGTCGGCAGCCCTGGCATTACCGGTGACATTCGCCCCGAAGATCGCCCGTGCGCTGGATGAAGTAAAAAGGCCAACCCTTGTCTGGCTGGAGTTTCAGGACTGCGCCGGGAATACCGAGGCGCTGCTGAGAGCTTCGAACCCTTCGGTGGCGGAACTTGTGCTCGATGTGCTGTCAGTCGACTACCATGAGACCATCATGGCTGCGGCCGGGCACCAGGCGGAAGAGGCACTGTACAAGGTCCTGACCGAGCAGAAGGGGAAATACATCGCCGTGGTAGAAGGCTCCATTCCCATGAAGGAGGGGGGCATATACTGCTGCATAGGCGGCAAGTCTGCCCTTGACATAGCCCGCGAGGTATGCGGCAACGCGTTTGCAACCATTGCAGTGGGAACCTGTGCGGCATATGGCGGCATACCGGCGGCGGCTCCCAATCCCACCGGCGCGGTGGGGGTAAAGGACGCCGTCCCGGGGGCAACGGTCATCAACCTGCCCGGCTGTCCGCTGAATCCCGACAATCTTACAGCCACGGTTGTCCACTTCCTGACATTCGGTAAGCTTCCCAATACCGACAGTCAGGGCAGGCCACTGTTTGCCTATGGCAAAAGGATTCACGACGCCTGTGAACGCAGGCCGCACTTCGATGCCGGTCAGTATGTCGAAGCATGGGGAGATGAAGCTCATCGCAAAGGGCACTGTCTTTATAAAATGGGCTGCAAGGGGCCGGAAACCTGGCATAACTGCCCCACCCAGCGATACAACATGAAGACCAGCTGGCCGGTCGGGGCGGGACATGGTTGCGCCGGGTGTTCCGAAGCAGGATTCTGGGACACCATGACGCCATTCTACAAAAGACTCCCCAACGTACCCGGATTCGGCATCGAGTATACCGCCGACCAGATAGGGGCGGGAATCGCCATAGCTACTGCCGCTGCTTTCGGCGCCCATGGGGTTATCAGCGCTCTGAAAAAGGATAAAGATGCCGAAGATAAAAAGGAGGATTAACATATGGCAAAAATCGTTATCGACCCGATCACCAGAATAGAGGGACACCTGCGCATCGAGGCAGAGGTAAGCGGCGGCATGGTCAGCGACGCATGGAGCAGCAGCACCATGTTCCGCGGCATTGAACGTATCCTCCAGAACAGGGACCCGCGCGACGCCTGGTATTTTACCCAGAGATTCTGCGGGGTCTGTACCACGGTCCATGCCATAGCCTCCATACGGAGCGTGGAAAATGCACTCGGCATAAAAATCCCCGAGAACGCCGAGCTGATACGAAATCTGATAATCGGCATCCAGAACGTTCATGACCACGTCATTCACTTCTACCACCTGCATGCCCTCGACTGGGTCGATATAACATCCGGCCTCAATGCGGATCCGGCCAAAACGGCGTCACTTGCCGCATCGATTTCCGACTGGCCGCTAAACTCGCCCACCTATTTCAAATCGGTCCAGGACAGATTGAAGGCCTTTGTAGCCAAGGGCAGGCTCGGGCCCTTCGCCAATGCCTATTGGGGGCATCCAGCCTATAAACTTCCGCCGGAAGCCAATCTGATGGCAACAGCCCACTACCTTGAGGCGCTGGAATGGCAAAAGGACATCATCAGGATGCACGCTATCCTGGGAAGCAAAAATCCCCATCCGCAGACCTTCCTGGTCGGTGGGATGTCAATTGCCGTCGACCCGGACTCCCAGACCGCACTGAATGACGACAAACTGGAAGAGATCCGCCTCATCCTGGTAAAAGCGAAGGAATTCGTGGATAAAGTCTATATCCCCGACCTACTTGCAGTGGCTTCCTTCTATAAGGATTGGGCCGGCATCGGCGGGGGGGCGGGCAATTTTCTGACCTATGGAGAATTCCCCGCCGACAACAGCGGCAAGCCGGAAGTTTTGTGGCTGCCCCGTGGCGCCATAATCGGCAAGGACCTCTCCAGGGTTTACCCTGTCGATGAACAGAAGATAGCAGAATATGTCGACCACTCGTGGTACGAGTATTCGGTAGGAAAAGGCAAAGGGCTCCACCCCCTGCAGGGTGAGACAAACTGGAAATATACCGGCCCCAAGCCCCCCTATGAATATCTGGACACCAACGGTAAATATTCCTGGGTGAAGTCGCCGCGCTACACCGACATGCCGATGGAGGTCGGACCGCTGGCACGAATGCTCGTGGCGTACGCATCCGGACACAAAGAGGTGAAACAGGCTGTGGATGGC
>JAGFXO010000145.1 GCA_017861285.1 Geobacteraceae bacterium | reverse complement strand
TGTCCTCCATCCCTACTTCGGAGCCACATACTACATCCGCGGAAGGGAGCGTGGCCTGAATAGGGTTTCGTCACTTTGTTACTCTGCCCTGTTATCCGCCATGTACGAGTTTGGAGTTGAGTGTATTTTTGAAAAACCATCCATTCAGGACCTGATGGTTACCCCTGTCGCCGGTTTTCTTGTGGGGGAATTTCTCTTCGAACCCTTGCGCGCAGTAATCAAGCGCAAGCAGGAGTTGCGCTGGTACGATCACGCGGTACTCGTCCTTACCGACCCGATAGGCGTTCTCAGTCTGGGAATTGAAAAAATGTTTGGCATAAAGTCCACCATCATGGTCGATTATTCTGTCCCTCACATGCAAAATCGATCAAGGAGTAATGCCGGTGAGACAAAAAGCAGCCGCATTAATGTAACGGTTCATTTTCCATTGAACCGGATATGAAGGAAGACATGAAGGGACATGAGCACATGAAGGGACGCCCCGGACACGAAACCATGCCGATGAAGTAATTTCAGGATTATGCATAGCAAAAGTGTTTTTATTGGATATAGAGCCATAATGTACCTAAAATATAGAATTCTGCATACAAAAAATCCCCTTAACTGTCGATGTTAAGGGGACCATGTTTAATTAGAATAATTTTGCCACACATTAATAAACCGGCTGAGCAGGTTAGCGCCCTTTTTTTTCAGTTTCTACTTTGAATTGAGATACTCCCCTATCTTCGTGGCAAGTGTCTCGAAAATGCTGCGGAATTCGTTTTCGTCCTTTTCCAGCAGCGTGACCCTGAATCCCTGCAGGGATGTTGAGAACGACGATAGCGGCACGATACAGATACCCGTGTGCGCCAGAATGTAATACACAAGGCGCTTGTCTGGTGCCACATCCGGAATGTCAACCAGGCTTTCAACAAGTTCACGGACTTCTCTGCTGGCTATCGGGAGGCTTTGTCTGCTGTTCAACAGTCCCTCCTTGAATGCAACGGCCATATAGAATGCCCCGTTTGTTCTGTTAACCATCAAGCCGGGGACCTCTTTTAAAATATCGTAGGCAATATTGCTCATCCTCTCGTACCGGGCTATTCTTTCAGCAAGGTGCTTTTTGTAT
This sequence comes from Geobacteraceae bacterium, assembly GCA_017861285.1. Lineage (GTDB taxonomy): Bacteria > Desulfobacterota > Desulfuromonadia > Geobacterales > Geobacteraceae > CAIWTU01. The sequence goes on along the minus strand of JAGFXO010000145.1, from coordinate 3,979 downwards.
TCAGGATGAGAAAAAATGACGGGCAGTGTCTTTTGCGGCAGGGTTGTCGAACACACCTCGTTCATCTTCGAATTCAGGATGGCATTCACATATTTTTTGAATCTCTGGTCCTTGTCCGAATTGTAAAATTCGATCCATCCGCAGCGGGAACCAGGCCACGGGAATTCTTTCGATATTCCCCTCATGGCTACGGCGGGCACATCACCGATGACAGCGGCGAGGGGGAGGGTTTTTTCGCCGTTATAGACAATGTTGTTGTACACTTCGTCGGCGATGATAAACAAATCATATTCCTTTGCTATGGCGACAATCTCCCTCAGCAAGCTTTCCGGGAAAACCATGCCGGTCGGGTTGTCCGGATTGATAATCAGGATGCCCGAGATGGCGGGATTGTACTTCACATGATTTCGCAGATCTTCGAGGTCGGGGTACCAGTTGTTATCAGGCCGCAGACGGTAGGAGATGGGGGACGAATTGGCGTGGGCCGCCTCACCCGTGGAATGTGTCGTGTAAGTCGGTGACGGAGTCAATATGCGGGTCTCCCGCTTCAGGTTGCCGTAGACCTTCGCTATGGCATCACCGAGCCCGTTGAAAAAAATGATGTCATCGGGAGTAATCTGAGCCCCCCCTTGTGAGTTCGTGAGTCCGCAGATAAATCTTCGCGTCTCCATGACGCCACGGGTATGGCAGTAGGCATACGTATCATTATTCATCAGTTCCCGTATCACAGCATCTTTCATCCACGAGGGGATATCTTCACCCTTCGCAACGGGGTCCCCGATGTTTTCCCAGTTGATTTTGACTCCCAGTCTTTGAAGTTTTTCCGCCACATTCACGATGTTGCGGATCTCATACGTGAGTTCTCCTGCCCCCGGATTCACGAGCTTATTTCTCATGGCGCCCCCAATTTTATTATATTCATATGAGTAAACTTTGAAAAAGCGTTTTGCATGCCGGATTCGTGTCCATAAAACGAAAAAAGCCGTGGGGAACACCCACGGCCCTTCATGAGAACATAAGTCTTCAACAATTACTCACACGGCAGCGGGCAATCCTGCGGCTTTACGCGCCGCGGCGCTGATAGCTCGTGCCATGCCTGAAATTGTCGAAATATCCGCTCTTTTCATACATATTTCGAATAGCACAGGAAATTGCGCAAGTCAACAGTTTTATGGGAAGATTCCCCTCACGGAAATCATCAATCTTCCGTCCTCTCCCCGCCAGCGTATCCACCCTTTACCCGCTTTTTCCACCTGCACACAAGCCCAGTCCCCCTCCACACCGGCGATCCGGAATTCACGAGTGGGGGGAAGGCTTGTCAGGGCGGAGGAATTGTCGCAGGGTTCCTTTCTCACCAGATAATTCCTGTCACGGAGCTTTGGCAAAAAGACGGCATTCCGTCCTGTCAGAAAGTCGTCCCAGGGAATATATTCCCAATATCTTCTAGGTTGTATCCACCCTTCACGATCAGCATCGTCATAGGGGATTTTCAGCCAGTTGCCCTTTTTCCCCATGACTGGAACCGCCTGGCAATCGGGGCAGATTTCGGGCAATCCGGGAAAGCGGCGCAGGTCGTTTGCTTTCAGTTCGGCGACTCTTTGTATTCCCGGAACTTCATAAATAATTACCTGATCATTGCCCGCTGAGGTATGAGGGGAGAAGGAACGGATCACCAGAAGCCCTGTTCCCGCGAACGGACGGGCCTGCTGCGATCCGTGTGCCAAGAGGCAGGGAAAGGCGAAAAGGGAAAAGAAGAGGGTAAATATTATTCTTGCCATAGCTCTTTCAACGCGTGCAGATAGGCTGCCGCACTTTCGGTACCATCAGTCGGGGCCCAGACAGCCCACTCTTCCTGTCGTATCGGCTGGTAGGGCCCGGCTTTTGCCTCAAAAAAAACGGTGCCTTCCTCGAGACTCACAAAGGTGTGAAAAACACCCGCGGGAACATTTGCAGCAACTGCTTCTCCTCCGGGCGTCAAATGAGTCGTCTGCACAATCGAGCCGTTTTCATCGAACGCAATGACTCCGAGCCTGCCGCTCAGGATAACGATGGATTCATCCTTGGCGGAATCCATGTGACGGTGGGGACGAATATAAGAGTCCGGCTCAATTGCATTGAGGAGGCGATTGCAGGGTTCTTCATGCGACCGGTGAAGGTTGCTGTTCTTCCTCAAGCGCGGGGATTCCTTTGCCTGTGAGGATAAGGAGCACAGAACGTCGCGATCAATAATATGGATTATATTCATTTTCTCCGGGTTGCTGTGAGATTGCAGGCGGCTGCAGGATGCATTGATATTCGCCTCTGTGGCATCCGGGACGCCTTTAAAGCATACAATATCAGACGGGAAGACAAGAGGCAAGGGCATTGAAAGGTGGACATTTTCACTGTCCGGAGTGCATCAGGGATTGCGGTGAGATGCCCCGGGTACACGCCAATTCCTGCAGATACAGCCGAATTGCAATCCGGCATCAACCGGTCGGTTCGAGTTTGATACCCCAGTTTCCCAGTTCACGGAGTACCATATGCACCAGTTCATCGAAACGGGCGGATACTTTTGGTGACAACTCCAGGCCCAGATCGATATTTTCGGGCTGAATGCCGACCAGAACCATTTCCGGCGGGCTGTATCCCTGGAGCATTGCCACGGCGAGCAGGTCCTTGAGTCCCATCTGGTGAGGGGAAAGCTTGGTCTCCATGACTACCGGAATCTCGTCTCCACCCATTCTTGCCAGGGTTCCGGGAGGATCTCCGGTTTCAATGGCATCGATGATGAGCAGCCTGTCAACACCTTCGAGCCTCGGAAGAAGATCAAGACCAAGGGTTCCGCCATCAAGGAGAGTGACCTCCGGGGGAAACCGGTAGTGCTTGCCCAGATGGCGGATAACGTGTACGCCTGCACCGTCGTCGGACATGATCAGGTTGCCTATGCCCATGACCAGAGTGTTCAGTGTTCATCCTCCGCCGGGACCGATTTGTAGCCGCCGAATATGCTCGACATGACGCCGTTCTTTTCCTTGACGTCCATAAGCCATGCACTGTAGACATGGTGAATGGCAAAAGCAAGGAGAAGCCACATGACGAAATGGTGGGTCAAACGCATGCCCTGATTGGTGAACAGGGAGAACAGCCAGCCGAACGCACCATTCATGAATGAGTTCGGGGCATACTCCGAATACAGGGCAAAACCGGTAATGATCATCACCAGGTAGAGCAGGAAGATTACCAGATACGCGCTTCCCGCCATGGCGTTATGTCCGACAACGTGTGGGGCCTTTGGTTTGAAAAAGGTATAGAAGAGAAAGGTCTCTTTCATGTTTTTCCGGCCTTCTTTAAACAGGTACGGGAAGAAAGTCCGCCAGCCGGCATATTCGTTGCCGGCGAAAGCCCAGTAGATACGGCTCAGGACGCTCACCGCAAAGGCGTAACCCGCGACGAAATGAATAAAGCGAAACCAGCCCATGGCATATTGTGAAGGATCCAGTGCCAGAGTTTTAGGCGAGCCGATAAATATCCCGGTTACCGACAGGGTAAGAATACTGAGGAAATTGACCCAGTGAGTAATCCTGACCGGCCATTCCCATACATATTTGGTGACCAGTTTTTCCATGCCGTACCTCCTGATCCGTCGTCCGTGTCCGGTTCCCGTGCCCGCAACAGCTTTCCATAAGAAACTCACTGACCCGGGCACGTGCAACGGATAACGTTTTTAAAGAACCTTGACCTTGACCAGTTCATTCCCGCCGGCATCCAATACGTGCACGGCACACGCAAGGCAGGGATCGAATGAGTGGATGGTGCGGAGTATTTCCAGCGGTCTTTTCGGGTCGGCGAGCGGAGTCCCGACCAGGGCCGCTTCGTACGGGCCCGGCTGTCCTTTTGCATCACGGGGGGAGGCATTCCAGGTCGAGGGGACAACCGCCTGGTAGTTGAGAATCTTCTGGTCCTTGATGCGTATCCAGTGGCCCAGCGCCCCTCGAGG
>JAGFXO010000144.1 GCA_017861285.1 Geobacteraceae bacterium | reverse complement strand
AAAGAATTTTCCGTCTCCTCATCGTCGCTTTCGCCGTCATCGTCGCTTTCCCCTATATCCCCGGTTCCGAATCCCCCGCTTTCAAGGGAGTCTCGCTCTTTCTCGGTGTTCTCTTCTCCCTCGGCTCACAGTCGACCGTCTCGAACATTCTGGCGGGATTCACGCTGACCTACCGGCGGCTGTACAAGGTAGGCGACAGGGTCAGGATCGACGACATCGTCGGCGACGTAACCATGATACGGGTTCCCGTGACGCACCTGAAAACCGTCAAGAATGAAGAGGTGATCATCCCCAACTCCACGATCCTCAACAGCAACGTAACGAACTACAGCTCCCTCAGCATGGAGACCGGCCTGATACTCCACACGACGGTCACCATCGGCTATGACGCTCCCTGGCGCCAGGTGCATGCCCTCCTGCTGATGGCCGCTGAACGCACGCCGGGATTGCTGAAGGATCCCCCTCCTTTCGTATTCCAGAAGTCCCTCGACGATTTTTATGTCTCCTATGAGTTGAACGTCTATACGGACATGCCCCATGCGATGGGGAGGCTGTATTCGGACCTGCACCAGAATATTCAGGATTGCTTCAACGAATACGGTGTCCAGATCATGTCGCCGAATTATGAGGCGGACCGGCCCGAGGCGCCGATCGTCCCGAAAGAACGATGGTACGAGGCTCCCGCACAGCCCCCCGGGAGCGGCGGACAGGTATGACGGGTCGCAGCCTTATATACTCTATCCGCTGTTGACGGCCTGTTGCCCTCAAAATCGTGTCCCTAAAAATCGAGTCCTTACCTAATAATAAGCAGGAGGTAGCATGAGCAGTTTGCCAAAATGTCCCAAATGCGGTTCGGAATATGCGTACGAAGACGGGATTATGTATGTTTGCCCTGAATGTGCCCATGAATGGGCAAAAGATGCGGCTGCAGAGAGCGTTGCGAATGAGCGTGTCGTGCGCGATGCCTTTGGGAATGTGCTTCATGACGGTGATTCGGTCACCGTCATCAAGGATCTGAAGAAACCTGCTTAATCTGTAAAAAAAACAGGTAAAAGGTAGGAAGTCAAGCTGTAATGCCAGTATTTTGTAGTGTTATTTCAACTTATTTCAAAAAGGTTCAAAACCCTTCATATCTTCACCGTCTTGTAGAGGAAGTTCTTGAATTTGAAGAACTTCCTCTTGTCTTCATCGTCGTTCCGCGCATCCCCGTTTATGGCCTTGAGGTGGCGAGCTATCTGCGGCATGGTGCTGCCAGCATCCAGTTTCGCCTTTTCGATCACCAGCCGTACCACGTCCCTGGATATGCCGTTATTGGAAAACGGTACATACACGTTTTCCCAGAAATTGCCGCCCTTGTCGATCTCCGCAAGGATTTCCGTCGCAAGCCGGTCATTCAGCTTTTCATGCGTGGTTTCAGGCGCATTTTTAAAGCTGTCATTGATGGCCCGGGTAATGTCTTCGCCGGTAATTATCTTGCCCCGTCTGAAAAAAAGCGCCCTGAGCAGGATGCTCCGCAGTTCCCGGATGTTTCCATTGTAGCTGTGGTTCACGAGGGTTTTTTTCGCATCCTCGGTCAATACGGGAGAATCTTCCGGCTGTTCGTCCTTTCCCCGGTAAGTCCGGAACAGTTTTCCGAGAAAATGCGTTGCAAGGTCCGGAATGTCTTCCTGTCGCTCGCTGAGGGGCGGAATCCTGACGGAGAGCTCCGACAGCCGGTGGTAGAGATCTTCCCGGAAATTACCCGTTTTTATCTCTTCCGCGAGGTTCTTGTTGGTAGCGGCGACGACAAGAACGCGGCTGTATCGTTCCAGATTGTCCCCGAGACGGAAAAAGCCGCCGTTGTCCAGGAAGCGGAGCAGTTGCACCTGTGTTTTCGGGTCCGCGTCACCGATCTCATCCAGAAAAACGATGCCTCCCTGGGCCTCCTCCAGGATGCCCTTCCGGTCGCTGTAGGCACCGGTGAAGGCCCCTTTCTTGTGGCCGAACAGCTCTGAATAGGTCAGCTCACCACTGTAGGCGGCGATGTTTGTTTTCTTGACCGGCAGCTCCGCATTGGGGTTGATCTGCTCCCGGTACATCCCGTTCAGCTTGTTGTACAGGTTGTTGAAGAAAAATTCCTTTCCTGAACCGGTCTGTCCGAGTACCAGGATGGAAGGAAGTCCGATGGTGGCTTCCTGGAGAACGTTTTTGCTCCACAGGGCAATACGGTTGATCATCGGGGTGGAAACAGTGTTGATGAACTCAACTATTTCCTGGGATTTGCGGCTGTTGCCGATGATATTTCCCAGCCGGTACGAGGAAACCTGCGGATCCTTGTAGGCAACATCACTTGCAAGCCTGTTGACTTCATTCTGCAGGCTTTCGATCTGCTGGACATCGGCTATGTGTCGCGAGGTGAGTCTTTCGATAATCTGGAGGATGCGCTTGTGCTCTTCGGTAAAATACGCAGGTTTCAGGGAATTGAGGCAAATAATCGCGATAACTTCTTCATCGCACACCACCGGCATGGCAATCTCACTCCTGATGAGATCGCTCATGGGGCGGTGAAACCCTTCGCCGCGCAATTCCTCGTCCACGTTTGCAATGATCTTCGGCTGTTTCGTCCATGCAACATATCCGGTAAGGCTCCGCTCTCCTATCGGCAGCTCACCCCCCCCTATTTTCATGGGTGGAATGTTTTTTTTCAGCCATTCCTTGTTCTTTGCGCCGACGATGCCGCCGTTTTCGTCTTCAACGACAATCCATTTCTCGCCTTCACGCTCCTGGACGATACCGATACTGCCGGTGTCGGCACCGATCAGTTCTGTAGCCTTTGACAGCACCTTGCTCAGAAAAGGCTGTAATGCTTCGTTCCTTGCCTGGAGAAGATCGGTTATTTCCGCTAGCACCTTGATCTCCAGGTGTTCTCCACCGATCTCCCGGATTACCCTTTCCACCATCTCCGCATGCACTTGCAGCAACCCCATTTCAAAGTCTGAAAAAAGATGAATTTCCCGGGTATAGTAATTGACAAGGCAGATCACTTTTCGCGTGCCGGCTTCGTAACGAGGGACCACATACAGCGAACTCAGCGCCATTTTCTCCGTTAGTTCGCGCTTCTGGACGATCTGTTGTGCCAGGTCGGGAATGAAGAGGGGCTTGAGAAGCCGTTCATCCGTTATTACGCCATCGTCGCCCACATATTTTGCCAGGAGTGAAAGTCCTTTTTTCAGGCCGATGGAGCCGTGGGCATCGTACCGGGCTTTTAGATCGGGTTCCTCGGAATGACTTGCGAGCCTCTCAAGAACGATCTCGCCATTTTCCCTCTGCGTGGGGACAAGGACCGAGGCCAGGGCAATGCGGTCGATCAGCTGTACCGCAGATTTCACCATGAATGTGGCAGCTTCCCGCTTTTTGTACTCTTCCACCCTGCGGGCTAGCAGGATCTGCTGATGGTATTTCCGCGCATGGTCGATACTGTCGGAGATGGCGGCGATGAAACCGTTCAGGAGCGGTTTTCTGCGGGCGGGAACGACCTCTCCCTTTCTTTCCCTGTCAAGGCAGAGGACGCCGATGGACCGCCCCTGGCTGACTATCGGCAGAATGCATGTGGCGGCAATGGCAAAAAGGCCGGTCATTTCCCTGTCGAGAGCAAGCGCCTGCGTGCCGGTATCACGAATGTCGGCCCCGGCCTGGGTGACAAACGAAAGGGACACCAGGGCATCATTGGAAATGATCGGGAAAGTGGTCTTTTTTATCGCGGCGGAAAAGGGGCCTGATGCGTACAGGCAGGAAAGGGCTCCCCGGGTGAGATCCTCGAGGTAGACCCGTATCCTTTCGCACCCGGTAATGTGCTGTACCCCATCCGCGGCGGAAAAGAGCATCTCCTCGAGATTCTCCTTGCCGTAATTGTTTATCTTGTCCCGCAACTGGTTGATGTGGTCATCTGTCTGATTCATAAACACTCCTGTGTATAAATTCTACACAGTTTCATCCTAGGAGAGAATGAGGTTGAATGTCAAGGGGATAAAGGCGGGCAAAGGGCAAAGGGCACGAAATGCTGGGGACGAGGGGCTGGGGGCTGGGTGAGGAGTGAAAAGTGAAAAGTGAAAAGTGAAAAGTGAAGATAGCTCAATGGCTCAGGGTGACATCTACAACTCAAAACTCAAAACCTAACACCTAACACCTAACACCAGAAACTATAATAATATTAAACTTATCTCTCACCCTTTTCGGATATTGTCCAGTTCGGCCATGTCAAGGCAATTGAGTTCGCAGTATTCGCGCTCCAGTTCCTCGACGTAAAAGCGGTCCAGTCCGGAATTTTCCAGAAAATCTTCGCGGAGGGCAATATTTCTTTCCGCGATTATCTGGGGCAGGATGGAGTGCAGATAAACGGCTTCCTTCCTGATGGTATGAATGATTTCCCGGAAGAGTCCGTCGGGGATTTCCCCTTCAAGCAGTTTCCTGTGCCGGAGTTCTTCCGTAACCTCGCTCTTCAGTGTGTCCTGGTTGGCTTTTGAAGTATAGCGGGAATAGAAATTCCTGACCCTGTCCCTGATGTGTTCCCGGATAAGCAGGAACATGCGTTCTTCCCGGTCTATTTCCTGAAGCTGTGCGAGGAGGTCCGATGTGGTCAGCCTGTTTTCCTCGATCCTGGAAAGACCCTTCATGAGGAACCCTACTTTTTTCCTGCCGTAGTATCCGAGGTATTGATTGGCAAGCAGGTCTGTTATGAACAGTTCGTCGAAAAATCCTTCCCGGAGCGAGTCGAACTCCCTTTTGCTGCCCAGAAGGCTCCGTATCATATCTTCCGGGATTTTCACGTTTTCCATGAAGGCGAGTTTGTTGATGATGGAAGAGGCCGAGTCATACCTGTCAAAGTAGGTAATAATGGTGGATAAATCTTCTAGGATCGCAACGTCCGCCCCGTCACGGATTTTCTCGTCACAGACCTTGCTTGCGTCAAGAAGGATTTCCTCGAAGGTGTGGTAGCGGTTTTCCGCGGCGTGCTTCTTGGCATGCAGGAGCTTCACCATGTCGTCATGGTCGATGGTGTTCTCGATCTGCCGCTCGTGGAGGAACAGACCTTCAAGGATCTGCCTGGTTTCCGAGAGGCAGGCGTGCTCTTCCAGGTCAGTAATCCTGATATCCTTTTTGAGCATTTCGTCAAGGGGGTAAAAAAGCGCATCGGGTATCTTGTTGCGGACGGAAAGGGTCTTCAGTCTGTTGAGCCTGGCTATTTCAAGCTTGTTGATCTCCTCCTTGCCGTTGCAGGCAATGAGTATATTCTTGTATTCATCGACAATCCCCCTGTTGGCGGGGTGTTTGTACATCACATCGACCCTGATCCTTTCCTGCTGGTATCGGTCTATATGGTACGAATCGGCGATGGCCGTAAGATTTGAAAAGTCCTGGTCGGAAATCTTCTTGTTCCGGTAATACAGACCGCTGAAAAAATCCCTGTATTCCTGGTGCTTCCTGTTAATCAGCTTGAAAAGGAACACCTGTGCCCGCGGGTCTTTCAGCAGGGCGAAAACCTGTTCTATGATGGTATTGTCGTCTTCTGCGCCAACGGCATGGGAGCGCTTTATCGTTTTGCCGATGATCCTCAGGATTTCCTTCTGCTGCTTTTTTAATGTTCCCTTGATCCACGCCGTGTTTACAAAAAAGAAATAGTTGCAGACGGCATTTCCCTCGAAAAAAATCTTTTCGTAGCTCTGTTCGCCATCCGTCCGGTCCGTCAGTTCCAGTGAGCCGTTTTTCTCTTCATAAAATGCGCCATACATTGCCAGCCGGTTCAGGACATCTCCTTTGGCAAGGTCGGCGAGGGGCTGATCTATGCCGAACATGTATTCGCAGAACGCTCCGCCGTTTCCGCTGTATCTGACCCCGTCCCTGCCTATCACGAACTCGTTGCCGTACGAGAACACACGCAGCTCGTCATTATCTTCCCGGCTGATGTTGAATGCATACTGTTCGCATACCTTGGCTCCCGCGAGGTATACGAAATATTCTATGTGGTTGTCGGTAATTCCGTGCAGCCGGATGTCTCTGTGCATCTATATTACCTTTTCATTAGAATTCAAGGCACTGGGCACAAGGCACAAGAAAAAGCAAAAGCTAAAGCTAAA
>JAGFXO010000057.1 GCA_017861285.1 Geobacteraceae bacterium | reverse complement strand
ATCAGATTCGGGAATCACTCCATGGAACATCTCAAAATACTGAAAAAATCCCTGCTCTTTTCCGGGCTCAATGACGAACACCTGGCAGAGGTAGCCGCAATCGCCGCAAAAAGGACTTTCAGCAGGGGGGAAACGCTTTTTGCCGAAGGGGAGAACGCGACCGGATTTTATCTGCTTGCGGCGGGCTCGATTAAACTATGCAAAATTTCTCCTGACGGAAAAGAAAAAGTTCTTCATTTTGTATACCCTTCGGAAACATTCGCCGAAGCAGCTTTTTTCGGAGACGGGGCCTACCCCGCCGAAGCGCGGGCACTGGAAAAAGGCGAGGCCCTTTTTTTCCCGAAGGAAGCCTTTTTGGGTCTTCTGGAGAGAAACCCCCGATTCTCCCTGAATCTGATCGTATCCCTTTCCCTCCTGCTGCGCCGCTTCGCCCGCCAGATTGAGGAGCTCTCCTTTGCCGAAGTCCCTTCCAGACTTGCCGCATATCTTATCGAGATCGCAACGAAAAAATCGACCTCCTTTCAGGGGAAAACCTACCTTGACCTGGAAATGAAGAAAGGTGAACTCGCCTCTCACATCGGTACCGTCAGCGAGACACTGTCACGCTCCCTGAAGAAACTGAAGGATGACGGAATCATCGAAGTGGATGGGAGCCGGGTAATCATCCATGACATGGAACGTTTGAAGAGGCTGGCGGGAAAACAGGGTTGAAAATGTTGCAAAAGCGGCGCAATCATGTGCTAGAATGTGGAATTGTACTATAGCCGCACTGCAATGTTTTTAATGGTTTTGCGGTCTTTTTTTTGTTGCCGGCGTCCGGTCCCCCCATCTTGAAACGGTGCCGCCAGTTAACGTCAATCAATGACAACGGGGCAAAAAGCATATGAAAAAGTTTGTGTCCGAGGCTTTGGAAGCAAACCTCGCCACCACAAGAAGCAAGAAAATCGTTATTCCGCCTGAACACCAGTGGTTCGTTTCCCTTTCCCGCACACATTTCGGCATCCATAAACGAGCCGAAGAATTCATGCTGGAATATCATCATCCGTTTACCAATCAGGAACTGGTGGTCGATCTGCTGCGGAAAATCGCTCTTGACGACACATGGTTTTATCTTTCTCTTGCTGAACACGAAAAGACGCTTTCGATACTGGTCGATATCTTCCGGCATCTGCTCAACCTGCCCCTTCCCGAACAGCAGCAGGAACGCGCGATGCAGACGTTCCTGGAATTTGCCGAACTCCTGTACAATCAGCCGGATGTTGCCCGGGGGCTTCTGAAGTCTGTTATTGAAATCCTTGCGAAAACCCTGCCTCTGAGCAAATATGTTTTTGTCCGATTCTCGGGGCTGATAAAGGGCAGGATACAGGCAATCTGTCAAGACCCTTCCTATGGAAAGATAATCATCGAGCTGATGCGCCGGTCCCTGAAGGAAAACCTCGATTTCTGGGAAATGAGCAGCGATGTGGAATCCTGGCTTGACGGCAACCGCCATATCTTTCATTCCGATATGAGCGGCATCGTGCGCCTCATTGGCAGGCCTTTTTTCTCCGAATCAAGAAAGGAACTGGCCCAGGCAGAAACGCTTGAACAGCTGCAGCAGGTGGTTGATTTTTCCGGCATCGCGAACCGTTTCCGCAGCTGCCTGGAGGAGCAGGAATCGGCTCTGGACAGGATCTACTTTATCTTTTATCTTCTCAATCTGCCGGGCATGAGCCATTTGAAGGAACACCTCCTCTGGGACCTGAACCGGATGCTGCGGATCGTGAAAAGCGAATGCAGTGAGCACGAAATGCTGACCTTCATCGAACGGATATTCCAGCTGTTCGAGACACAGAAAACCGAGCACATGAACACGCTGCTCGATTGTATCCTCACCCTCGGGAGGGAAGTCATCTCCCAGGGGAACACGGTCATCATCAATTATTTCATCGACAAAGTGATCGGGTTCGGATTCGTCACGGGGCATGTCTACGGGGTCAACATGGACTGGCAGGTCTGTGTCGACAAGAATCATGTGAAGAACATCCGCGTCTGGATGGAACTGATCGAATACGCTCCGCGGAAGATGCTGAAGCTGCTGTCGGCACTCATCGTCAATCTGAGAATAGGGGGAATTTTCATCTCCGACACCGATCTTTTCCAGCGGGACATTACGAAGCTGCTCAATGCCGATATAACCCCGCTCTACAAGGTTATCAAGCAGCTGGCCCGCATTTTCCCCGTGTACTACAATGAAATCGGGGCGGAGGGCGAACTGCGCGAAATCACCACGACAATGGACGAAGTGTCCATGCGCGAGGACAGGCTCATTCATTTTCTCCGCAAGCAGGTTCATACGGAAAGCAACAATACCCATATAGAACTTACCAGAAAGATCATCCGCTACTGGTATGACGGGAGCAAAAGGGCGCTGAAGGACACACTTCCCAGGGATGTCTATCTTTCAATACAGCATACCGGCAAATGGTTCGACCCGATGCACGAAATAGTTGCGGGATTATGCGAAAGATACAATGTTGAACCGGAAGAACTGCTTGATCTGGAAGACCTGGACCTTTCCGAAAACCTGAAGGGGCGGGAAGAGAGCGACCAGGTCCGCATACGCAACCTGATAGCACTCAACAAGCTGCTGAAGGCGAAATATACCCTCGACTACCGGAACATCATCCCCATACTGAAACAGCACAACCTGTTTTCGGACGGGGAAATAGAGCATTTCGGGGCGGTGATATGGGGCAGTGATCCTGAAGTTGCCCTGAAACAGGTCTATCACTTCATGGACCGCCTGAAGAAGATCATCCTGAACCCCGATGTTTCGGAGGGATGGGAAAATATCTATTACAAGCGGCATATTGCGGCCGGGATCCCCTCCATGTACGGAAAATATCACGAGCCGAAATTCGAGGCGCTCGGCCTTACCTTTCGCCTGGAAAACCTGGCTTCCCTGCTGATGGAGAGGATGACTAGCCAGATCAACATGAACTATATTACCGCCAAGTCCCTGCGAAAGATTGCGGGGATTCTCGAACTGTTCCGTCAGGGATTGCTGCTCGACGGTGTCTATAACCAGGGGTTCGATTCGAATCTCAAGATGTTCCAGTACAGCCTGACATCCGCAAGTTTTTCACTGGACCAGTTCGTGAACCTTTTCCAGTTCATGGCACAGGACATCAGGGCCATTATCAATGAATATTTCCTGCGCAATTTCGATGCGCCCCTGAAGACAGTGATCATGCAGCAAAAGAAACTTCTGGGCTTCACCCCGTCCCCTGACGGGGCTGACCATCAGTTCATTCACAAACACAGCGAGAAGTTCTACCGCGAGGTACTCTCGTCGGCTTTTCTGATTCAGCAATTGGATAATTTCATCTCTACCATCCTGAACACCCTGCATACCATGGTCGGCAACCTGACCCCGGAAGTGCTGCATAATGTGATGAGTTACGACCCCGATCTTGTCATCAGTCCCATCTGCCAGGAAACGCCCGAATTGGATAACCAGATTTTTCTGGGGGCCAAGGCGTACTTTCTGAAGAAACTGTATGCAAACCGGTTTCCGATCCCGCCGGGATTCGTACTGACCACCGAGGTCTTCCGTCATCGCCAGGCCATCGGGCTTCACCCGGAAATGATGAAAGAAGTCCATGACCGCATCCGCCAGGAAATCTCTAAAATAGAAGAACTTACCGGGAAAAAGCTCGGGGATCCCGCCAATCCGCTGCTGTTTTCGGTCCGCTCGGGGACGGCGATTTCCATGCCCGGAGCAATGGATACGTTCCTCAATGTGGGCATGAACGACGAGGTCGCCGAAGGCATGAGCCGGCAGACGGACATGGGGTGGACCGCCTGGGACTGTTACAGGCGTTTTATCCAGGGACTGGGCATGGCCCACGGAATTCCGAGGGATGAGTTCGACCGGATAATCAATCATTTCAAGAATCTCTACCAGGTGGGCCACAAGATCCAGCTCAACCCTTCACAGATGCGTGAAGTGACATACTCATACAAAGATCTTCTTGCAGAGCACGGAATCCCGGTGGAGCAGGATCCTTTTCTCCAGTTGATCCAGGCGATCCGGTCCGCACTGGATTCCTGGTATACGGAGCGTGCCAAGACATACAGGAAGCATCTGCAGATTGCCGAAGAATGGGGCACTGCGGTGATTGTCCAGAAGATGGTGCTGGGAAATCTCAATCTCGAGTCTGGCACCGGGGTCGTTTTCACCCATGATCCGCTGGAAGACAAGCCGGGAGTCAATCTATACGGTGACTTCACCCTTTTCAGCCAGGGGGAAGATGTCGTTTCCGGCCTGGTCCACACCCTGCCCATCTCAGAAAAACAGAGAATCAGTTTGTCCGGCAACGCCAGGATTTCCCTGGAGAAGGATTTCCCGGAAATCTACCAGGAACTCCTGAGTCGTGCAAAAGATTTGATCGAAACGTACGGGTTCGGTCATCAGGAAGTCGAATTCACTTTCGAATCTCCGCGGAAAGAGAATTTTTTTATTCTCCAGACCAGGGAGCACAATCCCACGCAGCCGGAAAAGATATGCGTTTTTGCCGCGGACCGGAAGACGATGCAGTTCCTCGGCAGCGGCATCGGCATCGGAGGCGGAGCCCTGAACGGCATCCTGGTATTCACCATGGAAGACCTGATGGAATCGTCTACCCGATTCCCCGGAAAGAAGAGAATCCTTGTCAGACCCGACACCGTACCGGATGACATCGATATGATCTTCGAATGTGACGGCCTTCTCACGGCACGCGGGGGAGCGACATCCCACGCCGCCGTAACGGCTGTGCGACTGGGAAAGATCTGCATCGTAAACTGCACGCTCCTGGTAGTAATCGAAGCGGAAAAGAAGTGTTTTATCAACGGCGTTGAATTCCATTCCGGCGATGAAATAGCCATCGACGGCAGACTGGGAAGTATCTACAAGGGGAATTACCCTGTTGAATATACCGAAGGAAATTGATACGCTTGCAAAAAGTAATCAAGAGGCTCCACAAAGCCTCATCCAAATACATCATGGCTAAACAGGAGGATGAAATGAGTGCAACTGTCAAAGACAAACGTCTGCTCGGCATAAACGGGATGGGACGCATCGGCAAGCTGACCCTGTGGAATTTCCTGCACCAGCGGCATTTCGACGGGATTGTCGTCAATATGGGGAGAGAAGTCGGCAAATCGGTCGATGACCTGGTCCAGGTCATGGAAACCGACTCCACCTACGGATCTCTCGGCAGGTTCCTGTACGGTTACTCGAAAAAATGCGAGATCAGGCTGCTGGAAGAATCCACGAATCTCCTGTTCGATGTCGACGGCATGATGGTGAAGGTTCTCCGGGAGGCGCGGAATCCCAAAGACATCAGCTGGCGCAGGGAAGGCGTGCGGCTCGTCATCGATACAACCGGCCAGTTCCTTGATCCGACGGTTCCCGCGGACCAGAAAAACGGCAGCCTTCGCGGGCATCTGGAAGGCGGTGCGGAAAAAGTGATTGCCTCCGCCCCGTTCAAAATAAAGGACAAATCGCTAAAAACCCCGGATGACAGCACCTGCCTGATCAACGGCATAAATCATACATCGTTCGACCCCGCACGTCACCATGTCATCTCGGCCGCGTCCTGCACTACCACGGGACTGGCGCACCTGATCAAGCCGCTGCTGGAGACCAGGGAAACCTCGCAGATTCTCACGGCGTCCATGTCCACGATTCACGCGGCCACCAATACCCAGAATGTACTCGACGCTCCGCCGAAAACCTCCGCCACCGACCTGCGCAAGAACCGTTCGATCATGAACAACATCATTTTATCCACGACCGGTTCGGCAAAGGCCCTCGAGCAGGTGCTGCCGGAGATCAAGCAGGTCGGCTTCATGGCCGATTCGGTCAGGATACCCACCAGCACCGTATCGCTGATCATCCTTAACATAACCTTCCATACCCCCCTTGATGCAACGGGACAACCCGTGGTAAGTCAGCATTTCCTGAACGACGTATACAGAAAAGCCGCCGAAGGTTCACAAAAAGGGCTGCTGCTCTTCAGCGAGAGGCAAAATGTATCCACCGACATACTCGGGGTACGCGCAGCCGTCGTTGTGGAGGGGCATGAAAACCACGCCCGCACCGGGTTCGTGACCATACCGCCGGAAACCCTCGCAGTCGCCGGCGTGAAGACCGACAAAGAGGTGCAGATCCCTGTTACCCATGCGAAACTGTTCGGCTGGTACGACAATGAATTCGGCAGCTATGTAAACTGCCTGGGAGAACTTGCGATCTATATCGACAAGAATATGCGCTGAGGCATGGCATGTAAAGAACTCTGAGCCGGAGGACGGCGCCCGGCCCCGTCACGGAAAAATCGGCGGCTTTGACTCATTTTGCTGCAGCTTGCCAGGAGGTTAAGCTTTTCGGAAGAGGTATCGGCAATGGACGTGGAAAGAAAATATCGCTTCACCTGGGAGCAATTGGGTGACGTCGACCTTGGACGCCCCAACCTTGGCCCCTATGCGAAAGTGGAAGTCTACCGGCTTATGCAACTGTGCGTTCGAGATGCCATCGAAAGCGAATATGGCATGGCCGCTACGGACCGCATCTTTTACAGGGCAGGGTACCTTGCAGGCGAGGAGTTATACAGGAACGCACTCGGCCACATCACCGGTCTCAAGGATTTCTTCAAGAAGCTGCAATCCGTGCTGCGTGAAATGGGAATCGGCATTCTGCGCATTGAGGAAAGCGACCTTGACAATGGCAGATTTGTGATCACCGTGTCGGAAGACCTGGACTGTTCGGGTCTTCCAGAGACGGGCTACGAAATCTGCACCTATGACGAGGGATTGATTGCCGCCCTCCTCAACAGTTTCACCGGGAAAAAATTCGACGTCAAGGAAGTGGATTGCTGGTGTACCGGCAGCAAGGCCTGCCGCTTTGTGGCTGAAATGTCGGAGTAACTTCGGGAGTTCCTGACCTCATGGACAACTGTACCAGACTGATTCTCGAAGAAATGGCATCGGGCCGCATCCCCGAAGCTGTGGAGGCTCACTGTGAATATGCCGGCGAACTCGAGCGCCTCAGGGCATATCTGGCGGCTCTGCGGCAATTCACCCTGGCACTCTGCCAGGGTGACCTTTCCCAAAAGCTGGAGACGTACGGGGGCCCGGTCGCTGGCAGTCTCAAAACGCTTCAGGCAAACCTTCGACACCTTACCTGGCAGACAAAGCAGATTGCTGCCGGGGATTTCAGTCAGCGGGTCGATTTCATGGGGGATTTTTCCGAGGCCTTCAATACGATGGTGGAAAAACTCGATGCCGCCATGACCAACCTTGTCAACCTCAACACTCGCGACACGCTCACGGGACTGTACAACCGGGCGTACTTCGATGCAGAATTCGGGCGACTTGACCATGGGCGGGATTTTCCCGTCAGCATCGTCATGGCTGACCTGAACGGTCTGAAACAGGTGAATGACCGGCATGGACACGCCACGGGCGACGTGCTCATCAAAAAGGCCGCCGATATCCTGAAGGTGGCGGTGCGCGGCGGAGATATGGTTGCCCGCATCGGCGGCGACGAATTTGTCATTACCCTTCCCCGGACGGGAGTGGATTCGGCAAACGTTATTTTGTCCCGAATCAGGGCCTGCATTGCGGAACAGGGCGGTACCGGGCCGGAAGTGTCACTGGCCGTCGGCGCGGCGACCGCTCACTATTCGGGAAGCATGCAACAGGCCCTCACGGAGGCTGACCAGCGCATGTACCATGACAAGAGCGAATACAAACGGCAGGCTGCCCCGCTTTCCCCGCTTCCGACATAATCCCCCCCCGGCCGGCGCCGCGATGCTGAAACAATCATTTTCTATGCGGGCAAAAATATGCTAGACTCTCCCGGAATTTCGGTTCATCGAGGCAGGGAGGCGGAAATTTTCATGAAAAGTTCATTTTTCAATCTTTATAATCACAATTTCATCCGCGGAGCCGTCGCAATCCCCGATGTAAAGGTGGCGGACCCCTCATATAACGCTGCGCAGACAATCGCCATGATGCGTCGGGCAAGTGAGCAGAATGCAATCCTGGCGGCATTCCCCGAACTCGGATTATCCGCTTATTCCTGCGAGGACCTGTTCCATCAGCAAACACTCCTTGACGGCTCCCTGGAAGCGCTGGACGAAATTCTCAAGGCTTCAGTCGACATACCCCTCATTACGGTGGTCGGTATGCCGCTGCAGGTACACAACATGCTGTTCAACTGCGCTGTCGTATTGTACCGGGGGCAAATCCTAGGGGTAGCGCCGAAGACATACCTGCCAAGCTACCGAGAGTTCTACGAACTGCGCCAGTTCGTTCCCGCCGCGTATTCGCCGGTCGATACAATCGACATTCTCGGCCGTCGCAACATTCCCTTCGGCAGCCGTCTCCTGTTCCAGGTGGAGAACCAGCCGCTCCTCACTTTTTACGTGGAGATCTGCGAAGACGTATGGGTTCCCATTCCTCCTTCATCCTATGCAGCGCTGGCAGGCGCAAACGTGCTCGTCAACCTTTCGGCTTCCAACATAACCGTGGGAAAGGCCGACTACCGGAGGCAGCTCGTTGCCAACCAGTCAGGACGCTGCCTGGCCGCCTATATTTACAGCGCCGCCGGAACCGGTGAATCGACGACCGACCTCGCCTGGGACGGCCACGGGATGATTTACGAAAACGGCGGCTGTCTTGCGGAAACAAAGCGGTTTTCCCAAGAGCCTCAGGTGATCACCGGAGATATAGATCTTGATCGACTTGCCCAGGAGAGAATGCGCCAGACAAGCTTCAGTCAGTCGGTGCTCCGGCACCGGCACGAAATCGACGGATTCCGCACCATACGTTTCCCGGTGACCCTCCCCCGCGAGGGCAGGGTGCCGCTGGAGCGCCCCTATGAGCGCTTTCCCTTCGTTCCCAGCGATCCTGCAAGGAGAGACGAGCGGTGCATGGAAGTATATGAAATCCAGGTCCAGGGCCTGGTAAAGCGCTTCAAATCCACCGGGGCCGACAAGATGATTATCGGTGTATCGGGGGGTCTCGATTCGACCCAGGCCCTGCTGGTATGTGCCCGCGCCATGGATATCATGGGGATTTCACGCTTTCATATCCTTGCCTACACCATGCCCGGTTTCGCCACCAGCCAGCGAACCCTGGAGCAGGCGCGAGACCTCATCAGGACGGTAGGCTGCACCTATAACGAGATAGACATCCGCCCGAGCTGCCTGCAGATGCTCAAGGACATCGGCCACCCATTCTTCGACGGAAAGCCGGTCTACGATGTTACCTTTGAGAACGTCCAGGCAGGCGAGCGGACCAGTCATCTGTTCCGGCTGGCAAATCAATATGGAGGACTGGTGGTGGGCACCAGCGACTTGAGCGAGCTCGGCCTGGGCTGGTGTACCTACGGGGTGGGGGATCACATGGCTCACTACCATGTCAATGCAAGCGTTCCCAAGACGCTGATCCAGTACCTTATCCGCTGGGCGGCGAAGACCGACCAGCTTGGACCGGAAGTGAGCGCCGTACTCGAACAGGTTCTGGAAACCGAAATCAGCCCGGAACTTGTTCCCGGCGAAGACAGCTCCGGCCAGCCGGTTCAGCGCACCGAGGATATCGTCGGTCCATATGAATTGCAGGATTTCAACCTGTACTACATCCTCCGTCTCGGCTACCTGCCACCGAAGGTCGCTTTTCTGGCATGGAGCGCATGGCACGATAAGTCACGCCATGTGTGGCCTGACATCCCCACGGACAAGCGCAACCAGTACACGGTAGGTGACATCAAGCGCTGGCTCGGGGTATTTCTCAAACGTTTTTTCAAGACCAGCCAGTATAAGCGCAGCTGTATGGCCAATGCCCCGAAAGTCGGGTCGGGGGGATCGCTCTCCCCCCGTGGCGACTGGCGGGCACCGAGCGATGGTGAAGCAGTGGCATGGCTTGCCCAACTGGCGCGTATTCCCGATATCCATCCCGACTGAGAAACCGTTTGACTGCTCTAGCCTGCTTTCTCGCCCCGTATGGAATTTGCTATAAGCCAGCCGGCAATGGATTTGCTGGAAAAGGTGGGCGGAAGGGCATCCCTCCCGTACCAGCCGACATCTTGCAGTTCACCGGTATCAACGACGATTTCACCCCCATCGTAATCTGCCGTGAACGCTGTCATCAGCTGGCTGGGGAAAGGCCAGCTCTGGCTTCCCTGGTACCTGACGTTCTTCACCCGAATGCCCGTCTCCTCCTCCACCTCCCTCAGAACGCATTCTTCCAGGCACTCCCCGAAATCGCAGAACCCTGAAGGGAGGCTGTAGTAACCCTCCGGCCATTCCGGTTTCCGTACCATGAGCAGCGAGTCGCCATTCCGCACCAGTACCACGACACACGGGTAAACGTTGGGGAAATGCTCATGTCCGCACCTTTCACACCGCTTCCCCCATGTACCGGCGATCCTGTCCGTATCCCCGCCACAACGGGGACACCCGGCACTGTTTTTTTCCCAGCGAGCAACCTGTTGGGCAAGCCCCGCAATGGTGAGCAACTCATCACTGATGCATTCATGAAAAAAAAGAGACAGCAGCGGTTCGGCGACGAAGTCCGCCGGAAGCTCGATCTCTTTGCCGATCAGGAGCAATCGCAACGGCATTTCCCGCCATGTGCCCATGAGCATTTCCCTCGATGAGACCTTCATGGGATCGGGAAGTTCCCCTTCGAAGAGGCACGGATTCCCCCTGCCGTGGTAAAAAACCGTGCACTCTTCCTGCACGATAACCCAGTACCCCGACTCATCGCTTTCAAATTCTCCAGGTTTCGCGGGAACATACAGATTCCTGATGGGATGACTGTTGAACGGCAGATTGATTGCTTCGGGATATGGCATTGCTCCCCCCTTTTGCCCCGTGCTTGATGCGCCGATTTAAATTAATTGCCTGTGAACGGGTCAAGGATTACGAAAGTAGCGGGGAAAAGACAATAAAAGGAAAGCGGAGACGCCGGTGGCGGCGTCTCCCCGGGTGTTTGAACGCAAAACCGTGTTATTCGGGTTTGATGGCATCCACCGGGCACACATCGTCACATGCACCACAATCGATACATTCGTCCAGATCTATCACATGCTTTCCGTCCTTTTCGCTGATTGCATCGACAGGACATACGCCGTCGCACGCACCACAGTTGGTGCATTCGTCTGTAATATAATGGGTTCCCACTCTTGTCACCTCCCTTTGCCGGAAATATTGTGAAACACATAGAAAAGCCTACATCGCTTCCACCCATTGTCAATCCCCTGCTTTCACCAACAATGTCCCCTGTGGGTTTGCAAACGACTGTCGACTTCATGCGGGTTTTGCAAAAAAACACCTGATTCCGCATGCCCGTCGTGCTATAGTGCCCGTGAGACTTTGCAAAAGGAAACGCCATGAAACTTCTGCACCATTTGAATCCATCCCAGAAAGTTGCGGTCCTTCACGGAGAAGGGCCGCTTTTGATTCTTGCCGGTGCCGGCTCCGGAAAGACCCGGGTAATCGTGCACCGCATCGCGTACCTGATACAAGAGCTGGGGGTACCGCCTTGGCAGATCCTAGCGGTGACCTTCACCAACAAGGCTGCCGGGGAAATGAAAGAGAGGGTTGAAAAACTCCTCGGCGGTGGAGAGCTCCCGCTCATATCCACCTTCCACTCCGCCTGCGTACGCATCCTTCGCCGGGATATCCATCACCTGGGGTATCAGCCCAACTTTGCCATCTATGACGACAAGGATTCCGAGAAACTGATCAAGGAAATTCTCGCCGAAATGAACCTTGATGAAAAGAAATTCCCCGCCCGGCTGTTTGCCGCCGCAATAGACGACGCCAAGAATTCCGGCAAGCGTCCGAAGGACATGCCCGCCGGAGATTTTTTCCAGCAACGGGTGGCTCAGGTGTTCGCGGTTTACCAGGAACGGCTGAGGAAGAGCAATGCCCTCGATTTCAACGACCTGGTGATGCTTACCGTGCAGCTCTTCGAGGCGGCGCCGGAAGTTCTGGAACGGTATCGCGACCGGTTTCGCTGGATACTGGTTGATGAATACCAGGACACGAACGTGATCCAGTACCGCCTCGTGAAACTGCTGGCCGGCACCCGCATGAATCTGTGCGTGGTAGGCGACGATGACCAGTCAATTTATCGATGGCGCGGTGCTGACATCAGGAACATCCTCGATTTCGAGAAGGACTTTCCCGGAGTGAAAATGGTGAAGCTGGAGCAGAACTACCGCTCCACGCGCAACATCCTGACCGCTGCCGGCAAGGTGGTGGAGAAAAACAGGGGGCGCAAAGGGAAAACTCTCTGGACCGAAAACCCGGGAGGCGAAAGGATTGCCTATCGAAGGCTGGAGAACGAATGGGAAGAGGCAAGCTACGTCTGCAGGGAAATCGGAAAATTTTCCAGGAAAGGCTTGAGCCTGCGGGATATGGCCATTTTCTACCGCACCAACGCACAGTCACGAGTCATTGAGGATATCCTGTTCGAAAGATTCGGGTATCCTCACATCCGCGGCCGGGAGGAAAGTCGCGACGTTTGTGGATCTCATGGAACGGTTCCGTGGCATGATCGAAGCCACCCCCCTGGCGGAACTTGCCTCACGCATTATTCAGGAAACCGGCTATGCCGACCGGCTCCGGGAAGAGCGGAGCGAAGAGGCCCAGGATCGCTTGTCCAACCTCCAGGAACTGTTGACCGCCCTCGAGGAGTTTGAGAAAAAAAGTGCCGACAAGAACCTGTCCTCCTTCCTCGAGCAGGTCGCGCTCATCTCCGACACCGAAAATGGTGAAGGGGCAAAAAATTCCGTTACGCTGATGACCCTGCACTCCGCCAAGGGTCTCGAATTTCAGGCAGTCTTCATGATCGGCATGGAGGAGAGACTGTTCCCCCATGTCCGTTCACTGGAAGACCCGGAACAGATGGAGGAGGAGCGCCGCCTCTGCTACGTCGGCATGACCAGGGCAAGGGAGCATCTGTTCCTCACCAACGCCTGCAGACGCCGAACATTCGGGCAGGAGCAGTATAACCCGCCGTCCCGTTTTATCGGCGACATACCGAAGGAACTGCTCGATCTCGAAGACGCATATCAGCCTGGATTCGGTTTTGGGTCCGATCGGGGCGACGAGGTACGAGGGACGGAAAACCCGGATTCGCGCCCGATAGCCCCCGGCAATGCGGCCGGCCACAATCTTGCCGCGGTATTCTCCGCCGGAGCGAATTCTGAAACGAGCGGGGAGGTACAGGTCATCCCTGAGGAGCCGGAAGGGCTGTACATCGGAATGAGGGTGCGGCACGGCAAATTCGGGGTGGGCACCATACGCGGCATGGAAGGCAAAGGTGATGACCTCAAGGCGACTGTCTGGTTCAATTCCGTCGGCCGGAAGAAACTTCTGCTCCGTTTCGCGGGACTTGAAAGGGCATAGAACCCTGCGGGCGGCAGCGTAATGAACTGCGCACCGGCAGATATTGTTTTTCCCCGGTATTCATGGTAGAAATGGACGTTTACAATTCATACCCCAGCACACAGCGGAGTATCCGATGAAAATAACGAGAGAACAAATCGATCATGTTGCAAGACTTGCCCGTCTGGAGCTGACCGATGCGGAAAAGGAAATGTTCACCGGCCAGATGGATGCGATCCTTGCCTATGTGGACAAACTGAATGAGCTTGACACCGGCGGCATCATTCCCACATCCCATGCGGTTCCCGTAGAAAACGTCTTCCGGGAGGATGTGGCGACGGAATCCCTGGGCACCGATCGCGCCCTGCTCAACGCCCCGGACCGTTCCGAGAGCTTCTTTCGGGTACCGAAGGTGATTGAATAGATAAAAGGCACAGGGTTCGTGGCGCAAGATTCAAGATGGAAAACTTGTGCCCCGCACCGTGAGCCCGGCAATTTTGGAGACAAGAACACATGGAATTATACGAACTTACCATCCACGAACTGCACCGGAAGCTGAAGAACAGGGAGGTTTCCTCCGTGGAAGCCACCCGGTCCATGCTGGAACGGATCGGCGCAGTCGAAGACAGGGTGCGCTCCTTCATCACCGTCACCCCCGAAGAGGCGTTGAAGAATGCGGAGGCCGCGGACAGAAGGATAGCGAAAGGGAAGATTGATGTTCTTACCGGCATACCGGTAGCACTGAAAGACATCTTCCTGACCGCGGGGATACGGACCACCTGCGCCTCCCGCATTTTGGAAAACTTTATCCCTCCCTACGATTCCACCGCCGTGGCGAAGCTGAAGGAAAAAGGCATCGTCCTCGTCGGCAAGCTCAACCAGGATGAATTCGCCATGGGCTCATCCACGGAATCCAGCTGGTTCGGCACGACCAGGAACCCCTGGCACCCCGATTACATACCGGGCGGATCGTCAGGCGGCTCGGCGTCATGTATCGCAGCGCGTCAGGCAACTGCCACCCTGGGAACCGATACCGGCGGATCGATTCGCCAACCGGCTTCCCACTGCGGATGCGTGGGATTGAAACCGACCTATGGCAGGGTATCCCGTTACGGAGTGATAGCGTATGCTTCCTCCCTGGACCAGGTGGGTCCGGTAACCCGCGATGTGGCCGACTGCGCCATCATGCTCGGCGCTGTTGCCGGTCATGACCCGAAGGACTCTACCAGCGTCAATCTCCCCGTTCCCGATTATTCCGCTGCCCTGGTTCATGACGTGAAAGGCCTCAAAATAGGACTTCCCCGTGAATACTTCATCGAAGGTCTCGATCCGAGCGTGAAGAAGGCAATGGATGAAGCCATTGCCACGTATCAGGGCCTTGGTGCCGAATTCATGGAAATTTCCCTCCCCCATACCGATTACGCCGTTGCCACCTATTACCTGATTGCAACCGCTGAGGCCAGTTCGAATCTCGCGCGCTACGACGGAGTCCGTTTCGGTCACCGGAACACCGATGCACGGGGACTGCTCGACATGTACATGCTCAGTCGCGACGAAGGATTCGGTGCTGAAGTGAAGCGGCGCATCATGCTCGGCACCTACGCACTGTCTTCGGGATACTACGACGCATACTACCTGAAGGCTCAGAAGGTGCGCACCCTTATAATGCGGGACTTTATCAAGGCTTTCGAGACGGTCGACGTGATTCTGACACCCGTAGCTCCGACCCCGGCCTTCAAAATCGGGGAAAAGTTCAACGATCCGCTGCAGATGTACCTGTCCGACATCTTCACCATTCCCGTCAACCTGGCAGGGACCTGCGGAATTTCCGTCCCCGCGGGGTTCAGCAGAGAAGGACTTCCCATCGGCGTGCAGCTTATCGGCAAGCCGTTCGGAGAAGAAACCATCCTGCGCGCAGCCTACGCCTTTGAACAAAACACCGAATGGCACAAGCGGAAAGCGGATATGTAGGACATGTCAGCAAAAAGTCCCCCTCCGCTGAAGGGGAAGTTATTTACCTTTTGGAGATTCCCATGAAATACCAGGTAGTAATCGGGCTGGAAGTCCACGCTCAGCTGTTAACCAACTCTAAAATCTTCTGCGGCTGTTCCACCAGGTTCGGTGCGGAACCGAACTCCCAGACCTGCCCTGTCTGCCTGGGAATGCCGGGGGCGCTGCCGGTTCTCAACGGCAAGGTCGTGGAATATGCCGTCAAGGCGGGGCTTGCAACCAACTGCGCCATAACCCCGCGCAGCATTTTCGCCCGCAAGAATTATTTCTACCCGGACCTTCCCAAAGGGTACCAGATTAGCCAGTATGAGCTTCCCATCTGCGTGAACGGCTGCCTTGAGATCGAGGTGGACGGGGAGATAAAGAAAATCGGTATCACCCGCATCCATATGGAGGAAGACGCCGGCAAGCTGGTGCACATGGAAACCATGGACGCAGGGGAAAAATCCTACGTGGACCTTAACAGGGCCTGCACTCCGCTTCTGGAGATCGTTTCAGAGCCGGATCTGAGGAGTGCCGACGAAGCCGTTGCCTACCTCAAGAAACTCCACCAGATCGTGGTCTACCTGGGAATCTGCGACGGCAACATGGAAGAAGGAAGTTTCCGCTGCGATGCGAACGTATCGCTGATGCCCGTGGGCTCGGACACCTTCGGTACCAGGGCGGAGCTGAAGAACATCAATTCGTTCCGCTTCATCAAGCAGGCCATTGAATACGAGATAGAGCGGCAGGCGGATATCCTCGATGAAGGAAGAAAGGTAGTCCAGGAGACCCGGCTGTTCGATCCGGCAACCGGCACGACCCGTTCCATGAGAGGCAAGGAAGAGGCACACGACTACCGTTATTTCCCCGACCCCGACCTTGTGCCGCTGGTTATCGGCGATGATTGGGTGGAGGAAATCCGCGGAACCCTGCCGGAATTGCCTGACGTCAAGCGGCAGCGCTATGTGGCGGAGTTCGGCCTTCCGGAGTATGATGCCGAGGTTTTATCGGCCTCCCGGGAAATAGCGGAATATTTCGAGGCTTGCGCAGCGCTCTACCCGCAGGCCAAAACCATTTCCAACTGGGTCATGGGGGAAGTGCTGCGTGCGTTGAAGGAGGACGGCCGCGAGATAGCCGACTGCCCGGCAACCCCGCGCCTGCTTACCGACATGCTGCAGCTGATCGAAAAAGGCACCATCTCCGGCAAAATCGCCAAGACCGTATTCGAAGAGATGTATAAAACCGGCAAGGAGCCGGCAAGGATTGTCGAAGAAAAGGGTTTGGTGCAGGTTACCGACACCGGTGCCATCGAAAAGATCATCGACGACGTATTGGCAAAAGAACCGGGCCAGGTCGAGGAGTACCGGAACGGCAAGGAAAAGCTGTTCGGCTTCTTTGTCGGCCAGGTGATGAAGGCAAGCAGGGGCAAGGCCAACCCTGCAATGGTAAACGAGCTGCTGCTGAAGAAGCTCAAAGGCTGATTTCTACGGGATGCTGTTTGCTTCCTGGCGTTACCCCTTGTCGGCGGTCATGCCGCCGGTGACGACAAAACCCATGGCGCGGTGGGTGGAAATATTCACCGGCCTGACCGCGGAACGCGGAACGATCACCGTGAAGCCGCCGATCTGGTAACTCATGGGAATATAAACGGCAATCTCCCCCTCCTCACCGATCCCTGCGGGCAGGTCTCCGAACTCGCTTCTGGTGACGAAGCCGATCATGCGCATCGGCGTCCCGCCGGACTCCAACTCAATGGTCACCACCTGGTTGAACTGGGAATCCCGTTTGGCGGCAAAAAAGCCGATAAAATCCTTCAGTGAGCCGTACAGGGTCTTTACCAGAGGGATGCGGGCCATGAGGGTTTCGCTCAGGCGGAGCAACCGTCGCACCAGAAAGGCGTTGAGCGCCAGGCCGAAGAGAAAGGTAACCGCCAGCCCGGTCAGCAGGCCCATGCCGGGAATATACCAGCCGTCCGGAAGCAGCACTTTGAGCAGGGCACCGAGCAGGGTTTCCGCCGACCGGACCAGCCAGAAGATGATATAGAGGGTGAGAATTGCCGGCAGCATCGCCACCAGCCCTTGAAACATGATTTTGCCGAGTCGTTTCATCTTCATGGTTCTCCCGATCCCGGTTTGATTGCAGCCTTGGCCGGTGGCATTGTACCCCATTCTCCCGGCCGTTGCACCATTTTCCCATCTCCTCCCATTTCTCCGGGAGTCCCCATGGTTACCGGCATTCAGGGGTAGGCACCCCTGCGTTTGATACCCGGAGGGCAATGATTCCTTCCTCCGCGGCAAACTCGAGAAACGCCCGGGCTTCGGTGCGCGGAAGGGCAAGATCGCCGGCGATCCGCTCGGCAGGCGTTACCCCGTCGAGCCTTTCCAGGAGCCGATAGTAGGGCTCTGCCAGGGATTCGGTCGCAACCTCACCGCCCCGCGGATAGATCGCCGCAAAGGAGCCCACCCGCTCAAGAGTTTCAACTATCTCCCGAAGGTTCGGCTCCCCCGCATCGAGCAGATCGAGGATCTCGTAATTGAAGACCGCAAGCCGTGTCGATGCCGGCACGGTAAAGGGGCACCGCAGCAGATCAATCCGGGACAGATCCTGTTCGGAGGGAAGGTCCGGCGCCACGGACAAAACCGCCGCGGCATAGTAATAGTGGTAGTCGACCAAATCCAGAGCCGCCGCAAGAAGCCGACTGATCTTTCGCCTGCCAAATATCACCCTTAGGAAATCCCGCTGCAACAGGTGGATTTCTTCGTCCCGAAAGTCATTTTCCACAAACTCCCCGCCGCTTTTTTCCCGCAGCCAGCCGGCAAACTCCTCCAGGAATAACGCGGGCGTCAGCCGAAGCGCGGCCACTATGCCGTTGAACCAGGCAACCGCTTTCCCGCGGCTGTAGAAGATGTCGCAGGCAGCCGCCAGACGCCGGGCGGCGGCCACGTCGGCAGCCGGAAAAGCCGGCGAATCGATGAGGGTATAGGGGGGCTTCTGCAGATGCCGAAGCCTGAGGTCGCGGGCACGGGCTGCCAGGGCGGTGCCGGGGAGCACGGAGAGGGGAAAGATGTCCAGATGGTTCGGGTACAGGGCAAGGGCGAAGTCGAGCCCCTCCCTGAAACAGGCCAGGCTGTCGCCGGGGAGGCCATAGATGAGGTCAAAGCCGAATACGGCGCCGGCCCTGTTGAGAAGGCCGATTCTGGCAACGAAATCGTGACGGTCAAGCGACCGTCGTACGTTGCGCGCCACATTCGGATCGGACGTCTGCAGGCCGATCTGCAGGGAACAGGTCAGACCCGCAAAGAGCCGGGCCTGTTCCGCATCGAGCAGTTCGGAGCGCACCTCGAAATGGAAATGGACATGGGGAGCCTTTTTCCTGATCAGATGGAGCAGGGCCCTGGCCCGCTTTGCGTCCTGGTTGAAGGTGGAGTCGAGGACGAATATCTGGTTCACGCCCCGCTGAACCATGTAGTCCAATTCTCCCTCAAGCCTCTCCAACGGATAACGGCGCACCTTCCGGTCACCCATGCCGTCAAAGCAGAAGTCGCAGCCGAAGGAGCAGCCCCTGGACAGCTGCCAGAGGACGCCGTTCGGAATATGGGCGTCCAGAACACCGGAGAGATAGGGGGAAGGGAGAATACCCGGTTCGGTAACGGCAGGCCGCCTGCTCACGACAACATCCCCGTCCACCCTCCGGGCAATGCCTGCCACGCCCTCCATGGAGCCGCCAGCGGCAAGACACTCGAGAGCATCGGACAATGTCAGCTCCCCTTCTCCCACCACCAGAAAATCGAACGGGGCCTCACCCAGGACGCCTGCAGGATCGGCCGTCGCCTCGGGTCCTCCCGCGATTATCGTGAGGCCGGGAGCTTCCCGGCGGAGCATTTCCGCCAGGGAGCAGCAGGCAATACGGTTCCAGACATACAGGGAAAAAGCGACTATGTCCGGCTGACCTGCCAGGATGGCAGCGGAGATTTCAGTGAAGGGGTCTTCGGAGAAGAAATCGGCGCAGGAGGCCGTTACCGGCTGAGCCGGCGCCGGACGCCCGTCGAGAAAGGCCTTGAGGCAGGCGGCGGCCAGGGGGACGGCCTGCGGTGACCGAAAGGCATGGATGGTAACCAGAAGAAGACGCATCGGCACCTTTTTATTCATTGAGCGGCGTGAACCCATTTAATACCACGAAATACCTAGATTCCATATTGGCAAGGTAGCCGAAACCGGTTGAAATGTCAATGAGTTGACACCTGCTTCGTAATTCCTCAGACTCCGCGGTCATGCCCCATGAAGCTGTATCCGGTCGTTCATGAAAAGAAAATATATCAAAGGTCGCTCCTCTGAATCAGACACACAAATTGAAAAGTAACCATCCTTGTGTTACGATGAAAAACCTGTTTACTTCCCATTGTTTTTATCAGTCATCCAGAATCAAGCGGAGCAGCTAGAAATGTCCTTCCGAACCATAGAATGGCGCGACAACAAGGTTGTCATGATAGACCAGACCAGGCTCCCCGGCGAAGAAATTTACAACGAGTACGGCGATTTCAAAAGCGTTGCAGAGGCCATTCGCGGCATGGTCATCCGCGGAGCACCGGCCATCGGGGTTGCGGCAGCCATGGGAATAGCGCTCGGCGCCGCGGAAATTGTCGCCGATACGCATGAATCTTTTTTCCAGCAGTTGGCCAACGTCTGTGAAGTCATGGCGAGGACCCGCCCCACGGCGGTAAACCTCTTCTGGGCAATCGAGAGGATGAAGCGGGTAGCCGATGCGAATCGTGACAGGGATTTGAAGATAATCAGGGAGATCCTCAAGCAGGAAGCCATCAGCATCGAAAAGGAAGACCTGGAGATCTGCAGGAACATAGGCAGGAACGGAGC
>JAGFXO010000143.1 GCA_017861285.1 Geobacteraceae bacterium | reverse complement strand
GTTTGCGGTCGTTGCGTTGGTATTGTTGTAAAGCGTCTTATCATTAAGCAGCAGCGCAAGGGACCCGTCGCCGCGGTCGAACTTAGTCGTAATGCTGTTCAGGTTGGAAATGGCGCCGCGAATGTTACCGCGGTTTTCATCAAGCATGGATGACACCTTACCCATAACCTCGTTCTGATTCTTGTTCAGATCCGTTATCAGCGTCTTTGCATCTTTCGTTAAATCGCCCATGTTATCAACGATTTCGTCGATATTGGCGGTATCTTTCCCCTGCACGACACTGCCCTCGGGCAGCAAGGGTGCCTGCAGCGATCCGAAAGAGAGGCCGAGGAACTGTCCACCCAGGAGATTGGTCAATCGAAGACTGGCAACAGTGTCGGTCTTGATCCTGGTGCCCCTCTGCACCTCGAAATTGATTTCTACCTTGTTTTCGAGCACTTTTATTTCTTTAATACTGCCGATGTCCACTCCTGCCAGACGGACCGGGTCGCCGACCTTCAGCCCGGTAATAGTCGAGAGATATGTTTTGTACATCATGTTTTTTTCAAAAGGATTCCATTTTTCCCCGACTTCCATCATCACCGCGAAAATCAGCAATGCTATGATGAAAAAGAACCCTACTTTCTTTTCCGTTGAAAACGCCATGGTGCGTGCCTCCTGTCAGAATTGCAACAACTTTTCACTGAGCCAGCATATCATCCACTGTGATTTTATCCAGTTCAACACCCTGCATTAAAGACTACATGAGAAGCCTCGTCAAGAAATAGTCGGCGGTAAGTATCAGCATGAAAGAAAGAACAACCGAACGGGTTGTGGATACCCCGATTCCCCGTGCACCTCCCGAGGTATTGAAGCCGACATAACAGGCAACCTGCGCTATGATGCCGCCAAAAACAAATGCTTTAATGAGACCAGTCCCGACTTCCCTGAATTTCAGGGCGGATTTCAGGCTGTCATAGTAGGTCGAATAGGAAACAAAAATCTTCGGGTGGAGGTGACTGATAAGCGCACCACCGACCATTCCGATAATATCCGCATAAATAACGAGAGCCGGCACGCAAATAAGGCAGGCAATCAGCCTCGGCATCGACAAATAGCGCACCGGATTGATGTCGAGGGTTTTCAAGGCGTCGATTTCCTCGTATACCTTCATTACCCCTATCTCCGCAGCCATGGCGGACCCTACACGCCCTGCAACGAGGAAACTCGTCATGACAGGGCCCAGCTCCCGTACCATGGACAGGCCGACTATTGCCCCGATGATATTTTGCGTACCGTATTTCTGCAACTCGACACCGGTCTGGAGGGCAAGCACCATCCCGACGAAGAAAGCCATTACGGATGCGACGGGCAGCGTTTCATAGCCAATGATGGCCATCTGGGTGAAAATGCTTTGAAGATTCCTCGGTGCTTCGCGGAAGAAGTATACCGTTTGCCAGAGGAGTTTCAGCATCTCCCCTACAATCTGCACAAAATACAACAGCCTTTTGCCCAATCTCTCAAGGATTCCGCTCACTGTTTGCTCCTTGGCTCCATCTGACCGCTTTCAATATTTTCCTTTACAGGCTTCCCCCAGCCGAGGCCGAACGGAAGCCAGAAAAAACTGAGCTTTTTCTCGCCATTACGCTTCTGAAAACGGATCAGGCCTTTGAATAGCTTGAAATCTGTCACTTGTTTTTCCGTACGGTACGACACCACTGGGAAAAATTCGAGGGCCAGGTCTCCCTTGCGGTGCTCGTGCCAGTAAAGGTTCCAGAGAAATGATGCGGCCGATCCTTCATCAGTCCATTTCTGAATATAGATGCGCCAGAGAGGAGCCCAGTGCCTTTCGATTCCCTCCCCGTCCACAATCGGTTCGACAGGAGCAGGAAAAGAGAAGCTCTTCACCTCCCTGACGTCTTTCTTGTACAAAAATAATGGCCAGAATGCAACCTTGCGTCTGCTTTTTCCGTCAACATTCCAGGTTTCCCGGTTGTCAGAATAGAGGAAGTACAAGATACGACTGCGTTCCTGGCCGAAACTTTCCGTCTCCAACTTTTCATGGCTGTAGAGAGGCCACATATACCAATGCTTGGTGTAATCCTTGCGCTTGTCTGCGCTGTAGAATGGGATGTACCTGTCAAGGGTTCTGTTTTCTCCCTTCACGGTAACAAAGAAAGGCCAGAAATAGTCCCATTCCTCGCTCTTTTTCGCCCTGTTCACGGAATGACCGAAAAAAGGCCATAAATAATGGCGCGAACTCAGATTCGGCGACTCAACCGAGGCATACAATGGCAGGATGAACAATTTCCTGGTTGGGTTATCGGTATCGAGGTCCACCTCCTCATCAAAGAAAATCGGCCAGATGACGAATCGTTTGCGATAGACCCCCTCTTTTGCGGACTGCCCATAGAGGGGCCAAACCTGGAAACCGCTTTCCTTGTCACCCTCGATGGTGGAAAAAACCGGATAAAGGTAATTGCGGGTCGTTGTTCCTTTCTTAACGGTTCTGCTGTAGAGCGGAAACAGGACATAATGGTATTCATCTCTCCAGAAACGTTCGTACAGATCTCCGTAGAATGGGAATACCGACAGATAGGGGCCGTATTTTTGAGAAGTGCCTTGAATGTAGAAAGGAAAGAGCATACCGTCCTTCTGCTCCCCCTCCTCGCCTTTTCTGAACACATTTTTCTGATAGAGTTTCAATACCTGAGTCGTTTCTGCATCAGGCGATGTTTGGGAGGAAGCCAGCGGATAAAGGTATGTTGTTTTGGAAATCCCTTCGCTGCTGTTTGACGAATTGTAAAAGAGGGGGCGCACGGCAAGATCTCTTTCCTTGTCATGAAACTGCAGCTTGAAAATCGGGCCCAGTATCGAGAGGTTGGTGTACCCCTCCCGGGGGCTTTTGCGGTAGTCCACAAGAGGCCATAGAGTGAATATGGCGCCTTCTTCCTGTTTGTCCTCAATCTCGGAGGCAAAAAGTGGAGAAAACCCTGTAATAAGGATCAGGAGGAAAGCCATGACAGCTTTTGCGGGCATAATGAAGATCCTTTAAATCATAGTAAAAAGATTTAGTCAGGCATTATTTCTCATGGACTGCAAACAGTCAATGGAAAAACTGCCCTTCCCCCACCGGTTGAGGGAAGGGAGTTGAAGATGGTGGGGCGAATATTTGACTAATAGTTCCGGTCGGCATAGTCGACCCAACCGCCGGACATCACGAGGGCCTTATCGAAAGGCAACATATCGAACCGGATTTTTTCCTCTTCACCGGACCTCCCGACTACGATCTCCTGCTTTTCGATGTCTATTCCGATCCGGGCTTCTCCTGATTCCGCATAAAGAAAGAGTCTGTCAATTGTCCCCTTGTCGAGTTCAATCGCGGCCATGCCGCAATTGAACATATTCTGGCGGAAAATCCGGGCGAAAGACTCGGCAATAACCACCGTAATCCCGTTCACTTCGAGGACCCACGGAGCATGTTCGCGAGACGAACCGCACCCGAAGTTCGCGCGGGAGACAATTACCCTTGCCGCCTTTGTGTGCGGTCCTTTTGGATCGAAACCGGGGAGCTTCAAGTCCTCGAGGATGTATGGCTTCAGGTCTTCCTTGGTAATTTCAGTAAGATACCGGGCAGGGATAATTTCATCGGTATTAATATCATCCCGGTCTAGGAACAGAACCGGGCCGCCAAAGCTTTTCATAAATCCACTCCTGAATCAAAGTATGTGTGGGCATTCGATACGAAGCCCCGATATGGTGCGAAATATACTAGGGAAGATATTTTCTCGGGTCGGCGATTTTGCCTTCGATAGCTGCCGCCGCACTGCTGGCGGGAGACATGAGATGGACCATGCCGCCCTTTCCCATTCTCCCCACGAAATTTCTGTTGGTCGTTGCAGCACAGACCTCTCCCTCGGCCAAAACCCCGGTACTCATTCCGAGACATGCGCCGCACGTGGGATTGGTCACGCAAAAACCGGCATCCATGAAAATATCGATTAAGCCTTCTTTGATAGCATCCTGGAACACTTTCGGCGTAGCGGGAGACAAGATGCCCCTGACATTCGGAGCGATTTTCCTGCCCCTGAGGATTTCAGCCGCAATCCGCAGATCTTCGAGTCTGCCGTTGGTACACGAGCCCACATATACCTGATCAACCGGGGCTCCTTCCATTTCAGTCACCGGCTTAACAAGGTCGGGTTTAAAACCGTAGGTTACCAGCGGCACCAGATCTGAAATGTCAAAATCCAGAACCCTTTCATACACTGCATCCTCATCAGACCACCATTTCATGAAATCTTCCAGCGCGGCAGTTTTGGAAGAATAATCCTTTTCGATGAACGGCCAGAGATAATCGACAGTCACCTTGTCGGGCATACAAATACCCGACGTCCCGCCCGCCTCTATTGCCATATTACTGAGCGTCATTCGGGAATCCATGGTCATTTCCTCAACCACGGGACCACGAAACTCGAGAACGCAATCTGTAGCCCCATTAACGCCGAGCTTTCCTATGACATGCAGGATAATATCCTTTGCGAAAACGCCCTTCGGCATCGTTCCCTTCAGGTTTACTCTTATTGTTTTCGGCTCTCTGAATGCGCATACGCCCTTCAGTATTCCGACCTCGAGATCAGTTGTCCCCACTCCCGCGGCGAACGCGCCGAAAGCACCGTGGGTGCAGGTATGGGAGTCCCCCATGATAACGGTATATCCCGGCCGGATAAAACCCTTTTCCGGGAAAAGGGCATGACAGACTCCGTTTGCTCCCACATCGAAAAAATCC
This sequence comes from Geobacteraceae bacterium, assembly GCA_017861285.1. Taxonomy (GTDB): domain Bacteria; phylum Desulfobacterota; class Desulfuromonadia; order Geobacterales; family Geobacteraceae; genus CAIWTU01. Next base: position 359 of record JAGFXO010000143.1, on the reverse strand, counting down.
CTGATGTCGTGGCGTCTCGCCCAATCCCTCAGGATTTTGGCCTGCGTGGCCGTTTTACTGTCTTTACTGGGCGTAACGTGATCTATCACTGCCTTTATTTTCGTATTGTCGAATACCCTGTCCTTGCCCCTGGCCATCAAGTCGGCGATTGCAATCGGTGTCGTAATCTCGTGACACATCACCACATCCAGTCTCAGAACCTTCGACCCGGGAAAGGGTTCATCAATAAGATGGCTGGCAAAAATCTTCTGTGCTATTGTCTTCCCCATTAAACCAATCCTTTCTGCATCGATCATTTGTCTTGATTTCGTCACGGTATCCAAAGGCTTCAGCCCTCTTTCGGAATACAATGAAATAGT
>JAGFXO010000056.1 GCA_017861285.1 Geobacteraceae bacterium | reverse complement strand
CCGCTCCCCAGGGCGCTCGGGAAATCGTCGTAAAAGCTCAGTTTGCCTCGACCTGCGAAGTATTGTTCCACTATGCCCGTCGGATCGACTACCGCGATCCCGGCATCCTCGAGCAACAGCATGTTCAGAGTCTTGATTCGGGACAGGTCGTCGATTACCCAGGACTGTTCCTTGGCGAGCATGTCGAAGGAAGGCAGGCTGTGGGAATCGGTCGCTGTGGTGATGACTGCCGTTGCACCGGTCAGGGTTGCGCACTGCGCGGCCAGTTCATTGGCGCCGCCCAGGTGCCCGGAAAGCAGCGAGACGGCGAACCTGCCCGCATCGTCCATGACCACCACCGCCGGGTCCCTGTCTTTGCCCTCCAGGAGGGGAGCGACCATGCGCACTACAATGCCGGTGGCCATGATGCAAATCAACCCTTCCGCCTCGCACCAGAGTTTTTTAACCAGGTGCTTCAACTCTTGCGCAAAAACCGTGGCCGGGCATCCTGCGACACCGGAATATTTTGCCGGCAGGAACAGCCTTGCGTCAGGCAAACCCTTCCGGAGGCGGGCACCAATCCTGGCACCGGTGCCTGTTATGGCGATGATGGCGATCTTCATGGTGCGCTCTGCGCAACAGGCACAAGGCGCGGGGCACAAGGCACAGGGTGTTTTAATTCTCCCATCCTCGAGCCTTCGGCCTTCGGCCTGTCACTACCCGATAATCCCTTTCCGGCAGCCATGACTGAATTCCTTGTCATACAGAAGAGACCTCGCCTTCAGACCTTCCCTGCGTGCCTTCAGCACGTCGCCCGCAATGATAAGAGCCTGTTTCCCTATTCCGGCCTCTTGTACACCTTTAGCGATATCAGCCAGAGTCCCCTCGATGATGCGTTCATCCGGCCAGGAGGCTCGGTGGACCACGGCCGCCGGAGTTTCGGGGGTATATGCGCCCTGCAGCAGTTCACCGACAACCCGGTCGATCATCGCCACGGAGAGGTAGATAACCAGCGTTGCACCTGTTTTGGCAATTTCCTTCAACGACTCGCGTTCCGGAACCGGGGTCCTGCCTTCGAGTCGGGTAAAGATGACCGTCTGGGATACTTCCGGGAGGGTAAGTTCCTGTTTGAGCGCAGCTGCGGCAGCAAAGGCGCTCGTAACCCCCGGCACCACTTCATAGCCTATACCGAGCCGGTCCATCTCAGCCATCTGCTCCTGGATTGCACCGTAGATGGAAGGATCCCCCGTGTGAAGCCGCGCAATGCGTTTCCCGGCAAGCACCGCTTCTGTTATTACCGAGGTGGTCTCCTCAAGGGTCATGGCGGATGAATCATACACTTCGGCATTGGGACCGTATTCCTGGACCAACCGCCGGTCCACCAGGCTGCCGGCGTAGATGATGACGCCCGCTTCTCGGAGAAGCCTGGCCCCCTTTACCGTAATCAGTTCCGGGTCTCCGGGACCAGCGCCTATGAAGTAAACTTCAGACAAAGAAAACCTCCGGGTCAATTCCAGTTATTTCTTCACGATCAAGAGAGAAAGGTAATCCAGCTTTTTCCCGAGCAAAGGTTCCAGATCGAAGACCACTTCCTCCTCGGGTGAGCCTACCCGGCGGATAAAGACCGCCTTTTTTTCCAGGCCCAGTTCCTTAAGCAGGGAGTAGACCGAGTCAAAAACCCGGTTCACCTTCATGAGAACCACGGTGTCGAAGTCAAGCAGGACATGACGCAGTTCCTTTTCCTCAAAGGCGGCGGGAATGATGGCAACCCGCTCGGAAGCCGCAGCAAGCGGCACGCCGGCGGCGATCGAGGCGGCGCTGATGCTGGTGATGCCCGGAATAACCTCCACCGGCACATCGGGATACTTCTCCTTCACAAGCCGGTACAGATAGAGAAAGGTCGAATAGAGAAAAGGATCGCCGATGGTGATGAAGGCAACGTCCTTTCCTTCCCGGACCATCTTCACGGCCTCCCGTGCGGAGCTTTCCCAGAAAGGCTCGAGCTCCTGCCGGTTCGTCTTCATGGGGAACGCCTGTACGATGACCTGTTGCCGGGAACGGTCGATGAAGCCTTCCACGATGGAAAGGGCGTAGCTGGAATCCGCGGGATTGGCCGAAGGTGCACAGATCACAGGCGCCTGGCGCAGTATCCGCTCGGCCTTGAGGGTCAGGAGTTCCGGGTCACCGGGGCCGACGCCGATTGCGTAAATTTTCGCCACTACTCCTCGCCTTTCCATGCGGAGATGATATATACCGGATTATGTGCCTCGAACATCTTGTATTCGGTCAAGCCGCGGGTCTTCGCCACGTTGATGCACACTACCTCGACGGTGTAGCCATGATCCTCCAGGAATTCCACCGACTTTGTCAGTGTATCCAGCGTAACGGCATTGAGTACTATGACACCTTCCGGCTTCAGGCGGCGGTCAACCGCCTCAATGATGTCTTCCAGCATTCCGCCTGATCCGCCGATGAATACCCTGTCAGGATCGGGAAGGTCATCGAGGCCTTCAGGCGCGTACGCTTCAACCAGAATGACATTTTTTGCAGCAAATTTCTTCAGGTTCTCACGGAGAAAAGAAAGGTACTGGGGGTTTTTTTCCAAGGCGAAGACCTTCCCGTTCGGTATCAGGTTGCCCGTCTCGATGGATACGGAACCGCTTCCGGCCCCTATATCCCACACGACCAGGTCGTTCTGCAACTTGAGCTTCGCAAGGGTTACTGCACGTATTTCCTGCTTGGTAATCAGTTTTTTCGCGGTATGATACTCCTCGTCGCTTATGCCCAGGATCGGGAAGTTTTCCAGGGTGGGCTCCCAGGCCTTGATCATGATCAGAATATTCAGCGGCGACGCTGGCATGCCAACCAGTCCCTTCACGTCGGTCCGGGTTATTTTTTCGGTCGGCAACCCCAGGTCCTCGCAGAGATAGACTTCGTATCCTTCAACGCCCCGTTTGATGAGTTCCTTTGCCAGCGCGGACGGCGTATTGACATCGTCCGTGAGGACCGCGACCTTGTCTGACGCTATGATCTTGTCGATGGCGCTTTTCAGACCGCGGCCGTGGACGGATACGAAAATCGCATCGTCCCAGGGTTCCTTGATCTGTGCAAATGCGTACTGAACGCTGGTGACGTTGGGGAATATTTCAATCCGTTCTTTGGGAAGATTGCGCAGCATGAAACGGGCGATGCCGAAAAAATTGGGATCTCCGGAACTGAGCACGACCACCATCTTTTCCAGAGTCTTCAGAGAATCAAGCATAATGGACAAATCTCCAAAGGTCCGCTTTTCTCCCCTGAAATCGGGAAAGATGTCGAGAAGCCGCTGGTGGCCGATGAGAAGGTCGGCCTTGTTGATTACTTCAAGCGCTTTACCCCCGAATCCTTCCCATCCTTCGATTCCTGCGCCGATCAGGTAGATTTTCTGTTGAGGCACGGGTAACCTCCCTTGCAAATTTTATAATCAATACAGGATGAAACTTGTGAATGTTTACATTCTACCGTGAAATCGGACCGTAATATAGCACTTCTCCCCCATACCCCGCCAGAAAAACCTTTATGTGAAGACCGGGGGCCAGCCGCTGCAGGAATTCACGGGCTTTGCCGCATACCATGGCAATCAGTTCAGGGTCTCTTGCGGAAGCTTCAAGGATTTCGCGAGCCGTATTTGCCAATGAGACGTGAGACGTGAGACGTGAGAGACGAGGGGAATTTTCCACCCAGCCGGCAAGAATCTGTAAATCCAGTTTTGATGAAGATGCATGGGTTTGTTCATGTCCGCAGGCGATCTTGAGGATTTTTGCGAACTGCCCCGCAACTGCCAGCCGCCTGACGCCTTTCCGTGCACAGGCGCGAACGGCATAACCGACATGATCTCCCATCATTACGAAGCTTTCAGCCGGCAAAGGGCAAAGGGCAGAGGGCAAAAGGTCCGAAGTTTCAGGGATTCCTTTTCCGGATACCCGGGGGCTCTTTGCGTCGGACCGGGAGAAAAAGCGTTGCGTGGCAGTCTCGCTGGTGCGACCGGTGGAGAGCACTATTGACCGGCATCCGCAAGCCATGGCCACGTCGATGGAGGCATCGATAGTGTCGGTCCAGGCCTGTGCCGATATGGGTTTCACAATCCCGGTGGTGCCGAGGATGGAAAGTCCGCCGATAATGCCGAGACGCGCATTCAGGGTCTTTTTCGCAAGTTCTTCGCCGTTGGGGATGCTGATTGTGACGTGAGGGGCGAGGGCCGGCGGGTGAGGGGCGAAAACCCCGGCAACCGCCTCCGTTATCATTTTCCGGGGTACGGGGTTGATGGCCCATTCGCCGACGGGGACTGCAAGGCCCGGTTTGGTCACCCGGCCGACACCGGGGCCGCCCCGGATGACAATGCCCCCCCATTCCCCTCCGGGAACGGGGGACGGGGAGGGATGCAAGGTCACCGTTGCATGTATCTCGGCACCGTTGGTAACATCCGGGTCATCACCGGCGTCCTTGATCACATGGCAGCTGGCCCGATCGGGGCCGATTTTCTGGCCGTGCACTTGAAAACGGACGTTTTCACCGCCGGGCAGGATAATTTCCACTACGGCGACCGGTGTCCGGCACTTCAGCATCAGGGCAGCCCCTTTGGCCGCCGCTGCTGCACAGGCGCCGGTAGTATAGCCGTGACGCAAGGGTTTCTTCATGTCGAATTACCCGCCGTCTGCCTGTATGAGGAGTGCATTCACTATCGCAGCGGCCACATTGGAGCCGCCCTTCCTTCCCCGGTTGGAGATGAAAGGGGTATTATAGTGGGGAGCCGTGCGGATGAGGGCTTCCTTGCTTTCCTCCGCGCCGACAAAACCCACCGGGAGCCCGATTATCAGGTCGGGCCGCAGGCTTTCCTCACGCATGAGGCGGATGAGTTCAAAAAGAGCCGTCGGGGCATTGCCGATAACAAAAATGCCGTTCCCTGGATCGGATGCGGCCTTTCTCATTGCCGCCATTGAGCGGGTTATCCCTTCCCTGATCGACTGTTTCTCCACTTCAGTATCGGCCACGAAGCATGAGATGTTTATTCCGAAGCGCGCCAGCAGCCTTTTGTTGATCCCCGCAAGCGCCATGGTGGTGTCGGTAGCGATTCCCCGGCCGCCGCGAAGGGCGGTTATTCCGCGCAACACTGCACCGGGTGGGATGACCATGGTTTGCAGATAGTCGAAATCGGCTGTGGTGTGAATCGCTCTGCGGACAACTGGCCACTCGGATGCCGACCAGGAATGTCGGCCCGCCTCGGCATCAATGATACGGAAAGATTCCGTCTCGATCTCATCGGGTCGCAAGTGCACCGACATCAGCTCCACCCCTTCCCGGCGAGCGCCTCGGTGATGCGTTCCGCAACGATCTCGGCAAGCTTGCGGTGGACTCCGAGCGGCTTGCCCATCATCATTTCCACGCCGGGATGCCGCTGCCGCGCTTCCTCGATCTCTTCAGGCAGATCCTGGAGCACATGGGCGCCCAAATACAGGAAATAGGGTACAAGCAGGATGCGTGCAGCCCCGCGTTCCACGCAGGCGTCTATTCCTTTCTGTATATCCGGCGAGTAATTCTCCCTGAAGGAGATTTCGACGATGTCGAAGCCAGCCATCTCCTTCACCATTGAGGCTATCTCGCTCACGGCATTGTTTGCTTCGGGAATACGGCTGCCGTGGGCCATAAGTAGTATTGCTGTCTTCATTGCAGCTCCTTTTTATGTAGCCATAACGGCTGTTTTCCGGATTGCATTTTTTCTGCTATCTCCCGGCGAGCCTCGCCGATTGTCAGGGGAATGCGGTCGAACGGAAGCTGGTCTTCGTGCTTGAGCTGGTAAATGAGTTCCGCGATCTGGGGCAGACGGAGTTTGACATCGGCCATTTCCTCCGGAGCCGTGAAGACTTCCTCCGGGGTTCCCTCACGGGCAATGGTTCCCCTGCTCATAATATGGAGCCTGTGCAGAAAAAGGGGGACCAGATCGACACTGTGGGTGGCCATGACGATGGAAACACCGTTTTCCCGGTTCAGCCGCGTAAGGAGTTGCATCATCCGGTATTCTCCCATCGGGTCCAGGCCGGCGGTCGGTTCGTCAAGGAGCAGAATCTCGTGTCCCATGGCAAGCAGTCCGGCAATGCAGATCCGTTTTTTCTGTCCGAAGCTCAGATGATGGATCGATTTGCCGGAGCAATCCGTCATATCGACCCCCTGAAGCGACCTCCTCACCCGTTCCGCTACCTCATGTTCGGGAAACCCCATGTTGCGCGGACCGAATGCGACGTCCTCGAAAACGGTCTGGGCGAAAAGCTGGTCGTCAGGATTCTGAAAAACCAGACCCATCTTGCGATAGATGTGCCGGGGGGATAGCTTGCGGATGTTTTTGCCGTCCAGGAGAACGCTTCCCGAATAATCCTTGATGATGCCGTCCATCACCTTGAGCAGCGTGGTCTTGCCCGATCCGTTGGAACCGAGGACCCCTGTGAATTCGCCCCGGCGCACCTCGAGGCGTATATCCGACAAGGCCGCGGTGCCGTCAGGATAAGTGAAGCTGTCAATCTGTACGGAAAGTCGTATGGGATTCACAAAAACCCTTTTTCTGCGAGAGTTGCCAGCCACAGTATTCCCATGCATGCCAGGAATGCGAGACTTGCCGCGATTTCGGCGGCCCGGAACGGCTTGTGGAGAAGTTTCGGCATGGAACCGTCATACCCACGCTGTACCATGGCGGTGGTGATGTTGCGGCTGTTGTCGAAGGCCTTGATGATGAGTGAGCCGGTGAGGGTGCCGAAGGAGCGGAGCCCCCGCCGGTACCCCGTGTATCCGAGTCGATTCTTCTGGGCGCCGTAGATCACCCGGGCGTCATCAAACAGAAGAAACAGGTAGCGCCAGGCGAACAGGGCAATATCGATGAAGGTCCGCGGTATCCGCAACCAGGCGAAGGCCGCCATCAGCTCGGTAAACGGGGTTGCGAAGACGAGTGTAGTCACTACCGCCACAGCTCCGCTGATCCTGCCGGCAATCAAGATGCCTTCCCGGAGGCCTTCCCGGTACCCGGTAATTTCCATACCTGCGAGGGTAAAGGAAAAGAGGGGAGTATGACCTTCAGTGAAAAGCTTGAGCATCATTACTACGATAATAATCAGGCCGGGTTCGGCAAAACGCAAGGCAATCGTGCACGGTCGTTTTCCCATAAGAAGGCAGAGAATGACCCCGAGAGCCGCTGTCACCAGTGGGAAGATGACGCCCTTGCCGCTGATCACCATGACCAGCAGTACCAGGGCGCTCAGGAGTTTTACGCGCGGGTCGACACCGTGCAACACGTTGCCGGTGCTATGTTTTTGATTGATGTAATGCATGATTAATCTGCTCGCTGCATCTTGTCACCGACAATACCCAAACTGGTTATTGAAAAGTCGATATAAAAAATTCCTCACTTCCCCTTGACGGTAGTTTAGAACGAAGTCAAGGGAGTGGGAGATACTCGTGAATGTCGCATTGAGTCATTAGGTGTCTCCCTGCCGAACAATCCCGTACTGCCGCCAGAGGACATAACCGCCCCAGGAGAACGATAGAATCATCAGAAACGTACCGATTCCGAAAGAGAGCCGGGCAATGAGATGGTCGTACTGAAGCCAGCCGAGTTCCGTAAGTATTACCTCCCAGTCGTGGTAGTCCGCGACCTCGCTCCCGGTAACACCGCCGAGGAGCACCAATTGGCCTGCCCGGGCGTCGTCCATATAGGGGGCGATGTCCAGGAAACTCTCCCCGAGCCACCAGAGACCCACCATGGCGCCGAAGGGGTTCCCCTTCGCAAGAAAAGCGCAGAAGACGGCAAAAGGGGCCAGCCACTGGCCGAGCGTTCCGCCGAGCACCTGGACGAACCGGCCGAAAGGTGCAAAAAAGATGTGGCCTGCTTCATGGAAGGGGAGGTTCACCAGGTGCATGAATGATTCCCCGACATAGTTGGAAGCGATACCGCCTTTCATGAGCCGCAACCCCCAGGCAAGGAGCAGCAGGTAGACGATTACGCGTCCCGCGATAAACAGCCGGTTCTCTTCGGTGGTAACCTCCAGGAGATGACCCTTCAGCCAGTGGACTGCTCCCGATGCGGACTTATGGCAAGATGACTCCTCATTTCCCACAAAGACGGCGGCAATCGTTGGATCTGCAAGGGATCCACGGACCTTGTCGAAGATCACCCCGCAACGCAGACACTCGCTGTTTACGTCAGCTTGCGCATAATTGCATTTCGGACAGATCATGGAAATCACCACTACCGCTCGCGACGCCGTTCAATGGCCTCTCTTGCTTCAGCAGGCACTGATTACAGTTTATCCCCTCGCAGATAACCGCTGAACAGTTTACCCGCTCCCCGTGAAGCGCAGAAGTCTCCACACATGGTGCAGGTCTGTTCGTCTTCCGGCATGCGGCATGCGCGGATGGCACGGGCGTCGCCCGGGAAAAGCGCCAGGTCGAACTGCCTCTCCCAGTTCAGGTCGCGTCGGGCCTTGCTCATCTCCCTGTCCCGTACTCGCCCCTTTTCCGGGTATTTGTTCATGTCGCCGATGTAGGCTGCAACCCTGGCTGCTTTTACCCCGTTGCGAACGTCTTCTTCGTTGGGAAGCGCAAGGTGCTCGGCAGGGGTGATGTAGCATATAAGGTCGGCCCCGTAGCGGGATGACTGGGCCGCTCCGATAGCCGCTGTTATATGATCGAAACCGGGCGCGATATCGGTAGGTATCGGGCCGAGCATGTAGTAGGGGGCGCCGCCGCTCATTCTCTTCTGCAATTGTATATTTCCCTCGATCTCGTCCAGCGGAACATGTCCCGGCCCCTCGACCAGCATCTGACATCCCATGTCGCGGCCGATTTCCGCCAGCTCGCAGTTAATGAGGAGTTCCTGGACCTGAGCCCGGTCCGAAGAGTCGTGTATCGCTCCCGCGCGCAGACCGTTACCCAACGAAAGAACCGTATCATATTTTTTCAGGATTGCCACAACACGGTCGAATTTCTCGTATAACGGATTCTCCCTGTCATTGGCAAGCATCCACGCAACCATGCCGACTCCGCCCTTGCTTACCAGACCGCCGTAACGGTACCCCTGCCGTTTCAGGCGCTCGATGGTATACCGGTTGATGCCGCAATGGACCGCCATGAACCCCATCCCGTCCGCGCACTGCCGTTCGATGAGATCGAACAGCAATTCTTCGTCAAGTTTGTTCGGGTCGCCGTATTTTCTACCCGCCTCGCAGAAAGCCTGATAGAGGGGGACGTTTCCCACCGGCAGATCCACTGCCGCAATCACCTCGCGCCGCACCCGGTCCAGGTCGCCGCCGACGGAAAGCTCCATCAGGGTGTCCGCCCCCGACTCCTCCGCAGCCTTCGCCTTACGCACCTCCGACTCATAGTCCACAATGTCCGACGATGTGCCAATGGAGGCGTTCACCTTGGTTCTGAGCCCTTTGCCGATTCCCACGGCTTTCGGTTTCCGGTTGTGGTTCCACGGAATGACTATTTTCCCTTGCGCTACCATCTTGAGGACGAAATCCGACGGAAGATTTTCTTCACGTGCAACGGTTTCCATCTGTTGAGTCAGGATGCCCTCGCGGGCCAGTTCGATTTGTGTTTTCATGTTCAAATTTTCCTTACCGGAGGGGTTTGGCTTTCAACGGTCCGGTTATGAATTCCCTGCTGTTCCCCACGAATGTCGCGGCAATCTCGGGGCAGCTCCCGAAGTGAAGGTGAACGTACGATGCAAGGCAGTTCCTGTAGCGGAACCCCTCGCTCCCCAGGACGTTTTCTTTCCTGCTTATCATGTATACCCTTTCCACCCATTCCGGCATCGCTTCCATTTCCGAATAGTGGAACTCGTGACCGCGTGCAACGGATCCTTTTCGTGCGATGGGAGAATCCGCGAGAAGCTCGACCTGTCGGTATCCGAGCGCCTTTCTCCGTGGCAGCATGCGGGTGGTAACGGGGAAAATGCCTGCAAATTCAAGTAATCGGGTTGAGTTCCCGCGTTTCACACCGTTGATGTCCGTTGCCGAGGCCTGACCCCTCGTGAGATAGATAAATCCGCCACACTCGGCGTAAACCGGCATATCTTTCTCCACCGCTTCCCGGATTGCCGTTTTCATAGCTTCGTTCGAAGCGAGGTGTTCGGCGTAGAGTTCCGGATAGCCACCGGGAAGATAGATACCTCCGATGCCCTCAGGGAGGGCTGAGTCACGCATCGGGGAGAATTCGCATATCTCCGCCCCGGCTTCCCGCAAAAGCCGCAGGTTGTCTTCGTAGACGAAGCAGAAAGCCTCGTCCCGGGCAACAGCGATTGGTGTCAGACCAACACATTTGTCATTCGTCTTGTCAAAAGTGTAGGTCTGACACCCCAATTCTGCTGAAGATAAGAGGCTATTCATATCCACATATTTTTCAACCACCCCGGCAAGGTGCCCCAGGAAGTCTTCGTGAATAGGGTTCTCCGCAGCTGTGACGAGCCCCAGATGACGGGATGGAATATGCATGCGTTCGTCGCGGGGGATGCAGCCGAGAACCCGTATCTCCGGCAGGGATGATGCCATGGCTTGCCTCAGTATCCGGGCATGATTCTCGCTCCCCACATTGTTGAAAATCACCCCTGCCACGCGAACCCGCGGGTCGAAGCCGGCGAAACCCCGTACAAGAGCAGCGGCGCTCCGAGCCTGACTCTTTGCATCCACCACAAGGATTACCGGGGCATTGACGAACCGTGCGATCTGCGCCGTGCTCCCTGCCTCCGAGTCTCCGTCGATGCCGTCGAAAAGCCCCATGACACCCTCGATCACGGTGATGTCCGCACCGCGGGCGTGGCGGGCGAAAGTATCACGTACGAAGTGTTCCGTACACATCCAGCCATCCAGGTTTATGGATGGACGGCCGGTTGCCAGTTTGTGCCATCCCGGGTCGATGAAGTCGGGGCCGACCTTGAACGGAGCGACGACGAGCCCTCGCCGTTTCAGGCATTCCAGGAGGCCCAGGGTAATGGTTGTTTTGCCGGAACCGCTCATGGGAGCGGCAATGACAATTGATTTCATATAAAATTTCCGACAAGGGGGGAATATCCTCTTGCCTCAGCCATTCAGTAAGGTTACGACGGGTATGCCATCCCCGTAATAGTCGATGATGTTCAGGCAGCCATAGTCCTGTTCGATGCGGAACATGGACGAGAAGGGCGCGCCGATCGCATCGAGGAGGATTACCCGGTTGACGCCGCCGTGGGCTATCACCAGAACCTCTCCACCCCGGTGCCTTTCCACGATTTCCATGATGACGGGCATCACACGGCCATGCAGATCAAGCAGGTTTTCGCCGCCCGGGGCCCGGTAGGCGACCATGTCGTTCTGACGCGCCTGCCACTCGTCCGGGTAGTTCTTCGCCAGTTCAGACCAGGTCATCCCCTCCCATGCACCGAAACTCATTTCCCGCAATTCACCGCGCAAAACGGGCAGTATTCCCAAAGGATCGCAGATGATATGCGCACCGAGCTCACAGCGGGAAAGATTACTGGCGTAACAGGCGCGTATGGATGTGTCCTTCAGTCGCTCGGCGAGCTGGCGGTATTGATCGACCCCTTTCGGAGTCAGGGGGACGTCAGTCTGGCCGTTGTAGCGAAAGACCTCACTGCCGGCAATCTCACCGTGCCGCACCAGATATACACGTGTTTTCGGGGTCATGGGATAGCCCCTGATCCCTGCAGGACCAGTATTACCAACAGACAGAGGATTTCGTTCATCTCGCTGGCACAGCCAATTATGTCGCCGGTAATTCCACCCAGTTTTCCGTGGGACCAGGTTTTCAAAGCCCATGTGGCGATATACGCGGTAATAAACAGCCACAGACCATGTATTCCCATGAAAAAAAGTGCTGCCACGAGGGTGGTCGCAGTGGCGATTAGCATCTGGATCCATCCCGCTCCGCCGATAAAGACGGTTCCCAACCCGTCGGTCCGTGCCTTTTTGGAGGCTACGGTCATCTGTACCTGGGAGAAACGCGCTATCATCGGGAAGCAGAAGAGGGCCTGGTGCTTCACATCGGCGGGTATGTGCAGCAGAGCCTGATACTTGAGAAGCAGAACAAGGACCAGCCCGACTGCTCCTGCCGCCCCTGTGCGGGAATCCTTCATGACCGCAAGGAAACGCTCCCTTCCGCCGCGTGCGGCCAGACCGTCGCAGACATCGGCCAGACCGTCCAGGTGCAGTGCTCCGGTAACGATTGCCAGGGTAACGAGGAGGAGCAGATCGACGACTCCTCGGGGAAGAATCGGAGACAGAATATAACTGAACCCCACCAGGAGCGCCCCCAGAGTCAACCCCACGAGGGGAAAGAAAGCCATCGACCGGCCCAGGTCCTTCTCTTCGCACCTTACGGAAAAGGGAAGGGGGATGATGGTCAGAAACTGCATTGCGATGAGATAGAGGCGCATAGAAAAAATTCAGGCACAAGTCACAGGTCAAAGGGCAAAAGGAAAAAATAAAAAAATAAAACGGATCACACTAGACACAAGGCAGAAGGAATAAGGCAAAAAACAAAAAGCACAAACCAGAAGGCACTGGGCAAAGATTTACGTTCTACGTTCTTCGGTATAAGGCTGTTCTATTCTTGTGGCTTGCGCCTTGTGCCAGTTCTTTGTGGCTTTACCCTTCACTCTCCGATACACCCGCTTCCTCGAAAGTGGCCATCTCTTTGAGTATTTTCACTCCTGCTTCGATAAGTCCCATTGCCAGAGCCGCTCCGGTGCCTTCGCCAAGCCGGAGTTGCAGGTCGAGAATCGGTTCGGCGCCCA
>JAGFXO010000142.1 GCA_017861285.1 Geobacteraceae bacterium | reverse complement strand
CCTGTTGCATGGGAAAGGGCACTGGAAAATCTTGTCCGCATGAAGAAAATCGTTGACGGATACGGGGTGGATGCCGTGGAGGCAGTTGCCACGAGCGCTGTCCGACGAGCGTCAAATGGACCGGAATTCACCAGGGCTGTTGCCGAACGAACAGGCATAGAAATTTCAATCATTTCAGGAGAAGAGGAGGCACATCTTCTTGCCCTGAGCGTCCTGCACAATTTCGATCTGGAAGGGATGCGGTATGCAATGGTCGATATTGGAGGCGGCAGCGTCGAAATCGTAACTGCGGCGGGCAATCTGATCGAGGAGTTTTATTCTCTCGAGTTGGGCGCTGTTGCCCTTACCGAGAAATTTCTCCACCATGACCCTGTCTCACGGGACGATCTCTCCAGGCTGCAGCGGCATATACGCTCTTCACTCAAAAACGCTTTGGCCGGCGATGAGGTCAAAACCCAATCCATCGTTGCCTCCGGTGGGACGGTTACTTCTATTGCATCCATGATCATGGCAATGCGTCGCGAAGGATACGGGTCCGTCCACTGCTACGAGGTACTCCGTTCCGATGTGGTGCACCTTTTGGCCATGCTCCACAGAAAGAACCTGAATGAAAGAAAATCGATCCCGGGGCTGAACCCCGACAGGGCTGACATTATTGTTGCCGGTGTCGCAGTCATCGATGAGCTCATGCGCTTTTTCGACGCGAACATCCTCCGGGTCAATGAAAGGGGAATTCGTGAAGGACTTATCCTGAAAAGCCTGAAAAAGCATGATTTCATTGACGAAAGCAATGGGCAGAGAAACTGGCGCACGGCTGCCCTCGAATTCGCCCGATCCTGCCTGGTAAATGAGGAGCATGCCAAGCAGGTCTCCCGCCTGGCCTTGAGCATTTTCGATGTTCTTTCCGATACATTTTCCCTCAAGGATCGGGAACGGCAATTTCTGGAAGCCGCGGCCCTGCTTCATGACATCGGCTATCTTATCAGTTACGCGAGCCATCACAAACATTCCTACCACCTTGTCCGCCACGCCGACCTGTTCGGATTCACTCCCCGGGAACGGGAAATAATCGCCAATGTGTGCCGCTATCACCGCAAATCGCTCCCAAAAAAGAAGCATGAAGGGTTTGCCGGTCTTGCCTCGGAGGACCGCTTGCTGGTAAACAGGCTGGGAGGCATCCTGCGCCTCGCCGACGGCCTTGACCGTCGCAGAAACAGCCTGGTCAAGAATCTTCAGTGCACTCTTTCACAGACCACTTTCCGGGTCATGCTTCAAGGGGAGGAAGACCTCTCGGTGGAAATTTTCGGTGGGCGGGAAAAAGCTGACCTACTGGAATCAGCCTTCCAGCGCAAGCTCATCCTTTCCGCTTCATAATCCACAGTCCATCCTTATCATGGCTGTCTCCACAAAAAAGTAACCTCTCTGTATCAGAATCTCCATCTTTCAGTGAGAAAATAACAGTACAAATCCCCTGCATCGACACCCTCAGCACAGACCGCTACAGGGTCAAATGGATTTTGCAGCGCATGGATCAGCAAATTTTCTGATGGCACCCGAAGAATTGCTTGGAGGGAAATCAGCGGATGAACATACTCTATGGGGTTCAGTCGACGGGAAACGGCCACATATGCCGATCGAAAGAGATAATCGAGAGCCTCAAGAAGCGCGGCCACCGGGTCCAGGTACTTCTGAGTGGCAAAACCCCCAATCTGCTACCGGAAATGAAAGTTTTCGAGCCGTATTCTATTCGACGGGGCTTGACATTCATCAACAAACGGGGAAGGATCCAGTATCTGAAGACGCTTTTGCAACTGAATTTTATCCAGTTCTATCGGGATATCCGTGATTATAACGCCTCAGGAATAGACCTGGTTATCACCGATTTCGAACCCATATCCTCCCGCATAGCGAGACGCCACGGAATACCCAGTATCGGTATCTCCCATCAATCAGCCTTTGAATACGATATACCGATGGCAAAGGGAAACCCCATCGGCCGATATATTCTGAAAAATTTTGCACCGGCTGACCACATGGTAGGGCTTCACTGGCACCATTTCGACCAGCCGATCCTACCCCCGGTCATTCCTGATTGCTTTGAAAAAGATCGGCCCGACGATGTTGCGGGGTATCCACACCCATCATTTCCACATTTATGAGAGCTCGTGCAAAGTTTCCTCCGATGAGGGCAATCTGCACCATCGACCATTTTCACGGGCCAATTTCTTGCGGGATCTGTCCGAGTGCAGCGGCATCATCTGCAATTCAGGCTTTGAATTGCCCAGCGAGGCGTTGCATCTGGGTAAAAGAATCCTCGCAAAACCCCTGCTCGGTCAACTTGAACAGGAATCGAATGCCCTTGCATTGTCACAGCTGGGCCTGGCAAAGATTGTCGTTACACTGAATATCGAAGAGATTAAAAGATGGCTCATGGAAACAGCGGGAGAACACGCCGTACCGATGAATTATCCGAACGTCGCAGAGCGGCTTGCGGAATGGATAGGGGATGGCTGCCACAACAATCTGAAAGACTTCGCCCGGTCGGTATGGCAAAGCATGTCCATTCCGGCACATTCATCTTCAACATAGCCGCAAATGTGAAAATTCACACCCACTGAAGGAACGGCTACCGCAGGTTCCTTCCCCCCAGCCCCTTGGCCTTTCTCTTTTTCAACCGGGCAAACCTCTTCAATCTTTTTTCGGCAAGATCGATGAGGATCTCATGACTTCCCCGCTCATCAACGCCTGCGACTGTCCTGCGCTGGATGTAGGAACCATCGGGCTGCATATCCCAGGCGCTGCGCGAATCATTGAGCTGTACGTCGAGGAAAGAGCGGATTTCCTGACGCAGTTTGCGGTCCTCCACAGGGACAACGACTTCTACACGGGCCTCAAGGTTCCTCTTCATGGCATCCGCGGAACCGATCAGGTACTGCTCCTTTCCGCCGTTGCGGAAATAGTAGATGCGGGTATGTTCCAGAAAACGGCCGACAATGCTTATGACGCGGATATTTTCCGACAAGCCCGGTATGCCGGGGCGCAGGCGGCAGGTATCGCGGATGAGCAGATCAACCCTGACCCCTGCCCGGGAGGCCTCGTAGAGGGCCCTGACAATATCCGCATCTTCGAGGGCGTTCATCTTGAACTGGATGAGAGCCGGTTTTTTCTCCGAATGCAGTTTCATCTCCCGGGTTATGCTGTCAAGAAGTTTCTTTTTCAGGACCTTCGGCGCGGGGAGTATTTTCTCATACTTGCGTCTGGGGGTATAGCCGGTCGTCAGGTAATTGAAAAGTTCGGTGGCATCCTGGCCGATACCTTCATCACAGGTAAGAAGACCCAGGTCGGAATAGATGCGCGCGGTGCCCGCATGGTAGTTTCCCGTCCCGATATGAACATATCGCCGCAGGCCGTTGTAATCCTGGCGGACAACAAGAATGACCTTGCAGTGCGTCTTCAGTCCCACCACCCCGTACGTCACATGAATCCCGGCCTCCTCCATGCGCGTCGCCAGGCGTATGTTCGCCGCCTCGTCGAAGCGAGCCTTCAACTCCACCACGACTGCAACCTGCTTTCCGTTCTGGGCGGCATGGATCAGGTAATCGATGATGCGGCTTTCGCTTGCGGTGCGGTACAGGGTCATCTTTATGGCACGGACTTTCGGGTCTTCGCCCGCCTCCTGGATGAAACGTTCCACGGATGTGCTGAACGATTCGTACGGGTGTTGAAGCAGGATTGATTTGACATCGCGGATAATGTGGAAGATGTTTCGCGAGCCCTGCAGTCTGGGGTGATCGATGGGTTGATGATAGGGGTCTCGCAGGCCGGGGTATTCCAGGACCGCAATCTCCATCAGATCGCGCATCGCGATCATGCCGTCAACTTCAAAGACATCGGCCGATTCATCCAGGGCCAGTTCCGCGGCCAGCATACCGCGGCGAACCGCATCCATTCCCCCTATGGTCTCCATGCGCACAATCGGCGCGAACTTGCGATCCTGCAGTTCAGATTCGATCATGGCCATGAGATCGTCAGCCTGTTCCTCATTTTTCTCGGTGTTCGCATTGCGTGTGACACGGAACAGTTCGCAGGCAACGACGCGCATGCCCGGAAAAAGCATATCCAGGTTGTTGCGCATGACATCTTCCAGAAGCACGAAACGATCACCGGCGCCAATACGCAGAAAGCGGGAGATGCCTGCACCCACGGGGACTTTTACCCGCGACAGGGATACGTCCTTGTCCTTGGGATAGCGGAGAGTGACGAGCAGGTTGAGGGACAGGTTGGAGATGAACGGGAACGGATGCGCGGGATCGATCGACTGCGGCGTTATCAGGGGAAATATGTTCCGGAAAAAATATTCCCGCAGCGATTTCCTTTCCCTGGCAGACAATTCGTCATGGGAAAGGAGCGAAATACCCCTGTCCCGCAGCATTCCGAGGAGTTCCGGAAGCAGTTTCTGTTTCTCCGCCTCCAGCTCACGCACCCTTGCATAACATTCCCCTATCTGCTGGGCGGGAGTGCGGCCGTCAACGGTCAGATTGCGGATTCCGGCGCCAAACTGCTGCTTCAACCCCCCAATCCTTTTCATGAAGAATTCGTCGAGGTTGGAGCTTACGATCGCAACGAATTTAACCCTCTCCAGGAGAGGCGTTCGCTCATCCTGTGCCTCGTGCAGGACACGCCGGTTGAACTCGAGCCAGGTCAACTCGCGGTTGAGGTACAGTTCCGGGGAAGTGAGTCCCGGCTGGAGGGAAGCATTTGACGTTGCAGGGGTTTTTTTTTCACAAGGTTTTTGCACGAGAGCTCTTTTGCCGGATTTGCGTTTTTGACGCGGCGAGGGAGCTTCGTGTGCCGCTTCCATGGATGCAGCTTCCTGTTCAACCCCTGATTTTTCAGTTTCCATATCTTCACAGCTGCTCATTGCTTCCTCTCACACCCCTGCACGTCTTCCGGTACCATAACTACAAGGAGGCCCTTACCTTTTCACCGATCATTTCCAGGGGTGCCGTTTCCAGCATTGCACAGAATTCGGAGAAAAGCTTTTCCCTTTTCGCTGTTATCGAAGCAGATACAACCTCCGCCACCTGGTACGGAAGGCCCTCTTCCCCCGGCATCGCGGCAAATACATCCAGGTCGTGCATCGTTCCCAACACCTCCTGGTATCTTTTAAGCGAATCATGCAGTGCATCATAATTGCCCTTTACCAGAAAAGAGAGAATTTCCACCCGGTAGCGATAGTGCTTGACGGCAATTCTCAAACGGTGCTGGGCCTCGACTGCGCCGGGTCTCCGTGCATCCGGGACAAGCTTGACAACATCCGCAAGCCGCTCATCGAGGGCGTTCCGTGAGAAGCCGGACAGCGGGGCAAGAAGGTCAACGCCGTGTGCCGGCGGTTTGAACAATGCAGGGGAATTTACTGTCCTGCGGTATATGTCCCATAACGAGGCATTATCGATCTCCGACAGTCCTCTCTTGAGACCTTTAATCCCTTTTTTCCGGTTTTTCCGGAACAGGGACAGCAGGGTTTCCAGATCGCCCTGACAGGGTTCACCAAGTTCTTCGGCAAGCGTTGAAAAAAATCGTATGGCCTCGTCCGTATTCCGGATTTCTCCCAGAAGCCGGGTCACACACTTCACCTTCCTGACGGTAGTCGCAATGCCCGAGGGGGGATAGCATGGTTCAAAGAGGGTCAGTCCCTCGCGCATCCTGCGGGAGGAAACCCGCAGGTCATGGATGTCTTCAGCATCGAAGGTTGCCTGAACCTTTTCCATGCAACGGATAAAGTCGTCGCCTCGATCCAACAGCAGCACTCGCGCGGCAATCCACAAAGGTGTATTCCCATCGATCTGCATTGTCGCCTTTTTCTCCTTCAGTACACTACCTTCCGAGCCGTACCAGGCGGTTACGAGTACACCCTTTTCAGGGATTTTCTCGCTTTCTTAACCTTTTTGCCGATTTCTCTCAATCCGTCTTCAGATACGACAACAAGGCGCTTCTCGGCCCTGGCCAATCCCTTTCGGACTTTTTTTGCCCTGTTCTTCAATTTCCCCTCAACTTTTTCCAGGGAAAGAATAAATTTATGGATCTGCTTTTCCAGCCTGGCGCCCGCTTTGCCGGAGAGGCCTTCGCTGAACCGGTCACGAACATCACGGGCGATTTCCTCTATGTGCCCCTTGAGGAGCGCAGCCTTCTGCTTCAATTCTTCATTCTTTTCATCGCTGCTTTTCTCCGCTTCTTCGACCAGTGCCGCTGCCTGGATCACAAGCTGCGGCAGCATGCGCGGGTTCACGCCGGGTATTTTTCCCAGATCTTCAATACTTGCGTGGGCAACCTTGCCTGGCGTGTCGTAGCCTGCCTCGATAAAACGCTTCGCCAGCACTTCCCCGATGCCTTTCAGTTTCCGCAGTTCATCTACTGCCTGTTTCATATCAAATTCCTCTCATGTCGAGTAATGCGGCAATCAGCCTAAACCTGTTGCTTCAAGGAAATCCTGTCGGGTTTTTATCAATTTCTTACCAAGAGCATACCATTTAAATGTGGCAGGCTCATGGATGCTCGCGGAATTGACCGTCAGTTTCACCGCGGCAGCCTTTTTGAAGCTGAACCGTTCGGGAAGTGCAAGAAGCGCGGAAATAATGACGCTCAGGTCAGGTTCATGCCCGACAATAACTATCTCCCCGGCATCCTGGTACTCAGTGAGAAGTTCTTGCAGTGCCGGCAATTGGAAACCCGGGGACAGGTCTTCACTGGCAACAAGCGGTCCCGTATAGAATATTGTTTCCGCAAGGATATCAGCTGTCTGAACGGCCCTCAGCAGGGGACTGGTGATTATGATACCTGGGTTTATCCCCTTTTCCTTCATGGTTCTGGCCGTCTTCCTGAACATGGACCTCCCCTCAGGGGTAAGGTATCGATTCCCGTCAGAAATCTCGGGAACCCTCTCAATTGCTTCCGCATGTCGAACCATAATGAGCTTCATATCGTGAACCGCCTTCCTTGTTCTGATGAGTGCACAATTAATACAACTGATTACCTATTTTCAATCAAAAAGGAAGCGAATATGTTTCTGAAATATAAAATTTACATTATTGTAACATTCCGGGGCAAAAGGCTTCGGCGTCTCTCTCCGTCCAGGGGAAGGCGATGAAATCAGTCGATCGAGACAACAAAATTCCGTATTTCATCGACCAGATCCCATGCATCATCAAAGTCAAAGAACGAGGATTGAAGCGATTCACCCCGCATATTCTCCGTGATCAGTTTTTTCCGCCACCTGATAGGCATGGAATCGTTTACGGCCAAGTCCATCCCGAACCTGAAACCATTGGAGAAGCAGTCCTTGATTGCTTTGGCGAAGGGATACCACGGCTGCACGTACAGTAAATCGCTTTGACCGCTTCGTTCACAGTAGTCCTCGACAACAAATACAGCCTCCTGGACAAAGGTGCGGTACAGCATCTTTATGAAGTCGTCCAAAATCACTTTCTTTTCATCCTGATTGCCGAGGGAGGCCATAAGCTGGTCGAAACAGACGGTGTGCCGACCGAAGGAACAGGAAGAATTTTCCAGCATGGGGGGAGTTCCTTCCATGGTGAAGAGCATCATTGCCGACAACCCCAGAAGGAACGTGTTCTTAACATTGTCTATTTGTTCGACCGGCGGTTTTCTGCTTTTGAATAGTGGCGTTATCGTTCCCATTTCAGACATCCTTTGCAATTTTCGGATAAATCCAATGTCAACAGGAAGCCAGGTCATTTTTCTTAATATTATCAATGTTCCAGAACATATCAAGATGCCGGCACGCTAAAAATAATTAACAGAAATTAAATCAACTGGTTAAGCATCGCGGCTGTCGAGACCTGCACAATATCAATACCAGTCATCGCGGCAGGGCACCAACCACGGAACGCAATTGCACATCCGTTGTGCGTTGATGGACTTGGATTAATCCGGAATGCAGAATGGGGAGGCTAATCCCAGATACCAGGACCTGCATTTGCCATCTTGGAAATGAGCAACCGGGCGCGTTTATGCATGCCATCCCAGATAACCTGCTCTTCTCCGGAGCTGTTATTGGATCTGGCATAAAGCTCCTGATACACGTACGCCGCCAAACCTTCCAGCAAATCGATGGCTTTTTTGTCTTTCGACTCAACTGCTGCCTCTATGGCGTCCAGATACTTTTCCATTTCATTCATGGCGCTCTCCTTATTATTTATATATGCAGATTGTATTATATTCATTCCCGCGAGTAAATAGCCTTGAACCGTGAGCAGCCGGAATCCTTCAATCGGCCTCCTTTTAATTTCCTCTTCCCAAGAATTCTCTCGTTCGAGTGCCTCCAATATGTCGTGATTGCGTAAACATTTTCAAGCATCAAACGTTTAAGTAGGTAAGAAGCGAAAAACAGTAGCGACAACTGTGGGGACAGCCCTTCCAGGCTTGTTTCCAGTCCGTCATCGCGGCTGCGAGACGCTCCTCATGGTGCAGTGAATTTTGCGGAACGCTTTGCCGAAGCGGCACTATAGATGGGCAACAGGTTGAAAGGAGAAGAAAAATGAGAAAATCAACACTGGTTAGATTAGCGGTTTTCATTGTGGCATCGATAACACTCTCCGGCTGTATATGTCCATACGGGTGGGATGGCGGCTATTACGGCGGTGGGCGGCACGAAAGGGGAGGGTATGACGGTGGTCGATATGACAGAGGACCGTATGGGGGGCATCAGGATTACGGATATCGCCGCTAGCTGTAAATTGGTAATCGTGAATAGTAGCGTCAAAGGGTTTTTCCTCCGTGCAACGCGCTGTGTCCCGGCCGGTGAACCGGCTTCGAATTGTGCCCCCCTCCCATTTTTCCGTCCTCTTGATGGACTGAACCCGGTTTTCAGCGGTCCCATGCGCTATGCCCTGGAGCATACCGGTGACAAGTTGTGATATCTGCGCCAATATACCAAATGAAGCAAAATGTGATAGAATTAAGCGGACAAATTTGAAGTAAAAGCGCGCCTGGATAACGCATCGATCGGCGGTGCCCGCCCGCAGATGAAGATGAGAATCAGATCAGGGCGCAAAAAGTACACGGGGAACCCACGTGACACAACTCCACTCCGGAGCAGCCACCAAACAGTCTGTTGCACTCATTGCCTGTCACGAGTGTGACCTGCTCCAGCGTGAGATTGCCCTGCCGCCAGGCAGGGTGGCGCGCTGCGGCCGCTGCGGCGCAGAACTGTACCGCTCTGCCCACAGGAGCATCGACCCGACCCTCGCCTTTACCCTGGCCGCAGCCGTGTTCTTTATCGTCGCCAACGCCTATCCCATCGTCGGCCTCCAGATCAAG
>JAGFXO010000055.1 GCA_017861285.1 Geobacteraceae bacterium | reverse complement strand
GTTTTAAGTTTTAGGTGCTATGTTTTAGGTGTTCGGTGTTATGTTTTGAGGCTGGTACGATTGATTTATCTGCATCATTTGCCGATAAGTTTCATCAGTTCAATCAAGCGCTGGGAGAATCCGCTCTCGTTGTCGTACCAGGAGATAACCTTGACCATATTGCCTTCGATGACTTTGGTACTGAGCGAGTCAACGATGGAAGAATGGGTATTCCCGTTGAAGTCTATTGACACCAGAGGATCACCGCAGTACCCGAGGATTCCTTTCAGGATTCCTTGCGAAGCCTCTTTGAGGGCCGCGTTGACTTCTTCGGTGGCTGTTCTTTTGGAAAGCGTTGCAACCAGATCCACGACCGATACGTTTGGCGTGGGGACGCGGATAGCCATGCCGTCCAGTTTACCTTTCAGTTCGGGCATCACCAGGGATATTGCCCTGGCAGCGCCTGTTGCTGTAGGGATCATTGACATGGCGGCCGCCCTGGCCCGCCGCAGGTCCTCATGGGGAAGATCGAGGATCCGCTGATCGTTGGTGTAGGCATGGATGGTAGTCACGAGACCTTTTTCGATGCCGAATGATTCGTGAAGGACCTTTGCCACCGGCGCAAGACAGTTTGTGGTACAGGAAGCGTTCGAGATTATATTGTGCTTCAGGGGGTCATATGTCGTATCGTTGACCCCCAGAACAATGGTGATATCCGGATCCGTTGCCGGTGCGGATATAACAACTTTTTTCGCGCCGGCCCTCAAATGCATTTCAGCCTGGTCCCTCCTGGTAAACATGCCGGTTGCCTCAAGAACGATGTCGATTTTTTCAGCGTTCCAGGGCAGTTCTTCAGGATTCTTCGCACCCAGCGTTCTGATGGTTTTCCCTTCAACGATAATATGACCGTCAGTCGCTTCCACGGTGCCCGGAAACGTTCCATGTACCGAATCATATTTGAGAAGATGGGCGAGTGTTTTGGTGTTTGTCAGATCATTTATGGCTACGACTTCAATAGTGTCGTCGTGAATGACCGATCGCAATACCTTGCGACCAATCCTGCCGAACCCGTTAATTGCAATCCGCAAAGACATTGATACCTCCAAAGAATTGTTAGTGCTTTAAGACAGTTTTTACAAACCGCAAATACTATACAACTTGTTTATTCCAAGTCAATTTTTTTAATGGGCAAAAAGTTGCCCCGGTGGTCAACTGTTCCACCGTATGCAATGTATGTGCGTATTTTCTGTTATCCCGTTTTTTCACATCATTAAAAAGCTCTCCAGAGTTTACCCTTGAATCTTCTTTCCATTTCCTGTATAAAAACACTGCATATTTCACCTGTTTTTTATATTTTATACCATCGCATCGTTCAATCCGGAAAACAGGGAACATGACATACCGGATAAACCCTTGACGGTTCAAGACGGCAATTAATTGGGAGGGTGCTTGCGTGTTTGTCTTCTTGCCAGTGGCAGCAAGGGTAATTCTCTCTTCATAGAGGCCGGAGAAACGAAATTTCTTGTGGATGCCGGTCTTTCCGCACGGGAAATACTTCACAGGCTTGCTTCTATCGGAGTCGAAGGTTCGGAACTCAGCGCAATATTCATCAGTCATGAACATGGTGATCATATTCGCGGCGCCGGTACACTGGGCCGCAGGTTAGGGATACCCGTGCTGATAGGGTATTCGGCTCATGTTCAATCACGAGAGGTTTTCAAGAGGAATAATGTCATCGAGTTCGAATCGGGCTGTTCCTTTCTTTTCAGGGACGTGCTGATCGACCCTTTTCCGATTACCCATGATTCGTGCGATCCCGTCGGCTTTGTCGTGGAAAGCAGGGAGGGCAGGGTAGGCATTGCCACCGACCTGGGAATCGCGACCCGGTTAGTGAGCGAGAAACTGAAGGGATGCCGGGTCCTGGTGCTCGAATCAAACCACGACGAGGGCATGCTGCTCAATGGCCCCTATCCATGGCATCTGAAACAAAGAATAAAGTCACGTCACGGACACCTTTCCAACTGCGAGTCTGCTCGGCTTCTTGAAGACCTGATCAATCCCGGGCTGGAAGGGCTTTTCCTTGCTCATCTCTCCGAGGTAAACAATGACCCCTCAATCGCCGCGCATGTTTTCCGGGAAAAGCTGGGTGGTCAGGACGTATGCAGTCCGCGACTTATAGTTGGCGACCAGTATGCGTCGAGCAGTGTTTTGCAGGTGTAACGGCCGGGTAAGAAGTTTTTCGGGTCCGGATAATCAACTCATCAAAAGGAATTGAAATACCATGATAGAACGTTATAGCCGTCCTGAGATGACGCGCATATGGGGAGCGGAAAACCGTTACAGAAAATGGCTGGATATAGAAATTTACGCCTGCGAGGCTCATGCTGAAATGGGCACGATTCCCGTTGAAGCGGTTCAGAGGATCAAGGCCAAGGCAAATTTCGACATCTGCCGTATCGACGAAATAGAAAAGGTGGTGAAGCATGATGTCATAGCGTTTCTCACCTCCGTTGCCGATTATATAGGCGAGGATTCAAGCTATCTGCATCTGGGCCTTACTTCTTCCGATGTTCTCGATACCTCTTTCGCCATGCTTTTGCGCGAAAGCAGCGATCTCGTTATCGAAGGGATCGAAAAGCTCATGGAAGCCATCAAAAAGAGGGCTTTCGAGCATAAGGACACCCCGATGATCGGCCGCTCTCACGGGATTCACGCCGAACCGGTGACTTTCGGAATCAAAATGGCGCTCTGGTATGACGAGATGAAGCGCAATTTGAGGCGCATGGAATCGGCTCGGGAAATAATTTCGTACGGCAAAATATCAGGAGCGGTCGGAACGTTCGCCAATATTGACCCGAAAGTCGAGGAATATGTCTGTGCAAAGGCCGGTCTTAAGCCTGCACCCTGTTCGACCCAGGTTGTGCAGCGTGACCGCCACGCGGAATTCTTTTCCACACTTGCGATAATTGCCTCGTCCATCGAAAAATTCGCCGTCGAAATCCGCCACCTGCAGCGCACCGAGGTTCTTGAGGCCGAAGAATTTTTCAGCAAGGGGCAAAAAGGATCCTCCGCCATGCCGCACAAGAGGAACCCGGTGCTATCCGAGAACCTGACCGGCCTCGCCCGGCTCATCCGGGGGTATTCGGTTTCGGCTCTCGAGAACATCCCCCTGTGGCATGAACGTGACATATCGCATTCCTCGGTCGAGCGCGTAATCGGTCCCGACGCCACCATTCTCATGGATTTCATGCTCGACCGCTGTACAGGATTGATTGCAAATCTGGTCGTTTACCCGGAAAACATGATGAGAAACCTGAATCTCATGAGAGGGTTGGTGTTCTCGCAGCGGGTACTTCTCGGGATGGCGGGGAAGGGTGTTTCGCGTGAAAGGGCGTACGCCCTGGTGCAGAGAAATGCCATGAAAGTATGGGAAGAGGGCAGGGATTTTCAGGCGGAACTCATCGCTGACGAAGATGTGAGGGAGCACCTCTCCGAGGAGGAAATCAGGGAAGCCTTCGATATGAAATACCATCTGAAGCATGTGGATACCATCTTCAAAAGGGTTTTTGGTGGATAGCATCATGGATGTTTACAGATTGCAGGAAGGTGATAACTTCCTCATGTTCTGGATGAAGGAACTCCTGCTTGCGATCGTAATTTTCACCGTTTTCTGGCTGCTTTCAAGGCTTCTCCGGTACGCGATGATCACGTTGCTGCCGAAGTTGACCTCCCGTACCAGTACCGACCTCGATGACCGTATTCTCGTGAGAATCACCCCTCCCGCGGCGCTGCTGGTGATTTTTGCCGGTTTATATTATGCGGTCAGATCCCTGCCTTTGCCGGACAAGGTGCAGGTCGCGACGAGCGGGGTTGTCTTTGTAATCAGTATCATCATTTTCACAAACATTGCGTACCGCTCGCTTCACGAGTTGCTTTCCTGGTATGGTGCACGTGTCGCCGAGCGAACCGGTAACGGCCTGGACCGGCAGATTCTTCCTCTTGCCGAGAAGATAGTCACCATATTTCTGGTTGGCACCGCCCTCATCGTTACCCTCAAGCACTTCGGTTATGACATATTATCGCTCGTAGCCGCGCTGGGAATCGGCTCGCTTGCCATAGGCCTGGCAGCCAAAGACACCCTGGCGAACATGATCTCCGGGTTTACCCTGATGGTGGACCGTCCGTTCCGCATCGGCGACCGGATTCAGCTTGCCGGCGGACAATGGGGTGATGTTGCGGACATAGGCCTGCGCAGCACAAAAATAAAAACCGTTGATAACACCCTGCTTATCATTCCGAACTCGGATCTCTGCAACAGCGCTGTCGTCAATATGGCGTTTCCGGACATAAAGTCGAAGGGACGCGTTAACGTGGGTGTCTCATACGCAAGCGACGTAGAACTTGTCAAGAACCTTCTGGTGAGAATTGCGGGCGAAATACCCGAGGTCCTGAAAGATCCTGCCCCGGAAGCGTTTCTCGTTTCTTTTGGCGACAGTGCCCTGAATTTGTCCCTGTTTTACTGGGTTGAAGACTATACCAGGGTTTTCCCGGCGTCCGACAGGATAAGCACCATGATAATCACCCGTTTCAGAGAGAACGGTATCGAAATACCGTACCCTACCAGAACGGTCTTACTGGAGAAGGAAGGATAATGGCCCATCGAATAGAAGTTGCACTGAAAGATCATGTCCGTGACCCGCGGGGAGAGAGGATCAAACGGGAGATAGAACATTTTCTTCACATTCCCGTTTCGAGTGTTCGTACAATAGATATTTATACCGTTGATGCCTCACTGACCGCTGCGCAACTTGAGAAAGCCGCCGCGGAACCTTTTTGTGATCCGGTCATCCAGCAATGGACCATCGATACTCCGGCGGCAAAAGGCTTCGATTTTCTCGTGGAGGTTGGCTACCGGCCGGGAGTCACCGACAATGTCGGAAGAACGGCGAGGGAGGCGATAGAATATATTACAGGCTGCCGGTTTTCCCCCGGCGAGGGGGTTTATACTTCGGTTCAATACCTCATCAAGGGGCCGTTAACAGGGACGGACGCTGAAACGATAGCAACCGGGCTGCTCTGCAACACTCTCATCCAGCGTTATCAGGTGCTGGATCATGAGACTTTTGCGCGGCAGGGCGGGGTAAGAACCTTTGTCCCCAAAGTTACCGCGCAGGCAAAGGCGGAAGTCAGGGAAATAGATCTGAATGTTGCCGATGAAGAACTCATGCGCATCAGCAAGGACGGGGTTCTGGCGCTCACGCTTGAGGAAATGCGCATCATTCAGGCATATTTTCAGGATGCACGCGTTGTCGAGGAGCGCAGGAAATGGGGTTTGCCGGCATGTCCCACCGATGTGGAACTGGAAGCACTCGCCCAGACCTGGTCGGAGCACTGCAAACACAAGATTTTTTCAGGAATCATCGATTACATTGATGAGCAGGGAAATCGTGAGGAGATCCATTCACTCTTCAAGACCTTCATCCAGGGAGCGACGAAGAAGGTACGGGAGATCCAGGGTGACAGGGATTACTGCCTGTCGGTCTTCAAGGACAATGCCGGCGTTATCAGGTTCAATGATGAATATTCACTGGTATTCAAGGTGGAGACCCATAACTCGCCAAGCGCCCTCGACCCTTACGGCGGAGCCTTGACCGGAATTGTCGGCGTAAACCGGGATCCTTTCGGCACCGGTAAGGGAGCGCGGCTCATTTTCAATACTGACGTTTTCTGTTTTGCCTCTCCCTTCTATGAGAAACCGCTTCCTTCAAGGCTTCTTCATCCGCGACGGATTTTCGAAGGCGTGGTTGAAGGTGTCGAACACGGGGGCAACAAGAGCGGCATACCGACAGTTAACGGCTCGCTGGTTTTCGACGACCGCTTTGCCGGGAAACCCCTCGTGTTCTGCGGAACCGCGGGTATCATGCCGGCTGTCATCAACGGGGAACCGTCTCATCTCAAGAAGATAGACCCGGGTGACGTGATTGTCATGACCGGAGGCAGGATTGGCAAGGATGGTATCCATGGGGCAACCTTCTCTTCCGAGGAATTGAGCGAGTCATCTCCTGTTTCCGCGGTTCAGATCGGCGACCCGATCACCCAGAAGAGGATGACGGATTTTCTGCTCCGCGCCCGTGATAAAGGGCTTTACAATTTTATTACCGACAACGGCGCAGGCGGGCTTTCCTCGTCCATCGGCGAGATGTCCGGTGAATGCAACGGATGCAGGCTCGATCTGGCAAAGGCCCCGCTCAAGTATCCGGGCCTCGACCCGTGGGAAATTCTTGTTTCCGAAGCACAGGAGAGGATGAGCCTGGCAGTTCCCCCCGAAAAGCTCGAAGAGTTCCTGGCTCTTGCTTCGAGAATGGGGGTTGAGGCCACCGTTCTGGGTGAATTTACCGATTCCGGATATTTCCACATCTGTTACGGCGACAGGACCGTTGCCCGCCTTCCCATCAGTTTTCTCCATGAAGGGTTGCCTCCCATGCGGATGGTCGGGGTGTGGGAAAGGAAAAACCATGCCGAGCCCGATCCGGTTAACAGGAAAGACTTCACCGCGGAGGTTGCCGGACTGCTCTCTTCTTTGAACGTCTGCTCCAAGGAATCAGTCGTCCGGCGATATGACCACGAGGTTCAGGGAGGCAGTGTCGTCAAGCCCTTTACCGGTGCCGACAATGACGGACCTTCGGATGCGGCGGTTGTCCGCCCGATTCTCGAGTCCTTTGAAGGAGTGGTTGTAGCGCACGGCATATGCCCGCGTTATAGCGATATAGACACGTATCACATGATGGCCAACGCGATAGACGAGGGTCTGCGCAATTATGTGGCGGTGGGCGGATCCCTCGAGCTGGTTTCCGGTCTCGATAATTTCTGCTGGTGCGACCCGGTACAGTCGGACAAGACGCCGGACGGGGAGTACAAGATGGCGCAGCTGGTTCGGGCCAATAAAGCCCTTTATGACTACTGCGTTGCCTTTGGAGTTCCCCTCATTTCAGGCAAGGATTCCATGAAGAACGATTTCTACGACGGCACTACGAAGATTTCCATTCCACCGACAGTGCTTTTTTCCGTGATCGGCAAGATAGAGGATGCCCGGAAAGCCGTAACCATGGATGTCAAATGCCCCGGAGATATCGTATACCTGCTCGGTCCCACTAGAAACGAGCTGGGCGGTTCTGAATACTATGCGGTAAAAGGTTTTGTCGGGAACAACGTCCCCCGGGTGGATGCGGAAAGCGCGCTGACCCGCTACCGGGCATATCTGAAGGCGGTTTCCGCAGGGCTCGTGCGCTCATGCCATGACGTTTCCGATGGGGGTCTTGCCATAGCTCTTGCAGAAAAGGCCTTTTCCGGATGGTTCGGAATAGCGGCCGACCTTCGTGCCGTTTCATATGAAGGCAAGAGCGAGGGTTGTCGCGACGAGGTCATGCTTTTCTCCGAGAGTGCTTCGAGGCTCGTAGCGACGGTTCGCCCTGAAAATGCGGAAGCTTTCGAATCCATAATGTCCGATTTCTCCTGTTCGCGCATCGGTACCGTAACGGAGGAAAAGGTCCTGAGGATAGCCGGGCTGGATGGTTCTACGGTGGTTTGTGGTGGACTCGATGAATTGAAAGAAGCGTGGCAGAGCCCGCTGAGGGAGATGTAACATGGCGCTGGCGAAAGCTATTATCATAACCGGGAATGGCACCAATTGTGAGATGGAGGCAGCCCATGCCTGCAGGCTGGCGGGCTTTGACGAGGCAAAAATCGCGCATATTTCGGAAATCCTGTATGGCGAGGTACGGCTGGATGACTTCCATTTCCTGAACCTGACGGGGGGCTTTCTCGACGGAGACGACCTCGGCAGTGCCAAGGCCCAGGCGAACCGTTTCAAATATGCCAGAATATCCGGAGGCAACGAGCACCTTCTCGAGCAGTTGTTGCGTTTCATAAAGGACGGCAAATTGATCCTCGGGGTTTGTAACGGTTTTCAGCTTATGGTAAAGATGGGTTTGCTCCCGTCCCTTGGAGGCGACTGCCTGACACAGGTTGCTACGCTGACTTTCAACGACTGCGGCCGATTCCAGGACCGATGGGTGTACCTGAAAAACAATCCCGCATCCCCATCAGTATTCACAAAAGGAATAGAAAAGGGGATATATCTCCCCATTCGCCACGGAGAGGGCAAATTTTATGTTGATTCTCCAGAAATTCTCGAAAAAATTGAAAATTTGAATCTCTCGGTGCTGAAATATTCCGATTCTGATTACGCTGCTCCAACCATGGACTTCCCCTTGAATCCAAACGGTTCCATGAATGCTATCGCCGGCATCTGTGATGAAACCGGGCGGCTTATGGGGCTTATGCCCCATCCGGAGGCTTTTGTCCACAGGACAAATCACCCCCGCTGGACGAGAGAGCAGCTGCCTGAAGAAGGAGACGGACTTGTCCTGTTCAGGAACGCGGCCGAATATGTGCGGGAAAATCTGCTGTAATGGCGTATACAGTACGAAGGAGCATTGGAATCCATGAAACTTACAAGGCCTGAAGAAGAGTGCGGAATCTTTGGTATATACAATCACCCGGAAGCTGCGAATCTGACGTATCTGGGACTGTATGCCCTCCAGCACAGGGGGCAGGAAAGCTGTGGAATCGTTTCTTCTGACGGAAGCAGCCTGCATTACCATAAAAACATGGGTCTGGTCGCCGATGTGTTTGGCAACCAGGATATTTTCAAACAGCTTCCCGGGAAGAACGCCATAGGTCATGTCCGCTATTCGACGACCGGCTCATCCATTATGAAAAACGTACAGCCGATAATGGTCGATTATTCCCGTGGCTCCATCGCAGTTGCACACAATGGAAATATCGTAAATGCCCAACTGATAAAAGATGAACTGGAGGCATGGGGCTCGATTTTTCAGACAACCATGGATACGGAAATACTGGTTCATCTTCTGGCAATGTCCAAGGAGAGCTCCCTGGTTGATCGCCTGACAGAGGCCCTGAACAGGGTCGAGGGTGCCTACTGTCTGCTGCTGCTTACAGAAACCAGGATGGTGGCGGTTCGTGACCCGAACGGATTCAGACCCCTTTGTCTCGGCAAGCTTGGCGATTCGTATGTCGTTGCTTCGGAGAGTTGCGCCCTTGACCTTATCGAGGCAAAACTGGTTCGCGAGATCGAACCCGGAGAGATTGTCGTCATCGATAAGGATGGAGTTACTTCGTATTTTCCATTCAAGAAGGTACAGCCGACACCTTGTGTTTTCGAATTTGTGTATTTTGCCCGTCCCGACTCCTACATTTTCGGCAAAAACGTCTACACGGTGAGGAAAGAACTGGGGCGGCAACTGGCGAGGGAGAACAAGCTGGATGCGGATATCGTCGTTCCCGTTCCCGACTCGGGTGTCCCCGCTGCCCTCGGATATGCCCAGGAGTCAGGTCTCGAGTTCGAATTCGGTCTTATGCGCAACCATTATGTAGGGCGGACCTTTATCGAACCGCAACAGTCTATCCGGCATTTCGGGGTCAAGATAAAATTGAACCCCGTCCGTGATATCCTCAAAGGGAAGCGGGTCGTCGTTATCGATGATTCCATCGTACGGGGTACAACCTCGCGCAAGATCATAAAGATGCTCAGAAGCGCGGGAGCCAAAGAGGTTCATGCCCTCATTTCCTCTCCGCCGACGAGTTTCCCCTGCTATTACGGGATCGATACCCCCACACGCAAAGAGCTCATATCCTCGTCTCACTCGATCGACGAAATAAGAAGATATATAACCGCCGACTCACTCGCGTATCTTTCAGAAGAAGGGTTGATGAATGCGGTCGGCGCAGCAAAACAAACATACTGCCGGGCATGTTTCTCCGGTGGTTATCCCGTGAAATTCCCGATACTGGGCAACGAACCGCAGCTCGGCCTGTTTGGAACGGAGTGAATAAAGTACATGAATGAGAGAGAAAAACTGAAGTGCATCGTTAAGGAAAAATCCTATGAAAAACGTAAGGTTATCCTTTCTTCTGGGGTTGAAAGCGATTTCTATTTCGACGGCAAACAGACCACCCTGCATGCCGAAGGCGGATATCTCACCGGCAAGCTTTTTTTCGAAGCGATCAAGGGTGTTCCGGATGTTGACGGGGTGGGGGGGATGACACTCGGCGCCGACCCGATAGCAACTGCAACCTCGCTCGTAAGCTATTTGGAGGGGAATCCCATTCCGGCATTCATCATTCGCAAGGAGCCTAAAGGTCACGGAACCGGAGCGTGGCTGGAAGGAAGGAAAAATCTGCCCGCAGGATCGCGCGTGGTGATAGTCGAGGACGTGGTGACCAGCGGCGGGTCATCCCTCAAGGCGATAAAAAGGGCCGAGGAAGAGGGCCTTACGGTACTGGGCGTCGTGACGCTTGTCGACCGTGAGGAAGGGGGCAGGGAAAATATCGAGAAGGAAGGATACTGGCTGAAGTCGATATTTACCAAGTCGGATATAATTGCATAACAAAGAGATTCACAATTCATTTGTACCGAAGGCGACGTTTCATGCGTCGCCTTCCTGATTTCCGATACTCACAAATATTTTATGATTGAAACCATTCTTCAAAACTACTCCGCACTCCTTTCCGCCGTTGACAGGTGGTTTGCCCGCTGCCTCGCCACATCACCCGGTTCTCTCAAGTGCAGCCAGGGTTGCTCCCAATGCTGCCGTGGACTCTTTGACATAACCCTCATGGATGCCTTGTATCTCAAAACCGGTTTCGAGCAACTCGATGAAAACATCAAGCAGGCTGTACTGGAAAAGGCGCGGAAACGCCTTGAGAGGCTTCGCAGAGTGTGGCCCGAATTCGACGAACCCTATCTGCTCAATGTGAGACCTGAAGAGGAGTGGGAGGATTTAATGCCGGACAGTGACGAAACTCCCTGCCCTCTGTTGTCTGACTCGGGTGAATGCCTTGTATACGAATTTCGTCCCATGACCTGTCGCTTGCATGGTATACCGCTCGTGGATGTTTCCGGAGAAGTGTTTCAAGACGAGTGGTGCACGCTGAATTTCGGAGGTGAGCGCCCGCTTGAGAACCGGGACCTGTACTGGAATTTTTCCGTCTTATTTCAAACAGAAACTGCATTATTCCAGCAATTTACCATGGATTTGTTCAACCAGTGCATTAATGAACTCGATACCCTTATCCCGGTATCGCTGTTAATGGATTACGGCACATTCGACTGGAAAGAATGGAGGAAAAGGGTTTCAGCGTAAATTGGCCGGCGGGTTTTCCAGAAAGGCTGCGGTGGGTTCTGCGGGTGGTTTTATATGGACTTTTCTGCCTTCGATCGAGAGGCGTCCCTCGGCGAAAAGCTGAATGGCTTTCGGATAGATTTTGTGCTCTTCCGCAAGGATTCTGGCGGCAAGTGACTCTTCCGTATCGGAGTCGTAGGCAGGAACTGCCGCCTGTATGATTATCGGACCGCTATCCGTTCCCAGATCAACGAAATGCACGGTGCAACCGCTTATCCTGACCCCATACTGCAATGCCTGCCGCTGGGCTCTGGATCCGGGGAAGGCGGGGAGCAGGGCAGGGTGGATATTCATGACGGCCATCGGAAATGCGTCGAGCAGCACGGACGATACGATTCTATTGAAACCGGCGAGTGCGACCAGTTGTACCTGGTGCTCCAGCAGCAGGGCAACCACGGCGGCATCGAAAGATTCCCTTGAATGAAACGCGTGGTTATCAACATGCAAAGCTCTGATGCCGTGCTTTCTGGCTCTTTCGAGTGCATACGCTTCGGCCTTGTTACTGATCACGCAGACTACCGAGGCGTTGATTTTTCCTGTCTCGCAATGGTCTATAATGGATTGAAGGTTCGAACCGGTTCCGGAAACGAGAACGCCGATGCGTATCGGATCAGACATGCTGCCACCTGAAAAGTAATAAAATCATCTCACGAGATCGACAACTTCATTACCGATCTCGCATTTGCCGATCTCACCGATGACAAAGGCCCGCTCGTTCAACCCGGAAAGCCGTATCAGCACTTCTTCCGCCTCATTCTCGGGTACAGCCAGTACCATGCCGATCCCGCAGTTGAATGTGCGGAACATCTCCATTTCCTCGATATTTCCTGCACCCTGGATGACGAGGAAAATATCCTGCATGACCCACGCGTTCTTGTTGATGATCGCTTTGCAGCCGTTGGGAAGGATTCTCGGGACGTTTTCCAGGAGGCCGCCGCCGGTTATATGGGCAATTCCGTTGATATGGAAATCGCGAAGGAGATTCAGAATGGTTTTCGCGTAAATGCGGGTCGGGGTCAGCAGTTCGTCGCCCACGGTTCTGCCGAGTCCCGGCAGTTCGTCGTTGATGCCGAGGCCGAGTTTGTCGAAAAGGACTTTGCGCGCCAGTGAATAGCCGTTGCTGTGCAGGCCGCTGGATGCTATCCCGATCAGCTTGTTGCCCACCGTGATGGTCGAGCCGTCTATTATGTTCTCGCGGTCGACCACGCCGACCGCAAAGCCGGCAAGGTCGTACTCACCGGAGGAATAGAAGCCGGGCATCTCCGCGGTCTCACCGCCGATCAGCGCGCAACCGGCCATGGAGCAGCCTTCCGCAATACCCTTGACAACCTTTGCCCCCCTTTCAGGGTCGAGTTTTGCCGTTGCGAAATAGTCGAGAAAGAAAAGAGGCTCGGCACCCTGCACCACAATATCATTGACACACATGGCAACCAGGTCGATACCGATCGTATCGTGTTTGTCCGCCTGGAAAGCCACCTTGAGCTTGGTGCCAACCCCGTCGGTTCCAGAAACCAGAACGGGATTTCTGTATTTGCTGGCATTCAGGGAAAACAAACCGCCGAAACCGCCGACAAACTGGTTTCCGGAATCGATATCCACACCGGCGTCTTTGTAGGTGATCCGATCGCTGCTCAACTCTTGTTCCTCCTGTAAAAGTAAAGTAAAATATTTAAACCATTATACGGCAAATGTCAAACCGAAACTGTCCCCGGCCATTGCAAGCACTGAAAACCCCTCCTATGGCATGAGCAGCGGCATTCATAATGGAAATTTTAATTTCCAGCTTCATTTTATCATTGAAAGAAGAAAATCTTTGCCGTAGTCTTTGTCTCCAGTATAGCGTCGCATTACCGGATGTCACGTCGCCCGCTTCAAAAGGTCCGGCTACAAGGCAACGAGGAAAGTTTTGAACTATATATCGATCTGTCCCATGACTGAAAATGACCTGGATGCCGTTCTGTCCATTGAAAAGGAGTCATTTCCCTTGCCCTGGACAAGGGGGCATTTCGTCG
>JAGFXO010000141.1 GCA_017861285.1 Geobacteraceae bacterium | reverse complement strand
GGCAAGACCAGGGCGTGGTGGGATGCATTGCTCGGCACCATTGAAGTGCATACCCCCGAACTGTCCGCGGACCTCCTGATCAACCGCTGGCTTCAGTACCAGAGCCTGAGCTGCCGCATCTGGGGACGCTCAGGCTTTTACCAGTCCGGTGGCGCATTCGGCTTTCGCGATCAACTTCAGGACGTCATGGCTTTTCTCTATAGCAATCCCGATCTGGCGCGAACGCAGATTCTGCTGGCGGCGGGCCGTCAGTTCAGGGAGGGAGATGTCCAGCACTGGTGGCACGAACCTTCAGGGGCAGGGATCCGTTCGCGAATTTCCGATGACCTCCTCTGGCTTCCCTACGTGGTCGCCCACTACGTCCGGGCCACCGGCGATTCCGCCATCCTGGGGGTGGAGATCCCCTTTCTCGATGCCACGACGCTGGCAGACGATCAGCACGAGGCATTCTCCACGCCGGAGGTAACTCTCGAACGCGCCACGCTCTTTGAACACTGCCGGCGCGCGGTCAGCCGCGGCCTGACGATCGGGCCCCATGGCTTGCCATTGATGGGGACGGGGGATTGGAACGATGGGATGAACCTGGTGGGTGCCGGCGGGAAAGGGGAGAGTGTATGGCTCGCCTGGTTCCTGTGCGATCTGTTGCAGGGGATGGCTGAACTGTCGAACCTCTTGCAAAAACCGGAGATGAGCCAAAACTATCAAGAGGACCGGTCTGCCCTGTTGCGGCGGGTCGAACAGGCCGGTTGGGACGGGGAGTGGTATCTGCGGGGCACATTCGATGATGGCACCCCGCTTGGATCCGCTCTAAGCAGCGAGGCGCGGATCGATTCCCTGCCCCAATCGTGGGCGTTGATCTCCGGCGCCGCCGATCCGGAGCGGGCGGAAAAGGCCCTGGAGTCTGCGTGGCGTCATCTCTTCCGCGAGGATGAGGGACTGGTGCTGCTTTTCGAGCCTCCATTCGACAAAACGGAGCCCTCTCCCGGCTACATCAAGGGGTACCCTCCGGGAGTACGGGAGAACGGGGGCCAGTACACCCATGCTGCCCTTTGGATGGCCATGGCCATGGCACGCACCGGGGACGGGGAGCGGGCGGTGAAAATGCTGCGCATGCTCAACCCGATCGAGCATGCACGTGATCCGGAATCGGTATGGAAATACGGGGTTGAGCCCTACGTGGTCGCCGCAGATGTGTACCGGTTGCCCGGACGGATCGGCCAAGGGGGATGGTCCTGGTATACCGGTTCTGCGGCGTGGATGTACCGGGTCTGGGTAGAAGAGATACTAGGCTTACGGGTACGTGGGGATCAGATGCAGGTAAATCCGGTTATACCCGCTGCATGGGAGGGATTCAATTTCCGCTATCGTCACGGTGAAACGATCTACGAAATCTGTGTCGAAAACCCGGACGGATGCGGTCGTGGAGTAGCGTGGGTGGAAATGGATGGTCGGCGCTTGCGTGATGGAGTCATACAGTTGCAGCGGGACTTGGTAAAGCATCATGTCCTCGTCCGAATGGGAGCCCCTGATGAAACGAAAAGAGATATGTAATGTGATCTTTCAATAAACCTTGCGGTTCACCGTAGCCATCTCCCCCTGGTCAGGCATTTCCGGGGCATTTGACGGGAGAGAGGATTTTTTACATGACGGTTATCCGGATTAGGATCTTGCAACTCCGGGAAAATACCGTAACCTTTCAGAAGCTCGAAACTTGGCGGCGTGGACGATTCTGGAGTCGGGATAGGGAACCATTGCAGAATTGGGAAGGCCTGGCCATTGTACTGTATGAGCCTTTGACTTTTTTTGGAGGACCGGCAGTGAAGGAGCTGACTTCCTGGCAATAGGAGAAGAGGCGAATGTTTGACTTTATTCAGCAGTTCAATCCCGTAACCCAGGCACTCATTGCCACGCTTTTTACCTGGGGCGTAACAGCCGCTGGAGCGGCGCTCGTCTTTTTTACCAAGTCCGTTAATCAGAAGTTTATGGATTCAATGCTTGGATTAGCCGCTGGCGTGATGATTGCCGCGAGTTTCTGGTCACTGCTTGCACCGGGCCTGGAGATGGCCGAGCAGTTGGGCCAAACTCCGTGGCTAACCGCGGTGATCGGATTCATGGGCGGCGGATTGTTTATGAGACTGATTGATAAATTTCTGCCTCATCTCCATCCAGCCCTGGATATCAGGCAGAGTGAGGGGATAAAGACCTCCTGGCAGCGGAGCACCCTTCTGGTTCTTGCCATAACCCTTCACAATATCCCGGAAGGACTTGCGGTCGGAGTTGCATTCGGAGCAGTAGCGGCCGATCTTCCTTCCGCGACCATGGGCAGCGCTCTTGCTTTGGCGATCGGCATCGGTATCCAGAACTTTCCTGAAGGAACAGCGGTATCAATGCCATTGAGAAGAGAAGGGATGGGTTCGGGAAAAAGTTTCTTCCTGGGGCAAGCTTCCGGCATGGTAGAACCCATCGCCGGGGTGATCGGGGCATTATTTGTGTTGAAAATACAGAATATTCTCCCCTATGCGCTCTGTTTCGCTGCCGGAGCAATGATTTTTGTCGTGGTAGAGGAACTCATCCCGGAATCCCAGCGCAATTATTCAAACATAGACCTGGTAACAATAGCAACCATGTCGGGTTTCTCGATTATGATGATTCTCGATGTTGCGTTGGGTTGATGGCAATCTGTCAGATTTTCAGCATCGGGTAAGGAGTGGATATCAATACAGGCTCTCTTTCGTTGTTACTGCTCAAGCGGCAGAAGATTAGTACTAATCAGGTTTCTTGATAAGCTCGTAGGTGTGCTGGTGCACTTCGGCAGCCAGATATGGCTTTATTTCAGGTGTAAATTTCTTGACGGTCAGCTTCACTTTTCTCCTGGAAATGATTTCCAGGCTATATCTGCTCACTTCGGGGCACTCGTCATCCTGCACTGATTTGTCGCAAAGATAGTAAATGTTCACAAAAAAGAGGGTTTTGCCACTTGGTTTCACATACATGGTGAGGGCTTCTTTATGATTATGCATGTACGAAATGTCAATCTGGCGCCCGACCCTTCGAGAGGATAGTATCCACCTGATCTTGTTTGGTAAATCGTCAGGGGTTTTGCCGTTGAGTTGCCACTTGCCACTGTCGGCCAGTGAACCGAAAATATCCAGGGCATCATCATCCGATATGGTCTTTTGAGTCTTTACGCCAATTTTATGGAGAAGTTGCCCCACTTCTCCCGCATTCGGCGCAT
Source organism: Geobacteraceae bacterium (assembly GCA_017861285.1). Classification (GTDB taxonomy): domain Bacteria; phylum Desulfobacterota; class Desulfuromonadia; order Geobacterales; family Geobacteraceae; genus CAIWTU01. The sequence goes on along the minus strand of JAGFXO010000141.1, from coordinate 2,021 downwards.
TCGGTGCCAGCGCAAGATATTTTTCGAGGCTTTCGGCGGCTTCCTCGTAGTGCCCCGCCTTGTCCTGAGCGACCCCCAGATTGTAGTATGCATTCGGCCAGTTGGGGACAAGTTTTGCTGCCGCCTTGAATTCCGTTATGGCTGTTTCGTAATCCGCGGGAGATTTCCCCGCATCAACGGCAGCCTTGCCCCGCGCCGCATGCCGTGCTGCTTCGTCATAGATGGACTGAGCTTTTGCGGAATGTGTCAGCAAAACAATGTAAAACAATAAAACTATCAAGATTATATGAGATATTCTGATTGCCGGCATGCATCCCTCCTGTCCCTTGCCAGTTTACTCTTGGTCAGATATTTCATGATATTTCATGATTTAAATACGTATCCGAAAAAAAAACCGCTGTTCAGGATCCGTAACAGCGGAAAGAAATAATATGCAAATCAATTTATCCGTCGATCCCGGGAATCCCGCGCGGATCTGTACCAGTTGCTTCTATCAGGATGTCTTTCCTTTGAGGATGTCCAATCCCTTTTCCAGCAGCCCCCCCTCAGGAATAGTCCCGTCCGGGGTCAGTTTGTCGATCACCCCCGGAAGAAACTCCGCGAGTTTCCCACTCAATTCCTCTGGTGGAATGCCTGCCTTGGCGGCAATGTTCTGCATGACATCGCTCCCGAGCACCTGTTGAATCTGGTCCGCGGAAATGGGCTGGTTCTCCCCCCTCCCGATCCATGAAGAGATGATGCCTTCAAGCCCCTTTTCCTGAAATGCCTGCACCAGACCACCCAGACCACCCGATTCCTTGTTTGCGAGCATTTCCATGACTCCTTCGAGAAGCCCGGATTGCTCTCCCTTGCCACCACCCAGCATGCTGGTAACCTTCCCGACAATCTCATCTAAAAGTCCCATGCGGACCTCCCTGTGCAGCGTCGATAGATACGTCGTTTGCCGGCGCAGCAGCGTTTTTTTACTTTTCTTTCGACTTGGCCTCCCGGTAGCCCGCCCTGATTGCCTCTGACTCGGTCATGTAACTTCCCTGCTTGGTCTTGCCATACCAATGAGTACCTGCCTTGTGGTAGATCTTCGATTCGGTATTCACCCAGACCATGTTCTTGCCGGCCGGAGGTGGCGTTGCAGGTTTGGCGGTCTTGGCCGGTGCGACAGCCTGAGGAGCCTTGGGGGCCTTGACAGGTGCGGAGGGCATGGAAGCTTTGGGGGCCATCGGTTTCGGTGCGGCCGGAACGGCGCCGACGGTCACAAGGGGCGTGATTTTATTAATGGAATTCGCAGGGATTCCCGCCTTGGCGAGCTCACCCGTAGTGGCATAGGGTCGACCGGCGATAATCTTTTTGGCATTCGCGGGTCCGATGCCGGGAAGTTTTTCCAACTCTGCCTGGGAAGCGGTATTCAAGTCAACTTTTGCGGCTGCAGCGGTCTGTTTCGCTTCGGCCTTGGGGGTCTTTGGGGCAGCCTTCGATTCCGAAGTGCATACGGTGCCCAGAAACGCCATTGTTATCGCGACAACAACTATCCTGAACAGTTTCATTTCATTCCTCCTTGCACGACGCAAAGTGCTTCGTCACCAGAGTACATCAGGCATTCCGTCCTCTCGTACTTATTTCTTCTTGGCTTCGGCCTTGGCCTCGATGCTCGCGGCCTTCATGGTGTACATAACAGTAACCTTGCTCCCCACCTTCAGGTCGCCGGTTACCTTGGTATCCTTGTCCCTGGCAATCTCCCACTTCTCTTTACCCTTCTGTATTACGATGACGTCACTCTTCACTTCCAGCACCGGGCCCGTGACCTGATAGGTTCTGGTTCCCCCGGCCATGGCGGAAGTAGCAGCCAACAGTGCGATACCCGTAACAACAGCAGCAAGTTTCATAATTGCCTCCTTTTCGTAATAAGATCAATACATTATTGATACCAGCATATTGCCAGTTGTCAAGGAGGTTTGCAATGTTTCATGTAACGGTTCTGATGCTGTATACCTTGAAGGGGTCAGGCAGGGATGACGATTTCCCCC
>JAGFXO010000140.1 GCA_017861285.1 Geobacteraceae bacterium | reverse complement strand
TTTGCGGGGATGGCGGGTTCCAGATGAACATGCAGGAAATCGCTACCCTTGTCCAGAACCGCCTGCCGCTGAAAATCTGCATCATGAACAATAACTATCTTGGAATGGTCCGGCAGTGGCAGGAGCTATTCTTCGAAAAAAGGTATTCCCATACGGTTCTCGACCTTCCCATCGATTATGTGAAACTTGCCGAAGCATTCGGCGCGAAAGGTTTCCATGCCGCAAAACCGGAAGAAGCCGAGGAGATCATCGAAAAGGGACTGAAGACCCCTGGACCGGTACTCATGGAATTCAAGATTGCACGCGAGGAGAAGGTTCTGCCGATGGTCCCGGCCGGGGCGTCCCTGGATGAAATGGTGCTTGCTTCCTGACAGAAGCATGCCGTTGTGGCGTGATATTGACGGATTGGGAACAGTATCTTGATTTTGGAGATTGCAATGAGACATACAATTACGGTCCTTGTGGAGAACGAATTCGGGGTGCTTTCTCGTGTCGCGGGACTCTTTTCCGGGCGCGGTTTCAATATCGATTCATTGTCGGTAGCTCCGACGAATGAGGAGTCAATCTCCCGCATGACGATTGTCACCCGGGGGGACGAACAGATACTTGAGCAGATTACGAAACATCTCAATAAGCTGATCGATGTCATCAAGGTAATTGATTTTACCGACGGTGATGTCATCGAGCGGGAGATGGCTCTTATCAAGGTTGCGGCGGAAGACGACAGCAGGGCCGAAGTGCTCAGAATAGCTGATATATTCAGGGCGAAAATCATCGATGTGACTCCTAAATCCTATACCATCGAGGCAACCGGGGCTCCCACGAAAATCGATGCAATTCTTGAGTTGCTCAGGCCGCTCGGTCTCAAGGAACTGGTCAGAACCGGGCCTGCCGCAATCGGTAGGGGTGCGAAGGGTTGGAAGGGATAACTGAATGGCCGGCACTATATATTGTACAGATTGTAACGTTGAGTGAAGTAGAAAGAAATTTCAGGAGGAATACATGAGGATTTATTACGACAAAGACTGTAACCTTGACGTGCTGAAAGGGAAAAAGGTAGCCATTATCGGATACGGCTCCCAGGGGCATGCTCATGCAAATAACCTGAAGGATTCGGGGATTGACGTGGTGGTGGGTCTCCGTTCCGATTCGGCATCCGTCAAGAAGGCCCAGGATGCGGGGCTGACCGTTCTTGCAACGTCTGAAGCGGTGAAAATTGCGGATGTAATCATGATTCTCCTGCCGGACGAGATCCAGGGTGATGTCTATCGCGAAGAGATCGGCCCGTTCGTGAAAAAAGGCGCCTATCTCGCGTTCAGCCACGGTTTCAACATTCATTTCGGCCAGATTGTTCCCCGCCATGATATCAACATCATCATGATTGCCCCCAAGGGACCGGGTCATCTGGTGCGCCATGAGTACCAGAAGGGCGGAGGCGTCCCTTCCCTGATAGCTGTCCACCACGACCCGGCCGGCAATTCCCGGGATGTTGCCCTTGCCTATGCTTCGGCCAACGGCGGGGGTAGGGCGGGTATCATTGAAACGACCTTCAAGGAAGAAACGGAAACCGACCTGTTCGGCGAACAGGCCGTATTGTGCGGCGGGGTCAGCGCACTTATCCAGGCGGGTTATGAAACCCTCGTGGAAGCGGGCTATGCGCCGGAGATGGCCTATTTCGAATGCCTCCATGAACTGAAACTGATAGTTGACCTTATCTACGAGGGCGGGATAGCGAATATGCGCTACTCCATCTCCAATACCGCCGAATGGGGCGACCTAACCCGCGGGCCCCGTGTAATAACCCCTGAAACAAAGAGGGAGATGAAAAAAATCCTGTCGGAAATCCAGACCGGAGAGTTTGCCAAGGAGTGGATGTTGGAAAACAGGGTCAACAAGCCGGTGTTTTCCGCCCTGCGCCGTCAGGCGGCCGAGCACCCCATCGAGGAAGTGGGAGCGCGCCTCCGTTCCATGATGGCATGGATAGGCGCCTCCAAGATCGTGGATAAGTCGAAGAACTAGCCCATCGTAACTCGTACACCAACGAAAAAAACAATCCCCTCCCCACTGGCGGGGGAGGGTTAGGGTGGGGGGGAAGTTGCCATAAAGTCACAAGGTTGTTGCTTCACCCACCCCCTAACCCCCTCCCGCCAAGGGAAGGGGAGTTTTACGAATTTAAAATCTTTACGTGGTACTAGAATATTGCCGTAATTGCTCGGCCGGTTTGAAGCTTCAGCATTTATTTGCGATCCTCCTAGCCCGGCCGTTCGTCTGCTGGAAATTTGTGTTACCTGTCATTTCATAGTCCGGATTCGCACTCTATTCTGGAACTTGTGGCAGGATAGCCATTGAGGTTGTAATGAAAATAAACCGCACCACCTTCCCCGTTGCCCCGGAAGGATTTCCTTTTATCGCGGCGGCTGCGATTCTTACCATTGTTCTTGCCGCTTTTTCCGTCAAGCTGTTAGCCCTCCTCGGGGTGCTCCTCACCGTCTTTATCGTTTATTTCTTCAGGAATCCTCATCGCGCGGTTCCGGTTGAAGAGGGCGCCGTTGTTGCGCCGGCCGATGGCGTGATTGTTTTTCTGGGCAATGCCCACGAAAGTCATCTCGATGAGGAGATGCTGAAAATCAGTATTTTCATGTCCGTTTTCAATGTTCACGTCAACAGGGTGCCGTTCAGCGGACGTGTCCTGGATGTTTTTTACAAGCGGGGGAAATTCCTCGATGCGCGAGACACGAATGCAACTTTTGAAAACGAACAGAGCGGAATAATACTCGAGACTGAAAAAGGCATAAAAATGGTTTTTGTCCAGGTTGCCGGGCTGATCGCGCGGAGAATCGTATCGTACCCGGCCAAGGGAGACTCCCTCGTGGTGGGAGAACGGTACGGTTTGATACGCTTCGGTTCCAGGGTAGATGTTTACCTTCCCGGGACCATTGATGTTCGCGTGGCGCTTGGAGATAAAACAGTGGCCGGCGAGACTATTTTAGGGTGTTTGCGGTGAATGGCGAAAAAATAGATATGGCAGAAAGTATGAGGAAGGGCATTTATATACTGCCGAACCTCTTTACCACCGGCAGCCTTTTTGCCGGCTTCTACGGGATTGTGGCCACGACCGATGGCGATTTTCACAGTGCCGCCATCTGGATCCTCATTTCTTCCATTTTTGACGGTCTTGATGGAAAGGTGGCAAGGATGACCGGCACTTCCACGAAATTCGGGGTCGAGTACGATTCCCTTGCCGATCTTGTGGCTTTTGGCGTGGCTCCGGGAATCCTCATGTACAGCTGGGCGCTGAAGCCTTTCGGGCGGTTGGGGTGGCTGGCGGCTTTCCTCTTTGTAGTCTGTGGGGCGTTGCGGCTGGCAAGGTTCAACGTTCAGGTAAACACCGTGGAAAGCAAGCGTTTTGTCGGGCTTCCCATACCCGCTGCCGCGAGCATGGTTTCGGCGACCGTATTGCTGTTTCACCGTTTTGGCTGGCCTGGTTCATTCAAAAAGCTTGCAATTCTCATCCTGATTTATTCGCTGGCGTTTCTTATGGTTTCCAGTTTCCGTTACTATTCGTTCAAAGACCCGGAGCTGATAAAGCGCCAGCCTTTCGCAGTCCTGGTATTGGCCATCCTGCTCCTGATCGTCATCGCAGCGGAGCCGGTCGTGATGCTTTTCGTGATTTTTCTCCTGTATGTCCTTTCAGGGCCGATAGGGTTTCTCATGAGTTACCCCCGCAGGCGAAGGCTGGAGAAAGCTCTCCGCAAGGACTCCCCCGCATGACGCGGCCATTTGCCGCCAAGAGACCGGCTGCAAGGCGTTTCCATGAAAACGGTGAAAAAAATTCATGCTGCCCATCTATATCTTGACAGCAGCCGTGCGATCTTTTATTATTTTTTAAAATGTGAAAAGCTGTGAAGAGGAGTAGTAGTCATTCTTCTTTTCCTCAGAGAGCCGGTGGCTGGTGCGAATCGGTGAAAAGAGATGATGAACTCGCCTTGGAGCTGTTACGGTGAAATACCAGTAGCCGGAACCGTTGCCCGCGTCAAGGGTAAAAATGAGATCCGATAGTCCAGTGTTCCGAAGGGCGGGACGCCCGAACACCGCAGGTACCTGTGTTCTTATATGCAGGTGCTGCCATTGTTCATACGGCGTCATAGTTAGTGTGCCGCTTGTCCGGATGGGATAGAAGGATAAATTAGGGTGGTACCGCGAAGCAGAAGCCTTCGCCCCTAACAGGGGTGGGGGCTTTTTTTTATTTATCAGCCGACATGGAGGTTCGTGATGGAAATGGAAAAGATCATCAAGATTTTTGATACGACGTTGAGGGACGGTGAGCAGTCTCCCGGGGCAAGCATGAACATCGAGGAGAAATTGCGGATTGCCAGGCAGTTGCAGAAGCTGAATGTTGATGTTATCGAGGCGGGGTTTCCCATTGCATCCGAGGGTGATTTCGAAGCGGTAAAAAAAGTGGCCCAGACGATAAAAGGTCCGGAAATCGCAGGTCTCTGTCGCGCGCAGGTCAAGGATATAGACAGGGGCTGGGAAGCTCTTCAGTACGCGGGAGAAAAGGGACGCATACATACCTTCATCGCAACGTCCGATATCCATATGAAGTACAAGTTGAAGATGAAACCTTCCGAGGTGCTGGATGCTGCGGTGAAAGCGGTGCGGAGGGCAAAATCCTATACGCCCAATGTAGAATTCTCATGCGAGGATGCTGTGCGCACCGATCTGAAATTCATGACCGAAGTCGTGGCGGCAGTTATCGATGCCGGCGCAATCGTTGTCAATATCCCGGATACTGTCGGGTATACCATCCCGTTTGAGTATTATACTATTATCAAACACCTGAAAGATAATGTTGCCAATATCGACAAGGCTGTCATTTCAGTACATTGCCACAATGATCTCGGACTCGCCGTCGCCAATTCCATTGCTGCTATCCAGGCCGGAGCAGAGCAAGTCGAGTGTACCATAAACGGGATAGGAGAGAGGGCGGGGAACTGCTCATTGGAAGAATTTGTCATGATACTGAAAACGCGAGGAGACATCCTCAAGTTCAGGACAAATATCATCAGCACGGCGTTTTGATGGAGAAGTCGACGTATGAAATAATGACTCCGGAATCTGTCGGATTAAAGACAAATGTTCTCGTGCTCGGAAAGCATTCTGGCCGACATGCATTCAAAAAGCGTCTGCACGAATTGGGGTATGATCTTGATGATGAGATGCTCAATAAGTCCTTCGAGCGATTCAAGGCCCTGGCTGACCTGAAAAAAGAGATATTCGACGAGGATCTGGACGCAATTGTCGCCGATGAATCGCTGACGAACGGTGAAAAATAGATGAATCGCTGACGAACGGTGAAAAATACAAGCTCAGTCATATTACCGTTACCTGCGGTTCTTTTGCAGTGGCAACTGCTACCGTACAGATGGAAATCGATGGGGAACAGGTGAGGACGGCGGAATTGGGCGATGGCCCGGTGGATGCGACTTTGAAGGCAATAAAGAAACTTACCAGAACGAATGTAAATCTCCAGCAATATACGGTAGGTTCCATAACCGGGGGCACCGATGCAATGGGTGAAGTGAGTGTACGTCTTTCTGAAGGGAATTGCACTGTTGTCGGCAGGGGGTCGTCCACGGATATTATCGAGGCGTCCGCTAAGGCCTATATAAATGCCCTGAACAGGCTTTTCAGCAAGAAAGAAAGGTTGATGGAAAGTCTGTAAAAGTGGTTTCCGGAGGATTTCCTGGAATAAAAAAGCCCCCCTGTAGCTGTTCCAGGGGGGCTTTTCTTGTCAGGGATTACCCTAAATCTTTTTTACATTCGCAGCCTGAAGGCCTTTTGGGCCGTTCACAACATCGAAAGAAACTGCTTCGCCTTCAGCAAGCGATTTGAAACCGTCGGCGACGATAGCCGAGAAGTGTACGAATACATCTTCACCGTTATCCTGCTCGATGAACCCAAATCCTTTGGCGTCATTGAACCACTTAACTTTACCCTGTGCCATTTCCCTACCCCCCTTTCTTGCTTCCGGAACTTCTGCCCCGAAATCGCACGGAACGCTGACTTCTAAGTTTCCGGAGTCTTGGTGCAGGGAAACAACAAGGGAAGCTTCCAATCTTTGCCTTTTGCCTTGCCTTCATACATCTGCAAAAACTTCCGAAACTTACTTAGTATGGATTTCTAGCAGGGAACAATTGAGATGTCAAGAGAATTGATTCATAAAAAGAACATCGTTATGGAAATAATTCAGAAGGTATTTATTTTTCTGATGAAGGCCATCAGGAGGCCAAAATGCTGATGGTTGAAGTGCACCAGGATCCTCTTGAGACCCAGGAGATCCGGTTCGTCAGATTCTTCGGGAAGCGGATGGCTTCGAACGATCCGCGTTCCCGGAATGCGTATCTCCGGAAAATCGTTTTCCAGTTCCTGGATGTTTTCGTCGCTGAGCTCTTTGGTGATTCTGATTACCAGGAGTCCGTTTACGTACCGCAACGAGTGGTAATTCCGGTAAAAATCCACAATGACCTGTACAGCTTCCTCTTCGTTCCTGGTAATGGTGAAAATTGAAAAATCTTCGTCTGAAATGAAGCCTTTGCCGAGCATGTAGGCAGTGATGAATACGAACCAGCTTTTCCAGTACCCGTCTTCGTCATCGACGAGAACAAGAGGCTTGGGAGCGGTCTTGCCGGTCTGAATGAGGGTAAATACTTCCATGGCTTCATCCATGGTGCCGAATCCGCCGGGGAAAACCGCAAATGCGTCGGCTTCCTTAACAAAGGCGACTTTTCGGTTAAAGAAATATTTGTACGTAATGAGCCGGGGATTGTCTGCCATCACGCGATTGGGCTGCTGTTCGAACGGCAGGCGGATGTTTACCGCGAAAGAGTTCCCGCTTCCCGCTCCCTCGTTTCCCGCTTCCATGATTCCGCCGCCACCGCCGGTGATAATCATGAATCCTTTTTCAGAAAGAAGTCTGCTGAATCTGACGCATTTCTGGTATATCGGTTCCTGCTGCTGGGTCCTTGCCGATCCGAAAATGCTGACTTTCTTTCTGTCCCTGTACGGAGCAAATATCTTGTTTGTGTAGCGCATTTCCTTCATGGTGTTGTTGAACAGTTTCGAGTCAGCCAGGTAATCGGTCTCCTGACCGGCCTTCAATGCCGATATGATCATTTCGCGAACGAGGTCGGGATAGTGAACGCCCCCGACCTTTTTCAGAAGTATATCAATAAGTTCGTCGATTTCACCGTTCGTCTTGGTAAAGGATAATTGCATATCAGAGCTCTTTTCTTTGAATAAGGTTGTTACTGTATCATTATTCCGGCAGGCAGGCAAATTGTTCCGCGAATCCGGTAAAACTGATTGCTTTCTTTTGCTGATTTGTTTACATTATTA
>JAGFXO010000139.1 GCA_017861285.1 Geobacteraceae bacterium | reverse complement strand
TTTACAATTCTCTCAATCCCTTTACACTTAAAAGCAAAATCGAAGAGAAGCTCAAGGCTATCTTTGCTACGCTTCGGTTACCTCCATTATGAGTCAACGCGAGGACGCGATCATGATAGCCAAGGAATAACCGATTCCTGATTGTTACCATAAGGTGAAATCCTATTTGGTTATCGCGAAAGCGAAAAAATTTCAGTTATGTCATTTACGCCGCATTTTAAGAAAATATCATGTTTTATATGCCTTCTCATCGCAAACTTGGCCTTTGTTCCGGACCCCAGTGCAGTTGTTTCCTCGTCGGAGGCTGAACAGTCTGCGGACATCATAGAGAAGATGGAAGCCGCCTATACCGGAATCGAAACATACCAGACGGAAACAGAGGTAGATGAGTATCGGGACAGCAAGCTTACAGGGACACAGCGGTTCCTCTACACATTCAAAAAGCCGGATCATATCCGCATGGACATGGAAACACCCCGTCCCGGTTCGATACTTGTCTATCCGGACAAGAAGGGCAAGGTTCTCGTAAAACTGCCCGTATGGACCGGATTTCTGAGATTCCAACTTTCCCTCGACAGCACTTTCCTGGGAAACAACGCAGGTCAAAGGATCGATCAGACTGACATGGGCCTTCTCATTCGAAACATCTCCCGCAGCCTCACGGACAAACGTCGCGGAGAATTGAAGATATGGGAGCAGAACAGTCTCTGGATCATCCAGGTCCTGGCGGACGACCATTTCCTTTCAGGGGTCAAGACACTGTACCGTTTTTCCATCGACAAAACAATTTGGCTTCCGGTGGGGGTTGAAGAATTCACTCCGGACGGTATCATCAAAAGGAAAGTGATTTTCCGCAACGTGAAAACTTCAATAGTTGTACCAAAGGATTTTTTCGCAATTGAATGAGGAGAACCGAAGCATGGCCGGAGCGGAAGACAGCGGTATCCCCGAACGTATGAACGAATGGTTCGTGCCCACGTTCGGACCGCCAAAATTCAGGACATTCATAGGGCTTTTGTTTCTGCCGTACACATGCATGGTTCTTTCGTTTACCCTTATCGGTTCCCTGCTCGCAGGGCAAATCTTCTATGACCGGCTGTTGGCGATCGTAATAATATATTTTCTAGGCCTTGGTGTGGCGGCCCATGCGCTGGACGCCCTGGGGAGCAAGGGGATCAAGCCCTGGGGAACGATATTCTCCAAAACCGCCCTCTGGCTCATGGCTCTTCTCGCGCTGATAATCGCTTATGGAATAGGCTGCTTCTACATGATCCGCTATGTTCCGCTTCTATGGATAATTGCCATCCTGGAGGGTTTTTTCGTATTTGCATACAACCTGGAATGGTTCGGCGGCATGTTTCATACGGATAAATGGTTTGCCTTTTCCTGGGGCGTGCTGCCGGTTCTGGCCGGTTATATCATGCAAACGAACAGGGTTTCTCTCTCAGCGCTCGTTCTCTCAGCATCCATGGGCTTGTTCAGTTTCCTTGAGATCAAGGTTTCACGCCCATACAAGGAACTGAAAAGAAGGCTGCCCGAACTCAGTTTCGGCGACCTGGTATTGTTGGAAAGGTACGAGACTATTCTCAAGTGCATCAGTTTCGGGGTGATCTTCCTGGGTATCGGGCTCCTGCTCTGGAGATCCCTCGGATAGCGATTCGAAACGTTTGTAAAATCTCCCCAATTCCCATCATGAGGATATTTTATGTACGAAAGCTTCAGGGATTATGCAAAGTCCGTGAAACCAATGCTGGATGCGGCTTTCACCGATCACCTGGCCCGGCTGCTCGGATATGAGGGGTCATTCGGGTTGCCCGATGGCATTAACCTTCTCAACGGCGGCAAGAAAATCAGGGGATCACTGCTCTGCCTCGTCACCGCCGCCTTGGGAGGCGACCTGGAAGATGCCGTGCCCAGGGCGGTTGCCGTGGAGCTTATCCATACGGCGACACTGATCCATGACGACTTAGTCGACCAGCACCGGTCTAGGAGAAACATGGCAGCCATATGGACCATCGAAGGGGGCAGGAGGGCCGTACTTCTTGGCGATATCGTTTTTGCCTCGGCAATTCAGATGATGAGCGAAATGGGGAGGGAGGACGGCCTGATTGTTTCGCGGGCGATCGCGGACGTCTCCCGGGGGGCCTACCGGGAGCCTCTGGATCCATCATCACTCTTGCAGGAGATCGAGGCGGAAGGGGCCGACCAGGTCCCCTACGAGAAAATCATCAATCTCAAAACCGGCGTTCTTTTCGGTGCGGCCTGCCAATTGGGCGCTGTTGCGGCCGAAGTCGACACAGATATGTGTAAGGTCTGGAGCAACTATGGCAGAAAAATCGGCGAGGCGTACCAGATAGCGGATGATCTGCAAGAGGTGGAACGATGCCTCAATTCCCGCTCAATTTCCGTAGATGATCTGACCGGTCTTGCTCCGGCCCTGCTGTTTTTCGTCGGGGAGAGCAGGCCAAGCATGCTCAAGGCACTGCGCCGCGAATCGACAGAAACGGACGAAGAACTCCAGCGCCATTTCCTGGCTGCAGCGGGAATCATGAAAGCGGAGACAGAGAGACGCCTGCTGTCTGCCCTCGACGGAATAGAAAGGGATTTCAGATATACAGATTTCTACCGGATTGCGTGCAAGGCGCCTTGGGACCTCATCCGGATGTTCAATGAAGCTGATGGTCCGGTCTCTTTGCCGTGATTATGGTCGAAAGGCCCAAGGTGAGAGGCTTGATCGAGATATCACAAAATTCGTTTTTTTCCAGGGCGGCGATAGCTTCAGATGTCCATGTGCTTTGCCGGAGGAATTCCGGCAGCTCATGAAAGACGGTCCGCCACTCCGGCCAGATCCTGCCGCCGAATGTCCTGAGAAGCACAAAATAGGCGTTCCAGAGCGACAGGAAAACCGGGTTTGACGGCAAGGTGAAATCATGCATTATCATAATTCCGCCCGGACGCAGCATCTTCCGCGCGTTCGCCGTCAATGCCAGCAGATCCGCATATTTAGCAAGGTACGAGGACGTGATGCAGTCGAATCCTCCTTCGGGGATAACATCTTCCGCCCTTCCGAGAAGGAACTGAATCTTTTTCAACCCGGCGGATACTTCCTTTTGCCGGGCCAGAGAGAGATATTCATCGCGCAGTTCAACACCGACAATCTCGCAGCCTGGAAATTGCCGGGCAATATCCATCGTAAGTATACCCGTGCCGCACCCCTGGTCCAGGATGCGTGAGGAATTGCAGGGGATTTTCTCAATGATCTTTTTCTTCCAGTACGTATCCAGTCCGCAGGTGCAGATAACGACAACCCGGTCGTAGGTAAACCCGGTCCCGGAAAAGAAGCGATGGACAATATCGAGCTTGGAGCGATTCGGGATCATAGCAAGGAATCACCTGCCTCCTTCTTGTTATCTCAGTTTTTTCAATAAAACCATGGCATCCTTCAAACTCACATTCATTCCCATTCTCCTGGAATTTCTCCTGAGGACAAGAGCATCCCGCATTCCTACCCGTCGTGCATTTCTCATCAGGTCCACGACTCTACGCTCATCCTGCATCCAGCGAAATTCTTCAAGCAGCGCATCCCGGTATTTACGGGGATTGTCCCACGAGTCGAGGAGCAGCTGTACGCTTCGCATGCCGGGCACGATGCCGTCCCCCGCAAGCGGCGCCACGCAACCTATCGACTCTCCCACCCCCCAGATTCCATCTTTACATCCGTCGGTGACAAAGGGGGTGGATTGGTGCGGCCCCGTCAACCGTATATTACCGGAACATTGGCAAAGGATTTTATTTCCATGATGCACCGGTGTGTTTTCAAGCCAGCCCAGCTTATCGAGTATCCGTTGCGGGTCTTCCAGAAGACTGCCGCATCCTGTATGATAAAGATTTCCGGAAAGGGGGAAACACCAGGCATAGCCAATGCCACCGAGCCTGATCCGGTTTTCAACCGCTCCTGCCGTTTCAACGAGATACTGGCGGCACCCCATGACGACATCGTCTTCGATGGCAGGCAGAAGGGCGCGGCAAACTCCCGTGGCATCTATAACCCTGTCATATTCTTCCAGGGGCACGGACCCGAACCGTATTTGCGCGTCTCCAACAAGATCGGCAATGAGCTTCGGTTTGTCGATGGTCATGATGTCCGCCTTGACCCTTACGTTATCCATATTCAGGTAATCGAAGCGTCGAAGGATATATTTTTCACCCGTGAGTCCTGCCAGTTCCACCAATCCGGAAAAATCCGAAGAAGTTCCCCAGGCGCACGGCTTTAGGCCGCATCCGCCCCAATGCCGCTGATCGTAGAGGTGTGCTTCGATCCCCGCATTTCTCAAGAGCCTGAAAAGATACGCCCCTGTCATTCCCGTGCCGGCTATGGCCAACTTCATCCCTACAGCCCCCCATTGCCAGACTTTTACATATAACCCGCGTGTCTATGGAAATACCCTTGAATATGAACAAAATTCTCTACACATTTCTTAGTCGGTATCCATTTACTCTAAATATAGCAAAAGGATGTTTAACCGGAAGGGGGACCACGGGTGATTATTATCATCAGTTTTCATCCACAACTCCTCGTCAACGAATTTGTCAGGTTCCCGTTAAAATTATGAGTCAACGATTCCTACCTTCGGTTACCTTTTATTATGAGTCAACGCGATTGCACCATAACGGTTTATGGAAGTGTTTCACCACAGCAGGGCAAACTGGATAGATTTCCACTTCCACTGTGGATCGGCTTGGAATCCTGACCCATCATCGGCTTCCAAGGTTGACCCACCCCGTGGAAAATTGATTGGAATGGCTGGCACTTAAAGATTCGGGCGGGTCATGGTTCGGCGCCGATTGGGGGTCATATTTCGAGGCTGATTCACAGGTAGTAGTCATTAGTTGTGCAATATTGCTTGAAATTGCATTTACAGTTGACTACAAATCCGTAGGTCGTGGGTTCGAAGATGCCCTCGTAGGCAGATCGGGGCCATTCTTTCCAAGTTTACGATAGAGCATGATTCCTTCTCCCTACAACCTGAACATCCAGATATTCTCGCTGTTTATTTATCTTGGTATTCATTGGCCGCCGCTTTAGCAATGCTTACTGTCAGAAATTATGATTATGAAATGATATACTTATATTACGTTTTTTGGTTTTAACATCCAAGGAAAGCGGGAATATACCAGGGGACTTTCAGAAGTAATTTTAATCTTTGACTGAAAGGACCTTCGTGCTGTAACAGACTATTTTGTTTTTATCCCTAGTGCGCCCGTATTGTCAAATGTCCCAAA
>JAGFXO010000054.1 GCA_017861285.1 Geobacteraceae bacterium | reverse complement strand
CGATCCCCGCTCCGGCCACGGCCCGGGCTATCCTCTGTGCGGCGTCGTTTTCGTGAATGAACCCATCCAACAGATTCAGAACATAGATATTGTCCTTCCCCAATTTCAGGAGCGTCCCGATATCCTCCTCGCGGATGACGTTCCCTTTCTTGAAAGCCCGCCCCTTGAACTCTCCCGGTACAATCCGTGTAATATCATGGGCCAGGATTTTGCCGACAGCTTCCTGAACCGGTATCGACTGCTTCATTTTTTTCCCTTTCATGTTTTTTCCGAACAGACTTGAGGACTTTTTGCCACCCGGAATGTTAAAAAAAGAAAAACCCGCAGTAATAACTTATCAGTATCAATGCGGGTTCCGTTGTGTCCGCCCAAGGCAGAGGACGAAATAAGCGCAAGGTATTGAATTATGCTGAAGTAATATACCTGGACAAGAAAACAAAACAGCCGGCAGAAGTAGACCCCCGCCGGCCAAATAGCACCGCTCTTTTACTCCTTTCCAATGCGGGAGGCGCCGCTGTTTCCGGCGGCACCCAAAGCCCGAATCCCATAGCCGCAGCGGTAGGAAAGACGGGTCGGAGTAGATAAGTTTTATATCCGTTATTTACATAATTATATAACAATAGTCAAGAACATTTCGAGCCACTCTATCTAAAAATTGGACGGTGAGGTAGACAGAAAAGCGAGAAAGTTTCTCTGGCTCCACCAGTTTCCTCGGTTCACAATTTTCCTTTTGTAAACTCCCTAGCAATAATATTGCCTGACCGTCGATATTAAGCAACAACATGTAATCTGGAGTTCCGTGAATGTCCTTTGCGGAATAGATGCCGGGATTGTGTGTTTTCAAGGAAGAGTATATACGCAGGTCGGCGTAACCGTGTACCGGTTGCACATTTTCTTCAATTTCCTGAAAAACACCCTGGGTTGTACTGGTGCTCATTTCTTTAATCAGTTCCTTATTACCCGCGCAACCCGCCATAATTCCCAGCGTCATCAATATGCTAATGCTCAGAAATATCACTTTTCTCACGGCTTATCTCCCTCCCGCAAATAATATTTTTTGTTTACAGAATCTTTTCCGAGAGAATAAGTATGATTTGCCATTGAGACATCAACATCATTAACTACAACAGCTTAATTCACCATTACTTTCAAAGTTTTTACTCCAGCAGTGAAGTTATGACCTTTGTATGGTTGAAGCGACCTCTTGTTATAAACAGGGATCACAGTAATAGTATTAACGCCAGCACGCAACGCTATCTCACGTTCCACGATCACATCATCAATTGGTAGCACAATGGTTAGTTTATGTTTGCCCGGAGCAAGGGCTATCCTCTTGCTGAACTCATATTTCCAACCGGTGCCGCTTTCGGGTAAGGAGGAATCTACTGGCGATTTGTTTTCCAGGATCGGCTCGGACTCAAGAACTGTTGTCTGTCCGTCGATATTCATGTAAACACGATAAGGAGGATTGTTGTGCTTGATGTAAATCTCTGCAAAGCGTGATGAGTTACTTTTTACGGTAAACATGAAGTCCGCTATTGCCTTACCAGACCCAGTTTCTGAAATCGAAGTCTCAAAAAAGACATCATTTCTGGTTGAAAGAGACGACTTTGCCATTAATTCCCGGTTGTTTGCACACCCACTGATTACAAAACCTGCAATCAAGGCAGCTCCGACGATTATTGATTTATATTTCACTTGTACTACCCCCTTATGTGATAGTGATCATGTAAATAGCACTAAATCGCATCTTTTCCCCGTTCATTTGTTCGTATCTTTATTATATCATCAACAGTAGACACAAATATCTTCCCATCGCCCGTATTGCCTGTATGGGAATATTTTTGAATTACGTTGACAACTTCATCAACCATCTCATCAGCTACGACAACTTCTAATTTTATTCGTGGAATTAATTCAACCATTTCGTAAACAATTTTATCTATAGAGTTCTTGGCACTGCCTTTGCCGAATCCTTTGATTTCTGATATTGTCACTCCCGGCAATCCTTCGATTTTTTGTAGTGCTTCGGTTACTTCCAACAATTTGAATGGTCTTATTATTGCCTTTATTTCTTTCATATTATTCTCCTTTTCAATAACCTTTCATTGCGGTGTGAGCTGCTCACAGCGCAATCCATTTACATTTCTTCTTCAAATTTTCTCTTTTCAAACCAACTGTAAACCGATGGAATAACCAACAACGTAAGCAAAGTTGAAGTAACCAATCCACCCACAACAACCGTAGCAAGCGGTTTTTGGATTTCTGAACCGGTCCCGCTGGCGAGCAGCATCGGTATCAAACTGAAAATTGCTATTGATGCGGTCATCAAGACTGGGCGTAGTCTGTCGAGACTTCCTTTCCTGATTGCTTCCTGCAATTCGAGTCCTTCATCACGCAATTGCGAGATGCGCGACACCAATACAAGTCCGTTCAGCACGGCAACGCCAAACAGGACGACAAACCCCACGGATGCCGGAACAGAAAGATATTGCCCGGAGATGAAGAGAGAGAAGACACCGCCGATCAAGGCAAATGGCAGATTGAAAATGACCAGCAACGCCAGGCGGATTGACCTGAAGGTGACGTACAAAAGAAGCAGGATCAAACCGATGGCAACAGGCCCGATGATCATCAGTTTTTTCATGGCACGCTGCTGATTCTCGAACTGCCCGCCCCAAGTGAGATAATAACCGGCCGGCAGTTTGACATTCTCTTTGATTTTCTTCTTTGCCTCGGCGACAAAACTGCCGATATCCCTGCCGGTGATGTTCATCTCGATCCCGATTCTTCTCACCCCGTCCTGGCGACTGATCTGAACCGGCCCTTCGACGATGTTCACCTCCGCCAGCTGTTCGAGCGGCACATTGATACCGGTTTTCGTGGTGATCATCAGATTCTTGATCGCATCCAGGGAATTCCTTTTCTCTTCAGGGAGACGAACCGAAATGTCGAAGCTACGGTTCTCTTCGTACAGTTGCGATGCCGCTTTCCCTGCCACGGCTATTTCAATAACTTTTTGTACATCGCTGATATTCAGGCCATACCGGGCAATTTTCGAACGGTCGATGTTGATAGTCAGATATGGCTGTCCCGAAACTTTTTCCGCGTTCAGATCGGTCCCTCCACGGATGGTGGAGAGTACCTTGGCTATTTCCGCAGATTTTTCACTGAGCACGTCGATATCATCGCCAAAAAGCTTGAGAATTAGCTGCGCTCGGGTTCCGGCAACGAGTTCGTCAATGCGGCACTGGATCGGCTGGCTGAAGCCGAAGGTGATTCCCGCTATCGACGCCAAAGACTCACGCATCTCATTTGTCAATTCTTCTTTAGAAATATCCCTTTTCCATTCATTCTTTGGTTTGAATATTCCCACATAGCCGGTTTTATCCGAGCCTCTGGTATCCAATGCAACACCGGTTTGTCCTGTTCGTGACACCACCACATCCAGTTCATCAAACTGCTTCAGCTTTTCTGCAGCGCGTTGATTCACCTCCATCGCCGTGGCCAGGGAAACACCCGGAAGCATCGACACATCCATGTCAAACGAGCCTTCATCCATTGTCGGGATGAATTCCGTTCCCAATCGTGTTACCAAAAAGAACGAAGCAACCAGGAGAACTCCGGCAACCTTCAACACCACTCGCTTCTTGTTCATTGCATATTCGAGAAGCGGCAGATACAACCTATTTGCGTGCTTCATGATGAAGCTCTCTTTTTCCGGCTGCGGTTTCAGAAACAGGATGCAGAGAACCGGAATTACAAATATAGATAGGAACAGCGAGGCAACAAGCGCAATGGCAACTGTTATGGCCAGCGGGCTGAACATCTTCCCTTCAATGCCTTCCAGGGAAATAATTGGTATGAATGTGAGGGCGATGATAAGTTCGCCAAAGATGCTCGGCTTTCTGACTTCCATTACGGCTTTGAGCACCGTAAATAATTTGGGATGCCGATTTCCCTCGTCGCTCAAGTGTCGCTGGACGTTTTCAACCTGGATAATGGTCGTGTCGATTATCATGCCGATGGAAATCGCCAGGCCACCGAGGGACATCAGGTTTGCGCTGATACCGGTAAGCTTCATCACTATGAACGTGGCCAGAAGCGACAGCGGCAACGCAATGAGAACCACGATACTGCCCCGGATACTGTTAAGCAGCAGGTACAGCACAATCAGGACCAGTATGGAACCCTCGATCAGCGCCTTGTTTACCGTGCTGACGCTCGCCTTCACAATGTCGCTTCTGTCATAATAGGGAACGAGCTTGATCCCTTCGGGAAGCACATTGTTTTCATTCATTTCCTTGACTTTTTCCGCGACCCGGCGCACAACGTCACGGCTGTTTTCGCCACGCAGCATCATGACGATGCCGCCAACACATTCATCCTTACCGTTTTTCATGGCGGCGCCCATACGGACGGCCTCGCCGACTTTCACCTGTGTCACGTCTCGAATATACGTCGGAGTACCACCCTGGGATTTCAGGACAATGTTTTCTATGTCGCTGACATCTTTTATCAAGCCGACTCCGCGGACAATATATTGATCCGTGCCCCGTTCGAGGAGGTTACCGCCTACATTTTCGTTGTTGCTGCCGATGGCGGAATAGACATCATCCACGGTTATTGCATATTTCAGCAGCTTCTCCGGCGACACGATCACCTGGTACTGCTTGAAGTACCCGCCGAAGGAGTTGATCTCATTTACACCGGCGACACTTTTCAACTGCGGGGTAACAATCCACTCCTGAATGGTTCTCAGATTTGTCAGGTAGGTAATCTTCTGCTGCGGGTCAGTCGGCATCTTCCCTTCGAGGGTGTACTGGTAGATCTCCCCCATGGCCGTACCGACCGGCCCCATGGCGACCTCAACCCCCTTCGGAACCCTCTCCCGAGCCTCTGCCAGTCGCTCGAAAACCAGCTGCCGGGCAAAATAGATATCAACATTGTCCTTGAAGACGATAGTGACAATCGACAGGCCGAACTTTGTAACGGAGCGCATTTGTTCAATGTCCGGCAAACCACGCATTGCCATCTCAATCGGGAACGTTACATTTCTCTCAATCTCTATTGCAGAAAGTCCATCTGCACGGCTTACCACTTCAACCTGAATGTTTGTTACATCCGGAAAAGCATCAATCGGCAGTGTCAGGTATGAATACAATCCAAATGCAATAATCAGCAGTGAAAGAAATATGACCATTCCTTTCTGCCGCAATGTATAAGCAATCAATTTTTCTAGCATCGATGCCTCGCTCCTGTTTGTTCGATATGTCGTGATGATTAACTGTCATGGGTTAGTGGCCATGTTCGTCGACGAGTTCACCCTTCTTAACTTCCGACTTGAGAATGAATGCTCCCCTGACAGCATAACGATCACCTTCTTTAAGGCCGGAAACAATTTCAATCATGCCCCCTGCAGCGCGGCCTGTCTGAACCTGACGGGCCATGAACTCAGTTTCATTTTCCGCGATAAAGACCACCTTTTTACCATCCAGATCCTGAAGGGCATCTTCGGAAACAACCAGGACCGTCTGCGCATCAGTCGGTAGCGCCAGTTCGGCATTGGCGAACATCTCCGGCTTCAGCTTCCGGCCAGGATTGGCAACCTCGATCCTCGCCTTGACTGTACGGGTGGCTTCGTCAAGTTGGTCGGCGATATAAGTGATACGCCCTTTCATCTTCAGGTCAGGGAAAGCGCCGACGGTAACAATTGCAGATTGACCCTTGTGAACCTTGGCCAGATCTTTTTCGTTGATGTCCACCAGCACCCAGACCGAGGAGAGGTCGGCTACGGTATAAAGGTTTTTGGAAGGATCGGAGAGTTCGCCGACAATGGCGTGTTTTTCGGTAATGATTCCGCTAATGGGTGAGCGGACGGGCAGGAGAGGCATCTTGTGCCCCCCTCCTTTCAGAACCGAAGTTGAGACCCCGTACAGGGACAGGCGCTCTTCGTCGGTATGCACTTCGGTCTGGGCCGTCTTGTAGTCGGTTTCCGCCTGGAGGATTTCCTTGCGTGCCGCGATCTTCTTTTCCACTAGGGTCTTGATCCGATCCATGTTGGACTGGGCAAGGGCAAGCTTGGTTTTCGACTGGTGATAGCGACTGAGAGCCTCGCCAAGTTCAACACTGTCCAGTGTTGCCAGGGTTTGTCCGGCTGAGACGCTGTCCCCCAGAGAGGCTCTGACGGCAACTATCTTGCCGCTGATGCGCGGCGATACGTGGGCGATCCTATCGGCATTGACCTCCACCTTGCCGGTTGCACTGATCACGCCGGTCAGTCGCTGTTTTTGTGCCGGGGCTACAACCACTCCATTCTGCTTCTGAATCTCGGCGGTCATTTTGACGCTTCCCGGCTCTCCATGTTCATCATGTCCGCCAGCCTTTTCTTCCTTGTTTCCGGCATGCTCCCCGCCACTGCTTTTAGTGTTGATAGAGCGATAGAGAAAGCCGCCCCCCAGGGCAACGGCCAGAATGATTCCAATGATGATCCCTTTTTTCTTCACTGCACACCTCCGGTAAGATCTGTTGCCACTACTGATTCGAGATTCACGAGCGCCGTTTGACGGTCATGCTGAGCCGTCAGATATCCTTCGCTGACCTCAAAGAATTTCTTCTGTTCCTGAATGACTGCCAGTATGCCGACCTCGCCAAGGCGATAGGCTTCCTGGGTCAGTTTCAGGTTTTCCTCAATTTGGGGAATAATATTTGTCTTGTACAGCGAAAGGACTTTTTCACTGTTCAGGTAGCTGGCGTAGGCCGTTTCAACCTCCTGTTCAATATTCCTTCTGGCTGCCAACAAACGGCTTTCTGTGCTGCTCCGCTTAGCCCGGGCTTCCTGAACGCCTGCCTGATTTTTGTCAAAGACGGGAATGGGCATCGACAGCTTCAAGCCTATGGTATAGGCCGTATCCTTGCCTTCTACTCCTCCGATCTCCATGGATGTGGTTTCACGCATGACTGCCAGTCCGGTGGTCAGGTTGGGGACTCGCTCGGCTTGGGCCAGGATGATGTCCGCGTCACCCCTTCCTTTTTCAGCCTCCAGAGCCTTCACGTCGGGGCGCTGACCAAGCGCAAGCTGTTTCAGGTCTGCCAGTGTTTTTGTCAGAGTTATTGCGGATTCAAGTTTTCCGGAAATTTCGTATCGCTTTCCGATCGGAAGCCCCATAATAGTCAAGAGCTTCGCCTGATTCTGATATAGAGTCTTCGCAACGTCGATTCTGGCGCCTTCACTCCGTGCCAGTTCGACTTTTACCAGATTCATCTCCAGTTCCGGAATATCATCTGCTGCCAAGCGCTCCTTTGTCACATCGAGAAGCTGCCGGTTGAGCGCAATGGAACGTTCTGTCAAAGCGATCCGCTGTTCAGCAAGAATGACACCATAGAATGCGGTCTTTACCTCTTCGCGTATTACTCGCTCCCGGTCTGCCAACTGCCAGTAGTACATGTCCAGTTCACGTTCGGCGATGGTCAGGCGCTTTCCGCGCTTCCCCGCCAGGATAAATTCCTGCGATATCCCGAGGGCCAGACTGTTCTCGTCGTTGCTGCCGGTCAAGGCACCCGTACCTGCTTGAAAGTCAAGCGTTGGATTCGGCAAGAGTCCCGCTCTGACCTTACCGGCGTCACGGATTCCTTTTTCCTCGCGAAACGATTTGAGGTCGACATTATTTTGCAGCGAATGCTCGATCACCTGAGACAGTGACAGCGCTTGCTCCTCTGCCTGCACCGGGGTTGACGATAAAATACACACGATTCCAGACACCAGGAACAGAGTTCCTCGTGCAAATGCAGTTGTTCCCAAAGGAATAACCTCCTTTATTCAGTTTTGAATGATGAGATGTCAAGCGTTTGCAGTCGTACCACGACGCAGAGAGAAGATAAATTTGTCCCCAAATCAGGGCAAACTACTCCTGTCGAGGTGTTTTAGGCGTGGTTTTGCGGAGGAATAAACTTGGATAGAAAGACTTCGGGTAAATGCGTGAATGGGTCAGGCGTTCTCAAATCAATAATGATGGGGATGTGACTGAGCTGAAACTGTTGAAGGGGGAGAGGCGCATGACAAGCGCAGTTGATACAGGTATCGCAACCATCACAATCTTTATGTTCTTTGTGAGGGGAACCAGGATACTGGTGGGATACGGAATTTTCCGAAGACGAAGCATGATCGCCTGTCGCTGTCACGTAGCTTTGCATGGCATGAGCACTTTCGTGCACGCCATTGATCGTGACGGTCAGCATGACTGTTAGGAGAATCAACGAAAGAAATTTCAGGTGGATTAATATCCGCATAATTTTTTTGAATTATGTCCGGCTCTTCCAAAAGTGTCAAGAACTTGTTGTAAATTAGATAGCTCATTTTTTTGTGGTTCGTCTCGAAAATCTGTACATTAAATTGTAGATTAAAAATTGAAAAGGATGTGTTTTCTTAGGTAGTTATGCTAACGCTCCGTACCTGAAATCATTGATTGACAGGTCCTCATTTTGTGTGACAATTATGACAAAGAGCCTGGCAGACAGTATGTGATTACTCGATCATGCGTTGGACTGGCGAAGTAGGTGTGTCTGCGAGTGTTCTCCGAGTCCCGGATGCGAATGAAAGTGGTGTCAAGGAATGACCCCTCAGCGCAGTGCTGACGTTGTCCGTCTTCTGTGTAAGATTCCAAAGGAGGAATCACCATGCGTAGCAAAAGTATCCCCGCACTGGCGCGCGCCTCAGCAGCCGTCTTGCTACTGGTTATCGCTGGCGCATGTACAAGTGGCACTCTGACCCCGAAGGAAAAACTAGGCAAAGCCCTTTTCTTCGACCAGAATCTGTCTCTCAAAAGCAACCAGTCGTGCGCCACCTGTCACGCCCCGGATGTCGGCTGGACCGGCCCTCATGCCGATATCAATACTCATGGGACGGTCTACGAAGGATCCATCCCGGGCGCATTCGGTGACCGTAAGCCGCCAGCCGCCGCCTATGGTGGCAACTGCCCGATCTTGCACTATGACACCAAGGAAGGCGTCTGGGTGGGTGGCATGTTCTGGGACGGCCGAGCCACCGGTTCGGCCTTAGGCGATCCTCTGGCCGAACAGGCTCAGGGCCCCTTCCTGAACCCAAAGGAGCAGGCCCTCTCCAACCCGGAGGCCGTGATCAGCATCGTCAAGGCTTCCACCTATGCGGGTCTCTTCGCGGAGCAGTGTCCGGGCAGCGACACTACGGATCTCTACAACTGCATCGGCCGCGCCATCGCCGCATACGAGCGCTCCTCAGAGGTCAACCCATTCACTTCCAAGTACGATTACTGGCTGAAAGGGAAGGCCAAACTGGCCGCCGAGGAGCACCTCGGCCTAGCCTTGTTCAATGGCAAGGCCAAGTGCTCGGAATGCCACCTCAGCAAGGGTGATAAGCCGCTGTTCACTGACTTCACCTACGATAATCTGGGCATCCCGAAGAACCCCGAGAACCCGGCCACCATCGCGAACCCTAACTGGGCGGATCCGGGGTTGGGCGGCTTCCTGAGGAGCGCCGGGCGCGACAAAAGGGTCTACATGGCAGAGTGGGGCAAACACAAGGTCCCGACGCTGCGCAACGTGGACAAGCGGCCCTCTGAAGGCTTCGTGAAAGCTTACGGACACAATGGCTACTTCAAGAGCCTGTTGGAGATCGTCCACTTCTACAACACCCGCGACCTCCCTGGCGCAGGCTGGCCGGCCCCCGAAGTGGCCGACAACGTGAACACGGATGAGATGGGGGACCTGGGCTTGTCCCCTCGGGAAGAGGCTGCGATTGTTGCCTTCATGAAGACGCTGACGGACGGCTGGCAACCATAGCAGTGAAGTGCTGCAGCCGTGAGCGCGATCTTGTGTCTGTCACACCCGACTCTACACAAGTAGTATGGCATGATCTGTAAGCAGCGGCTGCATCTTTGATGGATGAAAGAAGAGTCTGATCATCTGGTGGGATCAGGCTCTTCATCAGTTTGCCAGATTAAAGGGATGATCCTGGTAGCGCCCACCCTTCGGTTTGGTTGTGACAACTCCGAGAGGCTGGCTCCCTTTTTAGCAGCTTTCCGAGCAATAA
Source organism: Geobacteraceae bacterium (assembly GCA_017861285.1). GTDB lineage: Bacteria > Desulfobacterota > Desulfuromonadia > Geobacterales > Geobacteraceae > CAIWTU01. The sequence goes on along the minus strand of JAGFXO010000054.1, from coordinate 3,016 downwards.
TCAGTTACTGGTTTAAAGTAAGAAGCGATGGTAGGTTTCGACTCATAATTGATGGCAGGTTTTGTCAGAATATACAGTTTTTCGAACAATACGATCTCGGAGAAGATGTTTATCAGCGAACGTACGGTAAAATCTCTCATCAAGAAAATCATACAAAACATGAACTTCCGCTCAAGCAGCGAGATTGTTGTTATCCATAAAAAAATTGTTTCTGTTTAAGATGGAATAATGGGGTGAAGGCGCGTGGGAATAATGACTGAATTCTAGCGAAAGTCGTTGGGTAGTGTTATTGATTTAACTTATTGTATTTAAAGGGTTTGGCGGAAGCGCATGGGAATCGAAACCGTGAACGCCAAAAATAACAAAGAAACGCAATAAAGAAATTGTTGTTAAATAATAGGTACTTATCCTGCTTTACCGTTTGGCCCCAGTCCGCACAATGTCAAAATAAAGGGTCTTTTTTGGAAGTTCCTTGCGAAAGTCTTGCGAAAGTCGTGTTCATTGCGAATGCATTTTTCCTGTTATGGCGAGGGGGCGAATGCTCCCCCTTCGCCTCCATTCAATAAGATAAATCTGATATTTTTCAGTAGCCATTGTTAAAATCCCAATACTACCATGAACATCTGAGTTTATATCCGTTTCGAGTCCTGTATGGGGAGGCAGGTGGTGATGGATGAAGTCTTGATTGCGATGGGGCTCACCCTGTTCGCCGGAATGGCTACCGGAGTCGGAAGCGCGATTGCGTTCGCCGCGAAGCGGACAAACTATCGTTTCCTTTCCGTGGCAACCGGCTTTTCCGCCGGAGTCATGCTCTACGTGTCGTTTGTCGAAATCTTCGCCAAGGGGTCCGATGCGCTGACGGCCACGTATGGTGACTACTGGGGACACTGGGTAAATTGCGCGGCGTTTTTTGGTGGAATTCTCCTGATAGGACTTATCGACAACGTGATTCCGGCGGCGGAGAACCCGCATGAAACACACTCAGAAGCGGCATCAGCCCTGCTTCATCGCCCCGCCGATGTCTCAGCGGTTCGAAATGACGGCATGGATCAGTTTGAAACGGGCGTTAATTGCCACGATCACCGGCACAGAAAACTTCTGCGCATGGGGCTCTTTACAGCGCTTGCGATTGCCATTCACAATTTCCCCGAAGGTCTGGCCACGTTCCTCTCTGCGCTTCAGGATCCGAAACTCGGCATTGCGATTGCGGTGGCGATAGCGATGCACAATATCCCCGAAGGAGTCAGTGTTTCCGTTCCAATCTATTATGCTACCGGAAACAGGAGAAAGGCCTTCGCATATTCAGTGTTGAGCGGTCTGGCCGAGCCGGTGGGAGCAGGAGTCGGATACCTGCTCCTGCGCCATTTTTTTGCCCGTGACGCCGGGGTCATTCCTCCCGAAGTCATGGGAGTCCTGTTCGGCGGAATAGCAGGCGTCATGGTGTACATCAGCCTCGATGAACTGCTCCCCACCAGCAGGGCATACGGCAAGGGCCATGACAGCCTCCTGGGACTCATGGGGGGGATGCTCGTGATGGCTTTGAGCCTGCTGCTCATGAAATAATACGGAAATGACCAGCCTGTCCTTTCATGACGGAGAAAGCGCATACTTCAGACCACCCCGCGCCGGACCGTCCTGTCGGCGATCATCTCCTGCAATTGACTCAAGAGTGCCCGTTCCTCGGGGTCGATGATCCCGTCTTCATTGGCGATGCGAAGGATTTCTTCGTATTCGGAAGTGGTGATGATGTGGTCTTCGATGGCCCGGTTGATAGCTTCGGCTAGTATTTTCGCACTGCTGCTCGTCTTCATGGTAACCTCCTTATCGTTTGTTAATTGTTCGTCCATTACCCGGGAACAGCCATGTCCCGTCCTGCGGGCGGGTTTGTTGTACATACAGGTTCAAATGACGTGCCCTGCCGCGCGTCGACCGAAAACAACCCGAAAACCACCACACACTTCGTGCGCCAGGGGGAGTAATGCCAGGAGGGATGCGGCGGCCTTCGGAATTGCAGGGGAAGAAAAGTATTTTACGTCGTTGAATCTTGTTTCCGGGCAAGCATGGCCGCACGTCGCTCCGATTGTGCGCCTGAACCCGCCTCCAGCCAGTATCCGCACATGAAACAGGACAACCCTTCGGCATGGGAGCCGTTTTGCGCTGCCGACGCATATCGATGCAGGCCTCGCGTCGCTCCGCATTTCGGACAGGCGATGAACCTTTGTTCCCCGGAAAGAGAAGAGCGGCGAATTTTATTTCGTCTCACTTTACGTAATCCGTACATACAGGAAGCCTCCCCATCACGATGTATTCAATCTGAAAATTCTTTCTCAGGAATCGAGGCAAAGCCGCCGCCGATTGGCCATCCATAGGGCAAGCGCCTCGCGCATGATATCAATGTGGCTCTTGGAGCTTGCTCGTGCGATCCGTTCCAGGTGCTGTCGTTCATCATCACTGAGTCTCAGGCTGATGACGTTCTTTCCGGACGGTTCGCAGTATTTCCTTTTCTGCTTCTTCTCAGGTTCCCTGATGAAATGCTTCTTGCTGTTCGGCATTGATGTACTCTCCTTTCAGACGTTTTCCAGCGCGGCCTGACGGGCCTGCCTGCCGATGGTCACGGAAGCCAGCACCGCCATGAGCAGGGTTGCGGCGATAATGGACAGGGACAGGTGCGCGGGCACATGCAAGCCGCTCACGGCCGCCAGCATCTTGACCCCGACGAACGCCAGGATGAATGAGATACCGTACTTCAGGTAAACGAATATTCCCATCACATGGGCCAGCAGGAAGTAGAGCGCCCGCAGCCCCATGATGGCGAACACATTGGAGCTGAACACGATGAACGGGTCCAGGGTGACGGCGAAGATTGCCGGGATGGAATCCAGTGCGAACACCAGGTCGCTGGCCTCCACCATCAGCAGCGCCACCAGCAGGGGGCTCGCCAGCCACATTCCCCGCCGGCGGGTAACAAACCAGTCGCCGTGGATTTTTTTTGTTACCGGCAGAAACCTGCTTGCCA
>JAGFXO010000053.1 GCA_017861285.1 Geobacteraceae bacterium | reverse complement strand
TAAGATTGCGGATTTTACCTTGGTTGTGATTACCGAGTCATCGACATACTCGCCCGTGCCTTCTTGTGTGCGTGTGGACGCACACCCAATGAATGAGGTTACCAGTACCAAGCAGGCCAGGAATTTCATAATGCGATGCAGTCTTAACATGATGTTTTCTCCTTTGTGTTTGTGGGCCATTGTTATTATACGGAAGTATTCCCAGGGTGTATCGTTGACCCCCTATTTATGCTCCCCTGAGAACGGATTCCCCGGAACGCCCGGTTTTTCATGCTTCCGTATCAACTCCTTTTTCATTCCTATTTCTTGAAACTGTCGAGCCATTGCCACCCACGACTCAACTCCGGGAAGGCAGAACCGACGTGGACCGTCTTGACCGGGTCGGAAGAGATGCTGATGGTGGCGGTCTCCTCTATCAGCTCGACTCCCGGCCCCCCCGGAATGCGGCTCTTGGCTCCTGCTGTACTGAAGGCGTCGAAGGCGACCTGGGAGTTGCCGTAGGGAACCAGCTCGTCGCTCTTGTGGTGGATCATCCGTATCGGTACGGTCGGCACCCAGACGGAATCAACTTGCCCGGGCAACCGGTACGAGTCGTTCTGCTTCAGGAAGGCGAACACAGAACCGGGGCTCGTGTCGCTGGTGAGCAGAGTGATGAACCCGGTGGTCAGAATGATCTTCGGCGCGATCAGGTTTACCGGACTGAAGCTCATCCCCATGGCCTCGCTGATCGTGTCCGATTGCGAATTGCCGTCGAACAGCGGAGGAAGGGTGCTGTTGAACGGAGGTAGCATGGCGAAGCCGGGGCTGAAGAGAGCCGTCTGCCCCCCATAGGCGTAGTTGTAGCTGCTGAGCAGCATGGGGACAAAGTAGGGAGCCTTGAAGGTACTGCCCGATAGTATTACACCACGCATAACGCCGGAGAGGTCATGAGGGCCGGAGAGGGGGGCCGAAGCGGTGACGGTGAACTCGGCAGCGTGATTACGCTGCAGTTCCCGCGTTACCGCCATAGTCACATACCCGCCCTCGGAATACCCCATGAGAAAGAGTTGGCTGTTCCAGGTGCAGGGAGAGTTGCTTCCGCCGATTATGTCGCGGCTTGCCTTGAGCAGATCGATCACCTGCTGCGCAAGAGTGGCACCGACGACATGGGGCTGGGTATTAGTGTTGTCCCCCATACCCTCGTAATCGACCAGGGCAACGGCGTAGCCGGTGGAGGCGATTGCTGCTGCGACCATCACTTCCGGATAGTCAGTTGGCCTGTCCTGGTGGTTTAGATACCGGGACGGCGAGAAGGGGCGGTAGACCTCTGTCCCGTGCTGATACATGAGGATCGGCACCGAAGGCTTGCCGGATAAAATAGATTTCGGGAGGATCAGCAGTCCGGTCATGGAGTGTACCTTGCCGTCCGCTCCGGTGGATTGATAGGTAACCTTCTGCATTTCGAGGGTATACCTGAAGCTCACCAGAAGAGGGCCGAAACTGCTGATGAAACTATCCCACTCCCAACCGCCCAATGCCCTTGCAATGGGCTGTTGAATGCTGCTGTAGATGTCGGCCAGCAGTTCCGCGGGATCGATGTTTACGGCGTTACTCACGGCAGCCGTCTGCGAGGATGAATTTGAACCACAGCCAGCCAGAAGGATGGATACAGCCAAAATTGTTGCGCAGAGTGTGCGTACGATGTTGAAGACTCGAAACATTGCTCCGCCTCCTTTGCACAAAAAGGAATGGGTACGTTTATTTATTAAGTTTATCAAACCAGTTGTCGTACGTCATTGTGCTCACCTGCTACGGCGGCGGACAGCAGCCAGAACGAGCCGGCTTTCACCACGTTCGCGCCGCTTTTATCACCTCCGCTCCCACCGTGGATGCAATGGTGTTGAACCTGATCTCCGGCTCATTGTTGAGCAGTTTCATTGCTCCGATCAGAACACCGAAATGGACAGACCTCAAATGGGTATCCAAGTCCTCGCTGGTCTTCCACTCCTCCGTGAAGAAAATAATGTTTTCAGCCTCAACATCCACGTAGCAATTGCAGCTTATGCAGCCCTGCTCGCGCCGAATCGGGCCGAGTATTGCTTTAAAGGTTTGAAGGACCTCTTTCCACTTTGCGGGTGGCACCGTTATTTTGATAGAGGCGTCGATCACGGGCTTTCTCCTTGAGATATAAAGCAATTGATAAGAGAAAGAAATTTTGCAATCTCATTCTGCAATTTATGAAACGATAGCCATAGCCCCTTCATCGCTTTCTGAATGCACATCAAAATAGACGGCTCACTTCCCCACGTGGATCGTGGACAGGTAACTGAAAATTCCAAAAACGTTCAGGAGCCACACAATCACGGCAATGACCACAACAGCATTCAAAATCGTCTTGATGGATCCCGCCATTGGGATGAACCGGTTGACGAGCCATAGCAGAACACCAACAACAATCAGTACCACTACCACTTGAAGTAACGGCATGAGCTCATACACCTCCCTCTTTTGCTTTCGGAACAGGTCTCATCGCTCCGCTCCTGGTTATGCACTATCAGGAATAGCAGATGTGAGGTTCAAGGTCGCCACTCTGCTTTCACAACCGCTTGACCCGCCTACCGCATGCGACATCAGACGTTTCGGCCACCTAAAACAGGCCCAGTAGTACCAGGATGATCAGAACCAAAAGGATGAAGCCAAGCACGCCACTCGGCAAGTAACCCCACTCTCGGCTGTGAGGCCAAGTGGGCAGTGCACCCATTAACAGCAAAATCAAGACGACGATCAGAACCGTTCCTAACATAGTGCTTCTCCTTTTATCAGCGAACGTCACCCTTGGCGCATGCGCTCAGCGGCCTTGATGTTTTCTAAAAATTTATATCGCAACTACCATGCCAGTGAATACCTGCGGATAATGCGAGTGCAAGTGGCTGATTGTACTATGGATAATGGAACTGGAGAGGGCGGGGTGAGGGCAATGCCGTCAGCGGCATCCGTCATATTTAACATAACCGCTATATATGACAGGCAACGTTGAGGCAATCAAAGATAAAGGATACTTTTTTTCGAATATGGCATTGAAATATTTGGCTCCCCAATGCGTTCAAAAGCGGGCAGTAAGAAGAACCGTTATTCCCATAACGCAAAAAAGCCTACTGGCGAGGCCTCATCATTGTGTCAGGCTTCACTCCTTGAAGTACGGCACGGGGGCAACCCTGGTGATCATGCGAGACATAACTGCGCAACCGATGCACAGGCGTGCCCCCCGCTTATATCCGGGACGATGCTTAGTTCCAGCGATGTCAACCCGACAAGGTCGACAGCATAGTCTTCTATTTCCAGGGTATTATGCGGAGAGCTAAAGTTATACTGCTGACGCACAATCTCCCGGTACGATTGGCCGCCGTCTGAGGACCAACGCAAAACGTACTCATGCGTACGATCCTGCTCATCTTCTTGAAACACCAGACGAATACGCCTGACCCGCAACGGCTTGTCAAACAGCAGACGGACTGTCTGCGGGCCGAATTCTGATGCCCGCCAGCCAGGGCCCCCACTGGGCTTCAACGCCGACTCGATCGGGTGTAACGCGTCCTCGGACGTCAGTTCCGCCTCAGCCAGGTTTTCTAGGTCCAGCCAGTTTTGATCCGGGGGTATGACATCCTGAGTGCCCTGAGTGATTATACGTTTACGCATTTGTTTGCCTCCTATAGATTTTAGCCCCCGCTGAACATAGCATCCTATCTCGCCGGGTCGGCAGTTTGCAGCATCTCTGTTGGGTGCTTGACCCACGGTACTTAAAATATCACCGCCAATTCCTCCATTGACCTTCCCCTTTGAATTTTAGAAACGATAAGTCTAGTTGTGGCTATTATTAGCTGTGAGCACGAGAATACCTGTGTGTAAATCAAAATTATAGTGCAGCAAATACTATTGCTGCACTATTCTCAGACTGCATACAAACAAAGGGTATATGCTGAGCATTTATTCTTTATTTATGAATCCCTGTTTTCATCAGATCTCCCGTATCTCCCTGGCCAGAGTCTGATGGCTGCGGTGAGCCACAAGGTAACGGGCATCCTCCGCATAGTTGCTCGGGAAGACAGGCGGAACCGGCTGGCGCACCATTTCGCGGTCGACGTTGACGAAGGTAAAAAAGCACGAGTTGGACAGAGCTATGCTGGTCCGGTCGCGACTGATCCGTTCGATGCTTGCCTCGACACAGACAAAGCTGTCATGGGTGTAAACCACCCGCGAGGTGTAGTGGAGCTTGTCTCCCATCCGAACCGGTTGGAAAAAGTTGATACGATTGACAGCGACTACGATTGAACGGTCAGAGGCCACCAGTTCGGAACAAATGGAGGAGAGCTCAAAAGCTCGACGGATCAGGTAACCGCCGAAGATCTTCTGCGGCACGTTCTCCCGCTCCGGGTACATCATTTCCCAAGAATCCGCGGTGAGCCCTCTTGTGCGCAGGCCGGCAAAATCTGGTGTTTCCTGTGTCATGTGGAGCCCGGTGAGCATCTGGTATTCCTCCCGGCTGGGCGGCTCCAGAAGAACAGCCTGCTGCTGCTTGTAGTCATCTCTCCGGGCCAGAGTCTTGCGGGCCCTTTCCTTTTCAATTTCGTCAGTGTATTCCAGTGGCGGCAGTTTGACGCTGACCGCGCTTTCCCCCATGCCCGAGCGTGCCACCATGGTGAAATAGCAGGAGGCGATGTGGCTGACCGGATCTCCCTGCTGTTCTACACGGATTCCGATTTCGAGGGACGACCGACCCACGTGGTTGATCCGGGCGCTGAAAACGATGTCACTTGTTATGTCGACAGGGTTGCGGACGAGGATGTTGTCGATGGCCGCCGTAACCACCCGCGCCTCCGGATAGAAACGGTTGACGTAGTCGAGCGCCGTCTCTTCCGCCATCTTATCGAGAACTTCCAGCAGGAGGCCGAAGCGGAAATTCCCGGCAATCGACTCGTCCATCACCATGAAGCGGCGTCGAAGCGCCTGGTCGCTTTCAAGGGGAAGCGGCTTGATTAAAGAAGTATCAATGGGTCTGGTCATGGGATGGTCCAAAATACTCTTTAGCTTGTCGGAGGCTTTTTTATCTCCACCCTTCATGGGTTTACTGGCCGTGCTGCTTGCCTTCTGTTGTTCGTTCAGTTTCTCCTGGTATTGCCTTCTCTTATCCATTGTGTTCCTTTTCGCTCTCAACTTTGAGCGTGCAATCCTTACCATTATTTTCTTTCTAAACTTCCGGATTTTTCCATGTTCCCTCTACAATAGAGAAAGAACATGGATTGGTATTGAGCATTCCGCATACTTCCGCCTCAATACGTTGAGGGGCCTGCACAATGACATCTTGACGCTGGTCTTGACATTGTTGATGTCAGTGATGTGATGGTTGAATTTCTAGATAATCTCAATCAACGCATTTGTTCTCATAGACCTGTTTTCCCTGAGTCTGCTTTTTTTATCCGCGTTCGCACGATTAAGCTCTACGTCCCTGGATGAAGCCGACAATCAAAACAATAATGGCAATGACCAGAAGGATATGGATCAGCCCTCCCAGCGTATAGCTGGTCACCAACCCCAGCGCCCACAGAATGAGCAGTACCACAACGATTGTCCACAACATAGGATCCTCCTCTCCGCCTGCTCAGACTCACTGCCGGCTATTGCATCACCATACCGGCCGACAGCAAGCACGCAGACTATTTACTCTTCGACTCGGTCTACTCGATGGTCATCTGGTTCTTTACACCCTTCACACCATTTACGTCGTTGGCGATTTTGGTGGCCAGTTTCAATTCGGCTGCGCTGCTGGCCTTGCCACCCAATGTAACCACACCATTCTTTGTGGTGACCGAGGTATTGAGGGCACTGGTCGAGCGGTTATAGAGCAACGTCATCTTGACCTGGGCGGTGATGGAAGCGTCATCAATCTTTTCGCTTACCGTTCGCGGCTTTGCCGGGGCCTTCGTCACGGTCATCTCATTATTTACGTCTTTAATCCCTTCGACATCCCTGGCGTATTCAGCCGTCAATTCCTTTTGTGCCTGACTGGCAGCATTGCCTCGCAGGGTCACGATGCCGTCTTTGACGTCAACCTCGGTCGTGCGGGCACTTACGCTACGATGCGACATCAGCGTGACTTTCACTTTATCACGCAACCACGCGTCCGAGTTTGCGGTGGGGGGTGCGCCTTTGACATCCAGCCTGTTGTCGACACTCTTGACACCGGGGAGGCCTTCTACGGTCTCCTGGGCCAATGATTTGTGTGAGTTTTCGGAAACGATCCCCGTCAAAGTAACGGCACCGTCCCTGGACTGGATTTTGATATCATCACCCTGAAGGTAGGTCTTGAACACATACGACTGCTTGGCTGATGATTCGATGCGTTCATCCATCGTGGTCGCGTACACAGGTACGCTGAGCGCCAGCAGAGTGAAAGCTGCCACCATTATGGATATGGAATAAATTGCTTTCACGGTACGTTCTCCTTTTCGTGCTGCTATGTTGTTTTTTGAATTCTTTTCCTCCGAAGAAATCAAGCCTTTCAGAGCCCCGGTTGCGGTGGATCATGCATCCGCAGCTGGGAGCACAAGTACACGCCGCTCACACTACTTCCCCAGAACCTTCTTGACCTGGCCGACCTTTTCCTGAACTTTCCCGGCTATCTTTTCGGCCTTGCCTTTGCCCTCCAACTTGGGATTATCGGTGATTTTCCCGGCAATTTCCTTTACCTTACCCTTCACTTCGTGAAACGTTCCTTCCGCCTTGTCCCTCATGCCTGATTTGATTGTATCCTCCTCTCGTATATTACGATAAATTCCTTAGCTGCCAAATTTTTCCAACTTTTAGTATTCTCTTTGCTGCTTTTCCCAAGCGTATCTCCTTTGCAGAATAACAATGCAAATTTCGCATAAAGCACGACACTTCTCATGTTCTTCCAACATAGTAAATCGCAACTAACGTGCCAGAGGAGACCTGCGGATACTGCGAGTGTAAGTATTTGATTGAAAAGGGTAAAACGGAAAGAGAGAGTGCGGGGTGGAGGGAAACCCGTCAGCGGCATCCGTCATATGTAACATAACTGCCATATATGACGGACCATGCAAAAAAACATTTTTGTGTGCTTCGGGGACATGTTACTGCGTTGATCACGTATGGCTCAATTCCGCAGAGCAAGACCGTTACCGCAGTAAGTGCGTGATCGATAGGGTTGAGCATGCACTGCCAGATTGTTCAGGGTCGCGGTGCCCATTTGCCGGTTTGTTCACAGGTGATCTCTACCGCTTTTCTATGGTGTTGGAAGCCCCGGCAAATGGTTGCGGATTCCTCAGACCTTTGAGATAACGGTTACGGGTAGATAGATTGAGCCCGGCATACACCTGACAACCGAAAAGAGTTCTTTTCCATGGGCTCATGCCAAAGAACCGCGTTGTCATTGCGCCGAAAGAATAGACTTGTCTGTTCAAGCGGGCGAAACCGTTGATGAGCTCGTCAGCAGTCATGCCCTTGGGTTGAAAAAGGAGTGTATCCGGAGGATATCCACGGAGCCACCAGTCACTCGCGAACAACCTGCCCTCGCTTAGGAGACGTTTGTATAAACGTGTTCCCGGATAAGGAGTGAGAATCCTCAGTTGGGCACAATCCATACGACTTCTCATGATAAACTCGAAAGTCTGCTCGAACACATCCTTGTTTTCAAAATCAAAACCGAAAACAAAGCAGCCCAGTATACCGAAACCTTCACCATGGAATCGACGCATGGCCTCATAAAAATCGATCCTCAGGTTTTTTATTTTATTGACCTCATCCTGCGTGTCTTTCTGTACCGATTCGAATCCGATCAAAAGCCCCAGGCACCCCGCACGTTTCATCAATCCAAGCAGTTCCGGATCCTCAGCTAAGGACACTGTGCCTTGCGCCAGCCACCGCCGCCGAAGAGGAATCATTTCGGTAAAAAGCTTTTTCGCTGCATTCCGATTCAGCCCAAGGGCATCATCGACGAAAAAGAGGTGGGGGGAATCAATAGCCTCTATCTCGGCAATTACCTCCTGTACCGGCCTGACACGATATTGCTGCCCCAACGTTTGGCCGATGCAACAGAATTCGCAATCGTACGGACACCCACGGGATGTCTCGACGCCGATCGGCACAGGAATATAACCCTGAGATTGGCTACCGGGTAAAAGATCCCGCCGTGGTTTCGGCATACCTTCGAGATCGGTCATTGTACCGGCCCGATATATTCTTTGCATCTGTCCCGAGGAGGCATCCGCTACAAGTTGTGGCCAGACACCCTCCGCTTCTCCCACGACGACGGCATCTGCATGCTCCAGGGCCTCTTCAGGCAATACCGTGGGGTGTATCCCCCCCATCACCACCTTTACACCTTTACGGCGATAGGTGTCACCGATCTGATAGGCTCTTATTGCCAGTTCGGTCAAGACGGTGATGCCCACCAGATCCACATCCTGATTCGTGTCATCGGGAGCAAACGCTTCATCGACAATGGTAACCGTGTGGCCGGGCGGGGTAAGCGCCGCCAGAAGAGGAAGATTTACCCGCTGAAGTTTGAAAGGGCTGGATAAAGTGTCTTCCCGGTGCTCACGCGGTGCGATAAATTTTATTTTCATCATCTTGCCTCGTATCATTGCCGGCAGGTCTCGAAACGCCCCAACCCGCATCTGGTGGTGTTGGTACACTCTTCACCACGTAGTCGCCGGATCCGTGAAGAGAGCCACTCATGTAGTAACGCACTACATTGTCCTCGGCTGTCAATGTGAAAATCGATTTGTCGTAAGGACGAACCCGCAAAGATATCGGTACGTCCATCAGATCGAGAAGGGTTGCGAAATTGTTGAGATGGGAAACCCTGATACCGGAGGCGATGCCGTCCAGGAGCCCTTTTTTGCCATACCCCTCCCCTGACACGAAGAATTCGGGCACATCGACGATTTCCTTGTCAGGCTTCATATGGGTATACGCCTGCCCATGCTCCGATAAAGTCTGGCCATGGTCCGATGTGTACAGCATGACATAGTTCTGATTTGTCGTTTCGGAAACAAAAACCCGGAAGAATTCATCCACCTGAAAGTGTATCCCGTTGTCATAGGTATTGACGAGTTTCTCACGTCCGGCCGCGCTTGGGTCAATGGATTGCGATGCTTTCATAACAGGCTTCCAGATCGCAGCTGCCGGATCGTTCGGATATCTATCGCGATAGTGGAAATGGAGACCCTTCTTGTTCACGACAACAAAATAGCCACCTCCTTCATTCAGAAGAGTGCTGAGAAAGCGGGCTACGCCCAAATCCTTCGTGGTATCAAGATCGATGTGTCGCTCCCTGAACGACTGATCGGTCATCCACCGGTCCAGGGATCTCACGTGACCATCCCCGGCATTCATGAGCGAAGACAGGTAGATTCGATTGATGTCAATGTAAATTGTTTCGTAGCCCATTTTCTTTGCGTAATCAAAGATGGACGGGTTCTTGTCGGTTCGAAATTCGTTGTCGGGAAATTCGTTGTGACCGGTAATCAGGTAGGCATTGCTGATATGGGAAAAGGAACTTGCAGCGACACAAATGCCGAGATTCTTCAGTACCCCCCGGGTTTCAAGTGATTGAAGGAACGGTGTGGTGGCGCGCGGGTACCCATTCAAACTGAGATTACTGCCACGAACTGACTCATCGATGACATAGATGATGCTGTCGAGAGGCCGTCGGGAGACTTGAAACGGGGGCAGTTCGTCTCGCGGCCCATTATATTTGCGAAGGTTTTCAAAATTGCAATGGAGTGCTGAACGGAGGAAGGAAGTCAGGGGATTCACATGGAAGCTGCGTTCCGGCGCATGGAGGAAGAGTGCGTAATTTGAAGCGAGGAGAAAGAACGCCGGCAGGAGGCTGAGGGCAACGGTCTCCCGGAAGGCGGATACAGGGGGGGCGAGAATCAGTACGGACAGAACGAGTACGTAGGGGAGAGAATACAAGAAGACGAGCGGCTTGAAGAAGCTTAAGATGGCTGCTATCCGATGGTCCCCGCTGACGGTCAGGGCGAGAAACAGGTCGGTGCCTGTCATAAACTGGGATAGAGTCAGCCAATAAGAGCATTGAATGACAATAACGAAAACGGAAAAAAGGAGAATGACCACGCGGAGAGGTACCGGGAGGAGGGTAATGAGATAGAAGAGGGCGAACATCTGCAGGAAGACCAGCGTGAAGGCTCCCAGGAACTTCATGATACCGGCGACCGGGAGCGTATGCAATAGAGCTTGGTAATCACGGAACCTCAAAATGGGATCGATGAGGAGAGCGAGCGTCGCTGAAACCACGGCGGTCGCTGCACGGGGATAGGGAGCATGAGTGATGGCGCTAAGGAGGGACATCGCTATCACCGGCCCTCTTCCCATTTGGTGGCTATTACGCCCAGGATGAAGACCACGGCTGCAAAAACACCTATGATGGCGGCGTTACGCAGAGAGTCCATGTTGTCTTCAAAAACCATCGCTGCACGGAGCCCCTCGTTCACGTAATAGAGCGGCAGCGTCTTGGCGAACGTCTGCAGGAAACCCGGCATCAGTTCGATGGGAAAGAAACTCCCCGAGAGGAACATCATCGGGAAACTGATGGCGTTTGCCGCGGCAGCGGCGCTCTGCGCCTCCTTGACGAAGCGGGTGAGTATCATCCCGATTCCGACAAACGCGAATACGTCAAGCAAAATGAACGCAAGAAGCCAGGCGTTGATATGCAGGTTGACATTAAACACCGCGTAGCTCACCAGCAGCATCGCCGTCGTGGATACGAGCGCGATTATGAACTGGTACAGCATGTCCGAGAGTATCCAGTCAACACGGGTGATGGGCGTCGTGGACAGTTTCCTGATGATCCCCTTCTGGCGTAGCTCCGTGTTCATGTTCACCGTGCCGAACAGGCTCAAAGTCATCACCGCCATCGCAATGATGCCGGGAATGAAATACTCGATGAACCGGTATTTCCTGGTGAGTATCGATTTCTTGACCGATTTGATGAACGGCGGCATCCCGGACAGCTCCTGGTTAACCCCAGCGAGCACTCCGTTCAGGATATCAATCTTCGTGGACACCGAGGAAGAACTGGGATCGTATACATAGGTGATGGTCGCGGATGCCTGGAAGTCGCTGAAAAACTTCCTCCGCATGAGGGACCGTTCCAAGCCTTTGGGAATAACAAGGACGAGGTTCACCTTGTTGTCTCTGACGTACTGCGTGGCGTTAACGGCGGGGTCAACTCTGGTTATCTTGAACTTCCCGTTGACTTCAAGGGCCTCGATCGACTCTTTGGATGATTTCGTCTGGTCGAGATCCTGCACGCTAAGGTGGAAGCCTATGTTGTCCTGGCTCATGAAGATCGTGCCGAAAACAAGTATCAGGATTATCGGGAACGCAATCGTGAAGAACATGGCGGTCTTCTCGCGGTAGACGCTCAGTAGTTTCACGTAGAGATTTGCTGCGACGACGCGCGGGTTCATTCCGCCCCCCTTTCCCCGGCGGGACCGCCGTGGAGCGCCTCACCGGTAAGCTTCAGGAATACCTCTTCAAGGTTGGGTTTCCCAACATCCAGGCCGTGGTACATCGCCCCGGCATCCTTGATGGCGCTCAGTATCTTCTGCACATCGTCCGTGTGCTCCACCCTGATCTTGATTTCCCTGTGGTTGTCAAGAACCGGCTCGAAGCCCATCTTCCGTATGATCTCAAAAACTTTTTCATCGACGGACTGTAGTGTGAGGACAAGGTACGTTGTGTTGCTTTCAATGAGCTCCGCTGGAGAGCCCATCGCTATGATCTTCCCTTTTGAAATGATTGCGACAATGTCGGCAAGAAGCTCTGCCTCCTCCATGTAGTGCGTGGTCAGAAACACCGTCTTCCCCTTCTTCTTCAGGCCCAGCAGAACATCCCACACCTCGCGTCTTGCCCGGGGGTCGAGCCCTGTGGTCGGCTCGTCAAGGAACACGACCTCAGGGTCGTTCACGAGCGCAAGCGCTATTCCAAGGCGCTGCCTCAAGCCTCCAGAGAGATTCTTGTACTGCTCTTTGGCCTTGTCTTTAAGGTCCACGAGTTCTATCAGTCCGTCGATATCGGTGTTCCTGCCACGATAAAGACGCGAATAGTATTGCAGGGTCTCTCTGACCGTTATCCTGTCGAACGAGGTGAACCCCTGAGGGAGGACGCCGATGCGGCGAACAATGTCGTGCTTCTTTTTCGTGACGTCCATTCCAAGAAGGGTCACCTTGCCGGACGTGGGTGTGCGGATTGTGTCGATGATTTCGACGGTAGTGGTCTTGCCGGCGCCATTCGGGCCCAGCAGGGCGAACACCTCGCCTTTATCGACGGTGAACGATATGTCGTTGACCGCCAGCAAATTCCCGTATCGCTTCGAAAGTTTCTCGACTTTGATTGCGTAGTCAGTTTCTTCTGCCATGAATCGCCATTTCGCCTTTCTGTGCAACGGTATTGGGATTTGTAACGTCAGGCCAAAACCCGAGGCGGCATAGAATCTTCCCGGTCATCGCATGCGGCCAGATGAGAAGACGGTCAAACACCGGTCGGCGGTGCTTGAATAAAATAAAGCTCGGCACAAACGTTGCGCCAAGGTGCGCTTTGGTCTTCTCCGTGCCCTGACCCGCGTAGTAGAGAGGGATTTTTCGCTCCAGGCAGGTGCGGACATTTTCGAGCCAGGACAGCACATAAAGGTTGTATTTTCGTCCGAGTCCGTAATCCATGCAAAAAAACATATCCACCATTGCTTCCTGTTTTACGACGAGAAGGTTGAAAGCGGCGAGTTCTTCCTGCACAAAATAGAGCGTGTACTCTGCACCCGGCTCTTTCTCGCAGATTTTTTCAAAAAATAATCGGTTGTGAACGCCCAGCGCCATGGGGCCTCGCGCCACTGTTTCCAGATAAAGCCTGTAAATACTGTCCAGAAAAGGAGAAACAGCGCGACTTCGAATTACCCGGATCTGGGGAGCAGTCGGGCGCAGGCCCGATAGTGCACCCGGTTGAATTTTTTGAATACTTCCCCGGGAAGTTTGCTGTAGTGATTAAAGTTGTAAAGCGCCACGATGTCGCTTTCAAGTTCGGCCGCGAGGGTTTGCAAGGCGCCAAAGGCCATTTTGCGTGCCGCATCGAGGGTCCCCTCATCAATTTGGGGATCAGCCCCGATTTCACTCCATTCCCCTACCAGCGACCCCACGCATAAGACACGTGGTTGAAAAAGCGAGGGGATGAGACGGCCGCCCACTTGCAGCGATTTCTTGATCCATCCCTCCACAAAAGCGGACAAATCAAAACGGGTT
>JAGFXO010000052.1 GCA_017861285.1 Geobacteraceae bacterium | reverse complement strand
CATCCGCTCTATGCGGTCTTCTCTACCGTAAAGAGTTTCTGCCGGGAAGAGGTCGAACTTTGGGCCAGGCAATACCTCGCACCGAGTTCACTGGTAGTGTCGGACGGACTTTGGTGTTTCCATGCTGTTGAATCTGCCGGTTGCTTCCACCAGAGGGAAATTGTTGGTAAAGAGCGAAAAAGCACAAGCATGGACTGCTTCAGCTGGATCAGCACGGTACTTGGCACCCTGAAGAATGCCATTACCGGGACCTACCATGCTTTCGATTTCGAGAAATACGCCTATCGCTATCTGGGCGAGTTCCAATACCGATTCAACAGGCGCTTTGATCTTGCTTCCATGTTCAAACGGCTTGTGAAGGCAACTGCTAAAGCTGGCAAAGTTCCAGAACAAAAATTACGACTAGCGGAAGATTAGCGCTAATCAGGATCATCCATGACAACTCACTGCAAATATTGTATGATGAAGAACCCTACTCAGGAGTGTAACCCATGACCTCATCGACCCTTCTCTGCTTCCTCGGCGCTTCGGTCGCCCTGACCCTGGCGCCCGGCCCCGACAATACCTTTGTGGCAGCCCAGGGGATTTACCGGGGAAGAAAAGCCGCAATCGTAACCGCCCTCGGCATGTGCAGCGGCGTGAGCGTCCACACAACAGCCGCGGCGTTGGGCATTTCCGCCATTCTCTACTCATCCGCGCTCGCCTTCACACTCCTGAAATACGCCGGAGCGGCGTACCTGCTTTTCCTCGCGTACAAGGCAGTGCGGGAGAACCACCCGCTCACCGTGAACCGCACACCGGCCCGGCAGGCGACATGGGTTCTTTTCAGGAGGGGTTTCATCATGAACGTCATCAATCCCAAGGTGGCGCTCTTTTTTCTCGCATTCCTGCCGCAATTCATTTCCGGCAATTCCGGCGATGCCCCGGCGCAGATGTTTCTGCTCGGGCTGCTTTTCATGGCCCAGGCGGTCATCGTCTTCAGCATAATCGGGTTTGTATCCGGAAGCGTCGGCAACGCCGTTCTGTCCAGGCCGCGGATTACCCGGTTCTTTGCCTGGCTTTCCGCAAGTATCTTCGCGGCACTGGGAGTGAGGCTCGCCCTCGCCGAGAGATAACCGGTTCATTTTCGCCGGTTGGCGCGCACCCGAATCGTATCGTCCCTGTTTTCACTCTTCAGAGGATATCCATCTCCCTCCCGTTTCCCTTGCCAGATCAATTTCCCGCGCCAGGTTTCGCAGCGCATGAAACTGGGAATAGTAGTGCAGAATCTCTTCCAGATCATGCGTTGCGGTCAAGCGGGCTTTGCGAATCGCCGTGGTTTTCTCCTCCAGAGCGGAGATTGCACACGGGAGGTCGTCGCCCGGCATTGAGAATCGCCAGGCAGTAACCTCTTCACAGAGCCGTTGTATGGCTGCACCGATTCGTTCGATCAGTTCGCCGAGTTCAGGTTCGTATTTCTCACGAAGAGTCCCCCCGGCCCCACCATGTGTAACCGTTTCGAGGGCGTCTACCGCATGGAGGATACGGTGGACATGCTCCATGAGCAGCATCAGGAGCTCTTTCCTTTCCATACCGAGCCTGGGCTCGTACAGAGTCTGGACCTGCAGCTTTTCGTTGCTCTGCAGCACCTTGGCCATGCGCGCCCGCAGCTCTTCAACCGGCGCATCCTCCCCCCGGTATCGGCGGATCACGGCATCATAGAGGGAATACAGGAATGAAAGGGCATCGGCGATCCCGTTATGCAGTTTTTTGCGTGCACGTGAAGGCCATATGAAAACCGTAACCAGAAGAGCAACGACAACCCCGAGCGAGACCTCCGTGAACCGGTGGAGAGCGACTGTCCACGACACATCCGGGCGGCCGAAAAGCATCACGATGGCAACCGTTGCACTCGCCAGTCGATAGCTGTCAAGAAGCCCCAGAAACGCGCAGATCAGTACAGTCAGTGTCACCGCTACACCAAAAGCGGCGGCATTGACCCCCCACAGGGCAACAAACAGGGCCCCGACAAAAGCGCCGATTGCGGTTCCCGCCAGCCTGCTCCAGGCGGCGCTTACCGCGGCGCCGATGTTGGACTGCATGACGATGACGGCACTGATCACCGCCCAATATCCCTCCGGCAGCCCGAAAAATTCAGCCAGCACCATGCTTAAAAGTCCGGCAACCCCGGTTTTTATCGCCTGCCGAAAATGCTCCTTTGCCCTTTTCCTGGCCTGTATCGTCAAAAAAATCACTTGGAAACCCATTGCATTCCGGGAAGTGCAAAAGCAGCAAATGCCGGAACCGCGGGGAAAAAGACCGCAATCCCGATAGTCACCTTTTTCCATATTTTCATTGTCATCCTCCAACAAACATGCACTCATGAACATGAAAATATCATTACTATGTACGAGCAGCCGCCTTTTGTCAATTTCACGTCGCTCCACCCACTTCAATCCTCACGATTTTTACGCCGCCGGCGAAATCCTTGCCTGGCTTGCATCGTGTGGTATAACTTTCCTTGGATACCCTGAATTCCGAGTATTCCTGAAAAGAGAGGTGACAAATGACCATTTCGATGGAGGCCAGCGTGATTGCGGTGGGGGTAAGTTCCTGCCTCCTCGGTGAGAAAGTCCGCTACGATGGCGGTCACAAGCACGACCACTACATAACCCACACCTTGGGGCGCTTCTTCCAATTCATTCCGGTATGCCCGGAGGTGGGCTGCGGCATGTCGATTCCCCGCGAGGCCATGCGCCTCGAGGGAGATCCCTCCCATCCCCGGTTGGTAACAAACAGGACACACATCGACCTGACCGATCAGATGCTCGCGTACTGCCAAACGCGGGTCGATGAGCTGGAAAAAGAGGACCTGTGCGGGTTCATCTTCAAGAAGGATTCGCCGAGTTCAGGACTCTACCGGGTCAAAGTTTACAATCAGGGTGTTCCCGCCAAGACAGGCCGGGGGCTTTTCGCAGATGCCGTCGTGCAGAATTTCCCCCTGCTTCCGGTTGAAGAGGAGGGGCGCCTCTACGACATGAACATCCGCGAAAATTTCATCGAAAGGGTTTTCGCGTACAGGCGATGGAAGGATTTTCTCCGGGCTGGAAGGAGCATGGGTGAATTGGTCGAGTTTCACACTGCCCACAAGCTCCAGGTAATGGCCCATTCCCCGCAGCTCTACCGGGAGATGGGAAAGCTCGTCGCCGAAGGGAAAACCATGGAGAGGGCAGAGCTCCTTGAGCGCTATCAGGAATTTTTCATGCGCTCACTATCATTCCACGCCACGGTGAAGAAAAACAGCGACGTCCTGATGCACATCATGGGATATTTCAAGAAAGAGCTTACTCGCGAAGAAAAGACGGAACTGCTCGAGGTTATCCGGCAATACCACGACCGGCTCATACCCCTCATCGTACCTCTCACCCTTCTCAAGCACTACGTCAGCAAGTACGATCAACAGTACCTGAAGAAGCAATTCTATCTGAACCCCCATCCCCAGGAACTGATGCTGCGGAATCATGTTTGATTTGTGCGGGCAAAAAATATTTTCAAGAGAGATTGAACGGAAGTCAGGATAAAAAGAGAGGCGGGACCACAAAGGTTCCGCCTCTTTGCATGGAAATGCGGGAGAAATGCACCATGCGCATGATAGCTGTCAAACAAGGCATGGAATGACAACGATGGGAACATAGCCGAGACGCGGCGTCGCCGCACCTCGGCCAACACATTACAAAATGGTTTTTTCCATTGCCCATACGCCGCATGGGCAGATGCCGGCGCAGATACCGCAACCGATGCAGTACTTGTCATCGGAGGTATATTCGACCGTACCGTCTTCCTTCTCCACCCTGACAATGGCACCTTCCGGGCAGGTCTCAAGGCACATGGAGCAATCGCGGCAGGTACCGCAGGAGATGCAGCGGTGCACCTCGTTTTTGGCGTCCGTCACCCGGAACCGCCCACGGTTCTGGGGCATGAACAGCTCGCGGCTCAGCAGTTCCTGCGGGATCATGACGGGTTTCTTCTTCGCCTCCAAAGGCTTGCCGCTCAGGTAATCGTCGATATATTCGGCAACCTCGCGGCCGCTGGCAATGGCATGGGTCAGGAGGCCCGGCTTGATGGTGTCGCCGATGGCAAAGACTTTTTCGGCCCTGACGGACTGCCAGCAGTCGCTGACATCCATCATGCCGCGGTCGGTCAGCCATTCGCGGGGAACATAGGAAAGGTCAGGACGCTCACCGATCGAGATGATGACGGTATCGGCTTCGATTAACCTGCCGTCCTTGGTATGCAGACCGTTCGCATCGATGCGCTCGGTAAACACCGGCCACTGGATGTCACCGCCGAGGGCGGCAAAGTGGTCGATCTCCTTCTGGTAGGCAGCAGGGCGCTGCACGTCGATGGCCGTGACCTTCTCCGCCCCCATGGCGTATGCGCCGAGGGCGACGTCCATGCCGGCGTTGCCGGCTCCGATCACGACTACTTTCCTGCCGACCTTCGGCCTTTCCCCGTTGTTGATGCTCTTGAGGAAATCGAGGCCCTTGACCAGCCGCTCGTGCCCGGGGAACGGTATAACGACCGGATTGTGGGCGCCGCTGGCGATTACCAGCACGTCGTACTCTTCCTGTATGGAATCGAAGGTTGTATTGTCAATTTTCTGCGAGGTGCGGATATCGGCACCCACCATCTTGATGCGGTCAACCTCGCTGTCAAGTATCTGTCGCGGCAGACGCTCCATGGGGATGGCCTGGCGGAGCTTGCCGCCGACCTCACTGTCCCCTTCGAAGAGGGTCACGCCATGACCGAGCAGACTGAGTTGCCAGGCGGCGGAGAGACCGCCCGGACCGCCACCGATGATCGCCACCTTCTTACCGGTTTCCGGCTTTTTCGGCGGAGGTGCTGCTTCCTGGGAAAGCCTGCCGAGCTCCTGCATGGCGACAGGATGATCGATGAACTGACGACTGCAGGCATCCTTGCAGAGGTTGGGACACACCTGCCCGCAGACACTGGCGGGAAACGGAGAAAAGTTGAGAACAAGTTCCAGCGCTTCCTGGACCTTACCCTGGCGGAGCAGATTGATGCGGTCCTGTGTGGGAATGCCGGTCGGACATGCGGTCTGACAGGGTGCGCCGTAGAGCTTGTTCTGCCAGTGAGGGATCTTCAACCGGTCTTCACCGGTGTTGACGAAGGCGCACACCTTTTCATAGTCGTCGGCCACAACATCACCGAAAATACCGCCTTCAACCCATTTCTGGGTACGGAATTCCTTCATGGTGATTCGTTCCTGCCGCTGACGCTCCTCCCATGTCATGGCGACTATCTTCTTCCACTGGGAGAAATCGGTCAGTTCGGCAAGAAGCTGCGGGCGTTCAACCTTTGCGAGGAACACCGGCATATTGGCCTGCAGGAATTCCCGATCGGCTTCGTCCAGGTCGAGCTGCCAGACCAGGTGGGTGAGCCCCTTTATGGGCCCGCGCACATAGATGGTGCCGCCCACCATGCCTACGCACGCGCGATCCCCGAGGACCGATTCGAACTGTTCGGAGTCGTAGCCGCAGACCACAGCGATGCCACCGCCCATGAACTCGAAGGAGAAGGAGCCGGTATTCTTGAGAATCCAGAGTTCCGGCGGCTCATATGACGGGTCGTGCTTCATCAGTGAACCGGTACGGGTGCCGGCTCGGCCGCCGACGTAGATCTTGCCGCTGGCGGAGCAGTGTCCCGTGGTGTCGCCGCCGTCCCCTTTCAGGGTCAGGGTAGCGCCGGCGTTGAGCCAGCCGACATCGGCCGGGGCAGGGCCTTCCACGACAATTTCGGTACCTTCGAGACCGAAGGAGCCGACTCGCTGGCCCGGGTTTTTCACTACAAACTTGAGAGGCCTGCCGTCACTGGTCCAGAGCGGTCCTCCTATGTCGTGATGGCCGGAAGCCAGGATCTCGAACTCGGTTTCACCCTGGTCGAGGGCCGCGTATATCTTCTGCAGCAGCTGCTGAGTGGAAATTCGTTTGTTCTGTTCATCAAAACCCGAGATAAAAGCTGGCATGTATATTTTCCTCCTTAGCAGACGTACTGGACCTGCAGACGGTCCGCTATGGCCTTGTCGGTGGATATCAGGCAGTCGGAACGGCCGACCGGCAGCGAAGAGTTACCAATGGGGGCCATGAGTTTGCGCAGTTCCTTGTCCATGGCAAGAAAGTAGTTGACGATGTTTTCCGCCACCCGGTCGGGGTCCAGACGTCGGACCAGCGTCGGTTCCTGGGTGGTGATGCCGGCCGGGCACAGTCCCGTATTGCAGGCGTTGCAGCGGCTGTGCTCGTTCCCCAGACAACCTGCCAGCTGCAGAATCAGCTTGCCGGTAAAGACGCCGTTGGCGCCAAGGCAGAACATCTTGAAGGCATCGGCAGCCAGGTTCCCTGTCTTGCCGAGACCGCCTGCCGCCCAAAGCGGGATTTGCCCCTGCCTTCCCTGGGCAACCGCCGCCAGATAGCAGTCACGCAGCTTGCTGACAACCGGGTGCCCGGTGTGGTCGAGGGATATGTCATGTGCAGCTCCGGTACCGCCGTCAATGCCGTCGAGAAAGAACCCGCCGACGATATTGTACGGGTCGCGCACCAGGTTGTTGAACACCGAGACCGATGTGGCGCTGGCTGCAACCTTGATGGCCACCGGCACGCGGAACTTGAACGCGGCGTTGAAGGAGAGGAACATCTTCTGCACGCTCTCCTCGATGGAATACAGGCCCTGGTGGTTCGGGGGCGACAGGAGGTCGGTCTTGGGAACACCGCGGATCGACTGGATGTGCGACGCAACCTTGGCCGCCATGAGCAGGCCGCCGTCGCCCGGTTTGGCCCCCTGGCCGATCTTGATCAGTACGCCAGCAGGGTCTTCCACCATGTGCGGCATCGCCTTGATGATGCGGTTCCAGCCGAAGTGGCCCGAGGCGATCTGCAGGATAACGTATTTCAGGTACTTGCTCTTCAGCAGGCGCACCGGCATTCCGCCCTCACCCGAACACTGGCGCACCGGCAGCCCGCACTCCTCGTTCAGGTAGGCAACGGCCATGGAGACCGCCTCCCACATCCTCCAGGAGAGGGCACCGATGGACATGTCGCCGATAATTATCGGATAGATCCAGTTCACCGGCGGGGTGTGTCCAGACTTGGCAAGCGTACCGTCCGGGCCGATGGTAAACGGCAGCTGGGTGGCAGGCAGGATGCGTCCCAGGGGCGCCTGGCAGTCGAAGGTATGGCGTTCTGCATCCAGGCTCGGGTCAGTCATCTGGGAAATACGCCCGACACGAAGGGTGTCGAGGGTTCTGGCCTTGACCTCCAGGTTGTTGCGACCACCGCGCTTCGGACCCGTAGCAGTGGCGGCCTGATATACGACGTTGA
The DNA here is from genome assembly GCA_017861285.1 of Geobacteraceae bacterium. GTDB lineage: Bacteria > Desulfobacterota > Desulfuromonadia > Geobacterales > Geobacteraceae > CAIWTU01. The sequence continues at coordinate 5,802 of JAGFXO010000052.1, read as the reverse complement.
AACGGGAATCAGGGTTCCGCTCCGAGCGGATTGCGTTGTTCGGACAGACCCTCTCGCAGACTCCACAGCCGCGGCAGAAATGCTTCAGGATGTTCACCTGGGTAATGACCGGTGTCGCGCTGAACGTGATCTTCGGCTCAGGGGTCTCCGTATCGGAGAATGATTTGCGGCGTCTCTCTATTTTCGGCTTTATGGCGCCGAAGGTGCAGGACGCGATACAGGAGCCGCACAGGGTGCAGCGCTTGCTATCGTAAATGACCTTCCAGGGAAGATCGTTGCAGGCCAGATCGTTTATTTTCACTGTTTCCATCGCTGGACCTCCAGATTGTTATCGACAACGACTATCTCACGCTCGTTGGGGTAAATATCCGTTTCCCAATTGCGGTCCGAGAGTATTTCATTAATACCGCAGACCTCTGAAGAAAAGACCACCGTGTCCTTGGTCTGACCAACGACGATCGGCCGCAGTTTCTTGGCATCGCATACAACCCACATGGTGTGGTCGGGCAGGGTGCCGATGATGGTATTGGGGCCGTTGATTTCCAGATGGGCCAGCGACTGGCGGATGGCCATCAGCTCTTCCCGGTCTTCACGCTTTGCCACTTCCTGGAAGGGGAGCGGCGTAATAATGTGCTTGTAGTAGGAAAGGGGCCATCCCAGCTGACGGTGCATGTAGTGCATGGTGTAGAGGAAACACTGGGAGTCGGATTCGAAGCCCACGTAACCGGGATGCAGGGTAGACTGGAACTCCTTGTTCTTCTGATAGAAGGTGTTCTCGCCGTTGGTCAAGGTCACGTAACCCTGCAGGAAAAAGGGATGGGCCGCATAGCGGACGATGGCGTAGTTGGTATTCTGCCGGCACTGGGCGGTAATGGTTTTCGCCGTGAACGAATCGTCAGGCTCCCACAGGCCGAAGAAGGTGCCAATATCGCGCGGATCGCCAATCTCTTTCAGGGTGATGACATCAGGCCAGAATGAATAGGCGAAGCCGGTTTGATCCTTTTCCATGGCAAAACGGAGTTGCAGACGGGTGTTGGTCAGCAAATCTTCCTTATCCCGCTTCGGCGCATCCTTGAAGAGCTCCGGGTAGTCAAATGTCCGGAAGACATAATTGGGCATCGCCTGAATGTCCATGCCCGCCTGCCAGTTTGTTTCGGGAACCCACTGAAAAACCTGCTTGAAGCCGACGGCATCGAGAATTTCCTCTGCAATCTTCAATCCGGCATCAGTACAGGCAAGGGACAGGGTCGGCTTGTCCTTGTACTCGGCGAAAATGCCGCCAAGATCCTGCATAACCATGGCAAAACCCGAATTATCATGGCCTTTCTGCTGTGAATTCATCAGCTGCAGGGCCTTGCTCGGGTGCACATAGTTCAGACTTTTGATGGCTCCAATACGACACATGAGCTGTTACCTCCAATATGCGGTGGATGTTACGGTGAATTCTGTATACCAAACCTCGTGAAGCACCTAAACAGCAAACAAGGTGCCAAGTTCGCGGTTTTTGCCTCAGATGTTGGATAAAATGTATATACTTACGATAAATCAAGAAGTTAAGCGATAGATTGTATTGGCGTATTTTGCACTGAGGGAAAGAAGTGTTGTAGAAAAAAATGACCTGACTATATTTGACATACACATCTGTGTATATATACTACACAGATGCCGTTTGGATTTGCGGATGATGCCGCGAGAGTTCTCAGCCACGGGAAGGACGGCATCCACCCAGCCTCCCCGCCTCATGGGTGAGAAGTGGCCTCGGAGTCAGGTATTTCGGCAGTTTCAGCAGTGTAACGCCGTGGGGGATCACCAGCTCATCGTAGATCCGCTCGCAGTTGTGAATGTAGCTTTTGGAAAGATGCATGGGGAGAAAAAAGGCGGGGCGCAGCCTGTCCACCAGGAAATTGACGTCGCTTGCGCAAAGGTGCGAAGATACCCGGGCCTTGTCCCGATCGCCGGTCAGGAAGGAGCACTCACAGACAAAAAGCCCGACACCCTGAAAAAGGCTGACCACCTTCTCCAGATTCTCTTCGGTGAAACCGATGTCGGAGACATATCCGATGCTTGCGGGGGTCCGCTTCTTGCGGATGCTTTCATACAGCGTCTCCACATCTTGGACCATTTCCTCCTCGACCTTGCCGTTCCTCAGCCGCAGCACCTTCAACGGCTCTGCCGGCGGATTTCCCTGACAGAAGCGCTTTTTCAGCTGGCGAAGCCAGGGGCCCCTTACCAGCCCGGCAGTTTCAATCCTGTCCTCATCGACGAGAAAAGATGGGCGTTCGGTAATCTTAAAGACGAGAACGGGGATCTTGTGGTCGCAAAGGTCCGCTTCCACATGAAGGTAATCGTTGCGGTAAATGATTTTGTCCCGACGGGGGAACTCCCCGACGAAACGGCGGGGGAAGCCCTCAGGGCCGGGGAAAAGAAAGGTAGCCGTCGTGTCGCGATGTACTTCATGAACCCTGAAGGAGCACCAGTACTGTTCCGTGAGGTTCCAGTCATAACCGGAGAATTTTGCGGACATCTTATCCGCTATCCCCGGGGGCCCGAACAACTCCAGAGTTCTGGGAGAAACGTGATTGTGCCGGATGACGGAATCGATTCCCATGAAGTGGTCCATGTGGGCGTGGGTCACGAACAGGGCGTCGACCGATTTCATGACGCGTTTTGCCAGATGATTCACCTGGCCGCAGTCAATCAGGATACCGCGCCCGGTCGGCCTGACGTTCAGGAGAAGCACCGGATCATCGAGCAGCCCCGAGAAAAAGGAGGGTTCGATGGTACGGAAAGGCATGAGGGTGCTCATTTCACCCCCTCTTCAGAATCCTTGCCACATCTTTCGCATGGTAGGTGAGTATCAGATCGGCACCTGCCCGCTTGAAAGCGATCATTGTTTCCATGACCACTCGCTCCTCGTCGATCCAGCCGTTCTTGGCCGCAGCCTTGACCATGCTGTACTCACCGGAAACATTATAGACCGCCACGGGCAGATTGAACTCGTTCCTCACCTCGCGAACGATATCCAGATAAGGTAGACCCGGCTTCACCATGATGATATCGGCTCCCTCCTCCACATCCATTGCGGCTTCACGGATCGCCTCCAGGCGATTCGCCGGATCCATCTGGTAGGAGCGGCGGTCGCCGAACTGCGGGGCTGATTCGGCCGCCTCGCGGAAAGGCCCGTAGTAGCCGGAGGCATATTTCACAGCATAACTCATGATGGGAATATCGGCAAAACCGTTTGCGTCCAGGGCTTCGCGAATGGCCTGCACCCGGCCGTCCATCATGTCCGAGGGGGCAACCATGTCGGCCCCCGCCGCGGCATGGGACAGGGCCTCCCGGCAAAGGAGTTCGAGGGTGGCGTCATTGTCGACATCCCCGTCCTTTACCACACCGCAATGTCCATGGCTGGTATATTCGCACATGCAGACATCAGTTATGACCGCCAGGCCAGGCACCTTCCTCTTTAGTTCCCTGACGGTTTCCTGGATAACCCCCTTTTCATCGAAGGCGCTGCTGCCCAACGGGTCCTTGGACTCGGGTATGCCGAACAGGATAACCGCCGGGATTCCCAGTTCATGAACCTCCTGCGCCTCGGCCACGATATTGTCCACCGATTGCTGATATATGCAGGGCATGGATGACACTTCTTTGCGAACGCACCTGCCGAAAGCGGCGAACATGGGGTAGACGAGGTCGTTTACCGAAAGAGATGTCTCCCGGACCATCCTGCGGAAAACTTCCCTCCCCCTTATTCTGCGGGATCTGTATGCGGGGAAGAACATGGTTGACTCCTTGTCTGGACGTTGGTGTACGTTGGGAGAACGCCCGCTTAACCGGGTAGGCCCCCTGAAAAATGCCGAATGATCTCTGTGGTAAGCGCCTCAATGGTATGCTCGGCGGGCTCCACATCCACCCTGAGCCCAAGTTCGCGGCAGGACCGGGATGTTACCGGGCCGATGGCGGCGATGGCGACACCCTCGAGAAGATGGATGAGCCGGTTCTCGCCGACCATGGCGGCGAGGTTTTCAACGGTCGATGACGAGGTGAATGCGGCGCAATGGATCCTTCCGCCCTCCAGTGCCTCGATGATGTCATGGGGCAAACCATCCGGAAGGGAGTTCCGGTAGGCGACCGGAGCCTCGACATCCATGCCGAGCGCGCCCAATCCCGCGGTGATGACGTCCCGGGCCCGGTCAGCCCTGGGGAAGAGCGCTCTTTTACCGGCTACATCAAGGGCACTGAAAGCAGCAACTACACCCTCTGCCTTGTAGTCCGCCGGGATGAGGTCCGCCCTGATGCCGAAGACGGAAAGTGCGGCGGCTGTTTTCGGACCGACCGCGCAAACCCTGCATGGAGCGAGCGCCCTGCTGTCCAGTTCCAAGGAGTGCAGCCGGCGGAAGAAATATTTCACCGCGTTATAGGACGTGAAGATCAGCCAGTCGAATCTTTCCAGTGAGCCCATCGCCCGATCGAGATCCTCATGGCTTTCCGGAGAAGTTATGGATATGGTCGGGCATTCGAAGACCCGCGCTCCTGATCCTGAAAGCAGTCGCGAGAATTCGCCTGCCTGGTCGGTGGCACGGGTTACCAGTACCCCTTTGCCGAACAGCGGGCGGTTGTCGAACCAGCGCAGTTTTTCCCTCAGATTCACCACTTCGCCGATGATCGTGATAGCCGGGGGCTTGAAGGCCGCCTTGCGCGCCTTATCCGCGATATCGGCAAGGGTCCCGGTCAGCACCTCCTGCTCCGGACGGGTCCCCCAGCGGATGAGGGCCACGGGCGTTTCAGGAGCCCTCCCATGGGCAAGGAGATTCGCCGTAATCTGCGGCAGATTTCTGATACCCATGTAAAACACGAGGGTGCCGTCCCCAAGGGAAAGCCTTTCCCAGTCTATCCCCGAGGCTTCCTTGCCGTAACTTTCATGCCCTGTGACAAAAGCGACCGAAGTAGTGTAATCGCGGTGCGTCAGGGGTATCCCTGCATAGGCCGGGGCACCAATTCCCGCAGTCACCCCCGGTACGATCTCAAAGGGAATTCCCGCCGCAACCAGCGCTTCGCATTCCTCCCCGCCGCGGCCAAAGACAAAGGGGTCCCCTCCCTTGAGCCGGACCACGACATTGCCCGCCAGCGCCTTGCCGACAAGCATCTCATTGATCTGCCACTGTTCCCGGTTATGCGCCCCGCCAACCTTGCCGGCATAAATCAGTTCGGCGTCGCGGGAGGCGTACCCGAGAAGTCCCGGGTGGGCCAGATAGTCATAGAGAATGACGTCCGCTTTGGCAATGCATTCACACCCCTTGACGGTCAACAGTCCCGGGTCCCCGGGACCGGCTCCGATCAGGTAGACAAAGCCGGTTTTGTTTTTTGATTTCGTTTTCATGTTTTCATACGTTTCAAGTTTTAAGTTTTAGGTTATAAATTTCAGGTTTTGTGTTTAATGACCTTTTGCCTTGTGCCCTGTGCCTTTTGCCCGATTTTTTACACCGGTATTTCCTTCTCCAGCGACACCTCCCGCTGATAGACCTCCCGCAGTATATTCGCCGCCCCGTCGCGGAGAAGTTTCTCGGCAAGGGCGATACCAAGTTTTTCGCACAGTTCCCCGGGACCGCTGATGCTTCCCCGAACCGACCTCCTGCCGTCCACCGAAGCGATGAACCCGGTCAGATGCAAATTGCCGTCCCGCATTGTGCCGTGGGCAGCGATGGGTACCTGGCATCCTCCTTCGCACCTCCACAGCAAAGCCCTTTCAGCCCTCACCGCCTGGCTCGTTTCCGCGTGGTTCAAAAACGCGATCGCCTC
>JAGFXO010000015.1 GCA_017861285.1 Geobacteraceae bacterium | reverse complement strand
AGGGGTGAACCGCCAAGCGATGAGAAACATATCGATTCGCAAAGAGAAAAAGGATGATATCGCCGCCATCGGGAAGGTAATCCTTGCCGCTTTCAAGAATCATCCGCACAGCAATCAAACCGGGCACCTGCTGGTGGAAAAGCTGCGCGAGGAGGGCGCGCTGTCAGTCTCCCCGGTTGCGGAAAGCGAAGGTGAGATTGTCGATCGCCGGTTGCTTGATGCCTTGACCGGTTAGGCAAAATCGAGGTATTCTTACCTGGTTATCTCCGCTTCTTCTTGGTGATGTTTTTTTGTGCAAAAAGCTAGAAAACGAGTTTTTTTATCCCATTATTTACTAATTCCGGATTTTATCCACACATCTTTCCACAGCTTTTGTTGATGCAGAAGGTTTGTTTACGGGGATTTCCCGGAAGTAGGCGAAAAGATATCCACTTTTTCATGAAATTACAGAAAAATGACAAATTGTTGACGGTTTTTTTATTGCGCACCGGATGTTTGACTGTACAACTTCTGTCAGCATGCGCCATCGTTCAGCGTCAGGGAATCATAACCACGCAGGTGTGGGGGGTATTGGAATGGAGGGTTTATCATGAGCAGGATTGTTCATCTACCAGGTTTCCGGAGATACGTGCTGATAATTATTGCCTTGCTCATGGTCAACCCCTCTGTCTTGAATGCCCGGGACCAGGGTCCTGAATACCAGGGATATTACGCAAATAAACTGAAGATTAGAATCGATATGAATAAATCTCAGATTCACAAAAATCTGAAAAGGTACAGAAAAGACAAGTCCATTGCAAGCTTGGATGCATCATATGCCCTGTTAATCCAGTCTGTCGATGAGATTGATTTATATTTCAGAAATGCCACTCAAAGGGTGGAGGATATGTCGGATAGTGCCAATGTAGTAAAGATCAAGGCCCAGGTTGATAAGCTGGAAATCATCAATATAAGGGATGTACAATTACCCTATTTTTGCGACCGGCTCTATGAAGTCGGACAGTTCTATGCCAAGACCGACAAGAACAAAGCGAAGCAATGTTTCAGGGATATTGTCACAAAATTTACCTCGTATGAATCGATACGTTGCAGGGAAAAAGCCAGATTTGCCCTGGATCATTTGAAGTAGCCCCGGACTTCATGTTCATCCCGGCACGTTCCGGTGAAGCGTCACAGCATGTCCCGGGGTTGGCCGGTGGATGCGAGCACGCTGCTCCAGAGCCACCCTTCCGGATCGATCTTCTTTCTATCCGAGGCAGCCAGGGAAATCGGCACATGGGTAAATTCACCCTTCCAGTACCCGACCACCATATTGGTCCGTCCGGTCATCGCGGCATGAACCGCGTTGTGTCCCAGCAGGAGGCAAAAGGCAGAATCGTGGGGAGTAGCGGGAACGCTTCTGATGGTGTAACTCGGATCGATGTACTTGAGGTTCAAGGGGAGGCCGAGCTCCCTGAAATGTCGTGTAATGGCGTCCTTCAGAAACAAGCCGATATCCCCCGGCCTGATGTTGCCTGAGGCATCCCGTTCATGCGTTTTCTGCATCAGTTCCTGGCCTGCACCTTCGGCCACCACGATAACCGCGTGTCCCCGGCGGTCCAGCCTGTCCCTGAGCGCCGCTATAAACCCCTCGATGCTGAATGGAACTTCCGGCACCAGGCAAAAATTGACGTTGTTGTCGGATAGCACGGAATACGCCGCGATAAACCCCGATTCACGTCCCATGAGTTTCACCAGGCCAACGCCGTTGCGTGCTCCGGTTGCCTCGTTATGAGCCGAGTTCGTTATCCTGCTCGCCTCGGTCACGGCGGTCTCGAAGCCGAACGATTTCTGGATGAATGAGATGTCGTTATCGATGGTTTTGGGTATGCCGATAATGGAGATCTTCAGGCCTCTCCGCCCGATTTCCTCCGCGATGGCTCCTGCGCCCTTGAGAGTCCCGTCGCCGCCAATCGCGAAAAGTACCCCGATATTCATTCGTTCGAGGGTATCAACCATCTCCGGGACATCCTGTCCTCCACGGGAAGAGCCAAGGATGGTGCCGCCCATTCCCTGGATATGGTTCACTTTCTGAGGGTCCAGTTCCAGAGGAGTGTGACCGTAACGATACGAAAGGCCTTCGAACCCGTACGGAAAACCGAAGACTGACCTGACCCCGTAATGATAAAACAGGCTCATCACCAGCGACCTGATGACCACGTTTACCCCGGGGCAGATGCCCCCGCAGGTGACTATTCCGCACTTGAGCTTCGAGGGGTCGAAGTAGATCAGCTCCCGTGGCCCGGCCAGTTCAATCGAGGGGAAGACCCTGCCCTCGTCATGGCATTTCAGAATCTGTGAGGCCTGGGAATCATAGAGTATCCGCTCAGTATCGGTAACGAAGCGGATGCCCGCCATCGGCGATGGAATCCGGCATTCCCCCAGCCTGGATATGGTGAAATCAAGGTCAAGCTCAGCCATAACAATAGGTCTCCCCTGCGACAAGAAAAGTATCCCGGCTTTCGGCAGGCTTCGCCGCCTCTTCGTACATACCGGATATGGTATCCGGTTGCAAGGGGTTTTCAACTCATGGCTGATTGTTTTCCTGACGGAAAGCAGCCGCGGCGCCGGGCAGTCGTGCTACCAGCATCACCGTGGAATAGGGCTGGGTGAAATAGATGCCGTCCTGAACAATGCTGGCGTCTTTCCAGGGTGCGATATCATCCGGAGGCTCCAGCGATGTGTCCATCAGGCGGCGCCAGGCGGATGCGGGTGGAATCCTGAATTCGAGCGCTTTCCGGTGCGCGTTGAAAATCAGATGATACATGAGCCGTTCGTACAGGCTCCATACAGTAACCGCGATACTGTGTGAATCAGGCCCCCACTCCGGCTGATGGAGTTTGACGCCATGCCACTCGAAGCGTGCGCTGCTCAGGAGCTGGTTGAGGCTCATACTGGTCGTCTCGGACAGTGCCTCCCGGCGGGTCCTGTTGCGTACCAGACGTTTGCAGAAACGATGAATGTCTCCGTGCCTCTCCGGCAGGCTCCAGTCGAACCAGCTCAACTCGCTGTCATGGCAGTACGCATTATTGTTGCCACCCTGGGTACGACGCACCTCATCGCCCATGAGCAGCATCGGCGCTCCGATTGACAGCAGGGTGACTGCCAGGAAGTTTTTTACCTGCCGGTTCCTGAGCCGTTCGATGTCCGGGTCGTCGGTGGGTCCTTCGACGCCGGAATTCCAGCTCTGATTATGGTCGCTTCCGTCGCGGTTGCTCTCCCCGTTGGATTCATTATGCTTGGTGTTGTACGAAACGAGGTCATTAAGGGTAAATCCGTCGTGGCAGGTAATGAAGTTGATGCTCCGTTCCGGCTCACGCTCCTGGTGTCCGTATATGTCCGGGCTGCCGAGCAGCCTGGTGGCGAACTGCTGCACCGTTTCGTTGTCTCTGCGAAAAAAGCGGCGTACGTCATCCCGGAACTTCCCGTTCCACTCCTTCCAGGTGTCACCGATGAAGTTTCCCACCTGGTAGAGCCCCGCGGCATCCCATGCCTCGGCAATCAATTTGATGCCTGCCAGGACGGGATCGGAGTCGATGTCCCAGACAATCGGCGAGCTTTTCATGGGGCAGCCCTTTTCGTCGCGTGTGAGGATCGATGCGAGATCGAAACGGAAACCGTCGACATGCATCACCTCGACCCAGTAATGGAGACTGTCGATGATCATTCTCCTGACAATCGGGTTGTTGGTGTTCAGCGTGTTGCCGGTGCCGGTATAGTCGGCGTAGGATGCTTCTTCTTCGTCGAGCATATAGTAAACGCCATTTGCCAGGCCCTTGAAACAGATGGTCGGCCCTTGATCCCCTCCCTCGGCGGTGTGGTTGAAGACAACATCGAGAATGACCTCGATGCCCTCCCGGTGAAGCGCCTTGACCATATCGCGGAACTCGTCAAGGGCGCCGAGGGGGTCTTTCCGGGAACTGTACGCATGGTGAGGCGCAAAAAACGAGACGGGGCTGTATCCCCAGTAATTGACCAGCCCCTCGGGACAGTCCTGCCAGTCGAACTGGAAAACCGGGAGCAATTCGACGGCCGTGATGCCAAGATCTTTCAGGTACGGTATTTTTTCGATCAGGCCCGCAAACGTTCCCCTTTTTTCAGGGGAGACACCGGAATTCGGGTGGCGGGTAAAACCTCGCACATGCATTTCGTAGATCACAGTCCTGGAAAAGGGCCTTTTCAGGGTTTCATCCCCCTCCCAGTCGTAACCGCGCGGGTCGGCAACCACGCTTTTCATCGACGTGGCGGTATTTTCTCCGACCCCGCATGCAGCGTTGCGGCTGTAGCCTTCAGGAACCGCAACCGCCTTACCGTAAGGGTCGAGGAGCACCTTTCCGGGGTCGAAACGGAGACCGCGTTGAGGATCGAACGGCCCATAGACTCGAAACCCGTAGATCTGCCCTTGCTCCAAGCCGGGGACAAATACATGCCAGTAATGGCCGGTCTTGTTCCTTTTCGGGTCAAGGGTGATGGTCAGCGCCGGAAATGGATCGTCGACCTTATCGAATAACAGGAGTTCCATGGCCGTGCAGTTCCTGGAGAATACGCTGAAGTTAACGCCGTCTCCGTGTATCGTTGCCCCGAGCGGGTGGCTTTCCCCGTATCCGGTCCTCCGGGATTCGGAAGTCCCGCCGCCGTTCCGGTTGTTGCCGTTTTTCGTCATCATTTCTTCCCTCGTTTCCGTGTCAGATACAGTATATCTTTTTGCATACGATATGCATTCGTCTCCCCTTCGTTTTCCGGAGAAATATTTGTCATGCGGGGATTGTAATGAACTCCATTTCTGTTTTACTTTTTACAGGGAGTAGATACTACATTCAATCGGAGAGGGGACGGAAATGAAAAAAACAGGGGCGGCCGCACTGTTGCTTGCAGCACTCGGGTTGACCGGGTGTGCATGTGTCTCGCAGGACTATGTGGACCGGCAGGATGTTCTGCTGATGGATGAAATCGGCAAAGTCAATTCGAAGGTTGTCATTGATGAGGCAAAAATGATGGAATTCGGAAGGAGGATGGACGCCATGGCTTCCGAACTGGCGGCGGCGCGAGCTGACGCAGCGAACGCCAAAGCGATGGCCGCGGATGCAGCCAGGAAAGCCGATGATTGTAAAGCCAAATGCGAACCCAAGGCGCCAACGACCCAGGAAACTTTCGAAATGCAGCAGAAGAAATAAAATGCGGGGCATCAGTAACTCGCATTGGTTCCGGATCCAGTCCCCATTCGGTTCGGGCTCTTTCTTTGTCCGGGGTGTCTTTGCCGGTGGCCGTCCGGGCCCAATGAACCTCGCGGAGGTTTACATACGGTCGCGTTATGGTATACATTTGTGGAGCAATCCCCCCCAGCGACCCGTCCCGAAAGGACCCAGGAATGAATTATCCCGTTTGGTATCTGCCTGAAATCGGCGGTGGTACCCTGATTGCCCTCATATCAATCATTCACGTGTTCATATCGCATTTCGCGGTGGGCGGCGGCCTGTACCTGGTATGCGCCGAAAGGAAGGGCCTGCGGAAGAACGACGGTGCGATAATCGACTTCACCAGAAGGCATGCAAAATTCTTCATGCTGATGACCGTGGTCATGGGCGGGATAACGGGGGTAGGGATATGGTTCATCATTGCCCTTGTCAATCCGGCGGCCACGTCGATTCTCATCCACAATTTCGTCTTCGGCTGGGCAACCGAATGGGTCTTCTTTGTTGTTGAAATCGTTGCGATCTTCGTCTATTACTACTGTTTCGGCAGTATGGATACCCGCACGCACCAGATTGTCGGGTGGATCTATTTCATTGCGGCATGGTTGAGTCTTTTCGTCATCAACGGGATCGTCGGGTTCATGCTGACACCGGGGGTGTGGCTGGCGGACGGGGATTTCTGGTCGGGTTTTTTCAATCCGTCGTTCTGGCCGTCCCTGTTGTTCAGGACCTTCGTTTCCCTGATGCTTGCCGGAGTCTATGCATTCCTCACCACTGCCTACCTTACGGATCAAAGGCTCAAGTCCGTGATGACCCGGTTTTCGGCGAAATGGGTTTTGTCCTCCTTCCTGGCGGCGATCCCCTGTGGATACTGGTATCTCTCGACCCTCCCGAATCAGGCGCGTTCCCTTGCCGAAGGGGCTTCTCCCACGGTCCGGATCGCGATGCAGTACGGGCTCTATACGGCCGTTCTCATGATCGCGGGAACCCTGATCCTGCTGCTTGTAAAGCCCGCATGGCACTCCAGGCCGGTTTCGTTTCTCGTTCTGGCAAGTGCGTTTCTTTTTCTCGGATCTTTTGAATGGACCAGGGAGGCATCCCGCCGGCCATATGTTATCAACGAATTCATCTACTCCAACTCCATTGTGAAGATGGACCTGGAGAAAATAAACCGGCAGGGATTCCTGAAGAGCGCCCGTTGGGTATCCCAGCGGTCCACCACCGAAGGCAACCTGCTTGCAGCGGGCCGTGACATCTTCATGAATCAGTGCTATCCATGCCACACGGTTGGGGGCATCAACAATGATATCGCCGCCAGAACGTCGTTTATGGACTATCCCTCCCTCCTGAACTATATTGCCAACATTCACGAGATACGCTATTTTATGCCTCCTTTTGCCGGCAATGAGACGGAGCGGAAGGCTTTGGCAGCTTACATCATGAAGGGGATCCACGGGAAAAGCGTGCAGTTCACGGAGGAGACGCCGGAAGCAGTCGAAGAAAAAGGAAAAACGCTTTTTGAAACACATTGCGTCCTGTGCCATTCCGAACAGCTGGTAAAGGAGAAGACTGCCTCCTGGGACAGGAAGAAGATCCGCTGGTCCCTGGACAACCTCAACCGGCTCAACAGCTCCATGCCTGATTATACCGGAACGGCGGAAGAGAAAGAGCAGGTTGCCGACTACATTTTCTCTCTCCAAGGAGGAGCACGATGAACACGCTCATTCCGGCACCCGACGCCATACCGGTTTCATGGGGGTATTTCAAGTTCCTGCTGATGCTTACATTCCCTTTGCACCTGATTCTCATGAACTCCATGCTCGGTTCGGCGGCCATAGCCCTGTATGCCTGCCTGAAAGGCGATGAAACATCGAAAAGGCTGGCGTATGAGCTTGCAAAGGTGATCCCCTTTCTGATAGCTTTCGCCGTCAACCTCGGAGTGGCTGCACTGCTGTTCCTGCAGGTCCTCTACGGGCATTTTTTCTACACCAGTTCGATTGTCATGGGCGCATACTGGATTGCGGTCATCCCGCTCGTGCTCGTGGCATATTACTCCGCATACCTGTTCGACTTCAAATTTTCATCCCTCGGCAAGGGTGCGGTCGCACTTGTCTCCCTGTCGCTGTTCATCTTCCTGGGGATTGCTTTCCTGTTTTCCAACAACATCACGTTCATGCTCGACCCGGAGGCCTGGAACGTCTATTTCGCAAAGCCCGCGGGTACTTCCCTGAATCTGGGTGACCCGGTGCTTTTGCCGCGCTACCTGCATTTCATTGTAGGGGGAATTGCGGTTGGAGGTCTCTTTGTTGCCCTGGTGGGGAAAATGAAAAGAAAGATGGCCTCCGATGTCCGCGCTGCGGCGGAAAATATCGGCATGAAGGTATTCACCTTTTTTACGGGGGTTCAGGTTGCTTCCGGATTCTGGTTTCTCCTCTCCCTTCCCCAGGACGTCATACGCCTCTTCACGGGGGGCGATGCTCTCGCGACGCTGATTTTTATAGCAGGATTCCTTCTCGCCCTGGTTGTCCTTGCCGCGGGAATAAGCCGGAAAGTTTACGCAATCGCCGTACTTGTCGTCCCGCTGGTTTATATAATGTCATTCATGAGAGACTCTGTCAGGAGCGGTTACCTGAAACCGCACTTCTCTCCCGAATCTCTGCAGGTACTACCCCAGTATTCGCCCATGTTTCTGTTTTTCTTCGTTCTGGTCGCGGGCATTGCACCAGTTGTCTGGATGCTCCGGAAAGCCCTTGGCTCTCTTCCGCAGGCGGAGGAAGAACGATAGGCTCCTCTCCCTCCGGCAGATGATGCGCCAGGATGAAACTTCATGATTCCCAACCATGTCAGGAAATATCTCGATTCACGGGGGTACACCGGTCCGCTCGGCATAAGCGGTCCGGAATCCGGCCATTGTCTCGGCGCCATAGTCATTCCCTCCCTTGCGGAGAGCGGCAGCCTGCTTGCCACGCTGCGGTCCCTGGCAGGGAATTCCCCGGATCTTCTTTCCCGATTCCTGGTCCTGGTAGTGGTAAACCACCGCACAGATGCCTCCTTTGCCGATAAAAACGACAACCACCTCACCCTGAGGCTTCTCGGGGAAAATATGGCTTCACTGGCGCCACTGCGTCTGGCGTGGGTTGATGCCGCATCCCCCGGTATGGAATTGCCTGCCCAGGGAGGGGGTGTCGGGCTTGCCCGCAAGATCGGGTTCGACCTTTCACTGACCCGCCTTGCATATGAAAATTCCGATCCGCTTCTCGTTGCCCTGGATGCCGACACTCTGGTCCGGCCTGATTATCTGTCGGCCCTGGTCGGTCATTTCCGGAAGACGGCCGCCGGTGGCGCGGTTATCCCGTTCTGTCACCAGGATGGAGGCTCCGCTCGTCATAACAGGGCAATCCTCCGGTATGAGCTGTTTCTTCGATGCTATGTGCTGGGATTGTCCCGGGCGGGTTCGCCCTATGCATTCCACACCGTCGGCAGCGCCATGGCCTGCACTGCCGGGGCGTATGTGCGGGCAGGGGGGATGAGCGGTCGTGTGGCGGGAGAGGATTTCTATTTTCTGCAGCAACTGCAAAAAACGTCGGGTGTGGCCCGGGTGGCGGGAACAGTCGTCTATCCTTCAGCGAGGGCATCACACCGTGTCCCATTCGGTACCGGCCGAAGTGTCGGCCGAATCCTTTCCGGCGAAGAGGGCGCAGTCCTTTTCTATCAGCATGAATGCTTCCGCCTCCTCGGTGAATGGCTGGCGTGCGTTGCGGACGGCATCGACCGGACGGGGAAGGAGGTCCACGCCCTGAGCAGGGACATATCCGGTCACCTGTATGAATACCTTGACTGCATACGGTTCGTGGACGTCTGGGAAAAACTGCGTTGCACGCACAGGGACAGGTCGAGCCTGCGGAATGCTTTTCATTGCTGGTTTGACGGCTTGAAAACCATGAAGCTTGTTCACCACCTTTCAGCGGCGTGTTATCCCAGGTCCGAACCCGGTGAAGTCGTGCCGCGCCTTTTTGCGTGGGCCGGCCTGCAACGCCTCGAGGGGCCCGAGGACCAGCTTGCCCTGCTGAGAGGGTTGCAGGCAGGTGAAGATATTTGAAACCCCTTGCCGCCGGGCAATTTTTGCATTTTTGCCGCTAATAGGATATAGTGGCCTTCAATAATTTTCCCGGCCCCGTAAAAGTGAAGGAAAAGCGGGGGCTCGTGGCGGACCGGTACTGCTCGTATCAGTGATGTTTAGTCCCTGAAAGCATGCCTGATGGTTTACGGAAAGGAGTCAGAGATGCCGAAGAAGAGACCTTTCGTGCAAGGAATGGCGGTAATCGCCTTGATTGTGCTCGCATGTTCCGCAGTAGCGTTTGCCTGGGAAGGTGATACGAGGATTTTGCTGGCCTCGAAAGAAATCATGGATAACAAACCGCTTGAGGAGCATCCATCGAGAAGCTCCCGGGCCTTCGAGGAAACCGCAAAAATCAGTGCCGCAACCGAGGTTTTGCAAGAGATATTGAAGATACCGGAACAGGACATTCCTCCCGCGCTCCTGCGCAATGCCCATGGAATAGCGATCATACCGGGCATTCTGAAAGCGGCGTTTTTCCTGGGGGGACGATATGGCAGCGGTATTTTGCTCGTCCGCTCCAAAGAGGAGGGATGGAGCAACCCCGTTTTCCTCAGACTCCTGGGGGGAGGCTTCGGGTGGCAGATCGGGGTCCAGTCGACGGATGTCATCCTGGTCTTCAAGAACCGGAAAAGCATAGACGGCATTACAAAAGGGAAGTTTACCCTCGGGGCTGATGCAAGCGTTGCGGCGGGACCGGTGGGGAGAAGTGTAGAGGCCGCAACCGACATGCAGCTCAAGGCGGAGATATACTCCTATTCGAGAAACAGGGGGCTGTTTGCCGGAGTGTCACTGGAAGGTGCCGCCATGCAGATCGACCATGATGCCAATTCCTCTTTCTACGGGAAACAGGGAATACGGCCCGCCGAGATCTTTTCCGACCGGCGGAGCTACTCATCTTCCGTGGAGAAATTGAAAAAAATCCTCACAGACTATGCCACCGGTCATCTCCTGGAGCAATGATGCGGGTTTTGGCGCCGGGGCACGAAAACGAAGGGCCGGGACGTGAACAAATTGACAGGATCGCCGCCCTTGCCGGTCAGGAGTGCGAGAGCCTTCTGGAACTGTACCGCCATCTCCATGCCCACCCGGAGCTGTCCGGGCAGGAAGTGAAGACCTCGCGACGGCTTGCTGAAGAGCTTGAGGGTATCGGTTTCAGTGTAACACAGGGGGTTGGTGGTTACGGCGTTGTCGGAATCCATGAGAACGGGGACGGGCCGGTAATTATGGTCAGGGCGGACCTGGATGCCCTGCCCATTGAGGAGTCCACCGGACTCGCCTATGCCAGCAATGAACGTGTCAAGGACCCGGATGGTTGGGAAACGGGAATCATGCACGCCTGCGGCCATGACATCCATATCGCCGTTCTCGTCGGCACCGCGCGCCTCCTGATGCGCAGCCGGAATGAATGGAAAGGTACCCTTATCCTCGTCGGACAGCCGGCCGAGGAAACCGGTACGGGTGCTGTGGCAATGCTCGAAGACGGCCTTTTCAGCAGGTTTCCTCGGCCGGACTGCATTCTGGGTCTGCATGTGGCGCCGCCCATGGTAGCGGGGAAGGTCGGGTACTGCGAAGAGGCGACCATGGCCGGGTGCGCATCTCTTGATCTGAGGATTCGCGGCGTCGGCGGGCATGGGTCGCGGCCACACGAGGTGAAAGACCCCGTGGTGATGGCCGCTGAAACGGTGCTGCTCCTGCAGACTATCGTGAGCAGGGAGGTCGACCCGAGAGAGACTGCGGTCGTCTCTGTAGGATCAATACATGGGGGTGCCAGAAGCAATATAATCCCCGATGAAGTTTTTCTGAAGATCAACTATCGATACTTTTCTCCCGAAGTGGATCGGCAGATCATGAAAGCGATAGAACGAATCGTCACGGGTGTGGCGGTTGCGTCGGGTGTTCCGGAAGACAGGATGCCTCTCCTGACGACCAGGATGACGGGCCCTCCCATCTACAGTGATCCGGGAATCTCGAGCCGGATGGCAGGATTGTTCACCGCTGTTTTCGGCCGGGAAAATGTGCTGAAGCTCGATCCATGGTCTGCAAGTGACGATTTCGCCCATTTCGGTTTTGTGGAACCGAAAATTCCCCTTTTCTATTTCTGGCTGGGAGTTGCGGACCCCGAAAAGGTTGCCGAAAACGCAGCAGAAAACCGGCCGTACCCCGGCATCCATAATCCCGCTTTTGCGCCTCTGGCTGAACCTGCCATCAAGACCGGTGTTCAGGCAATGGCATGGGCCGTATTGGACCTGTTGCGCGGCCGATAGGAACTTGTAGGCAGGATGCCTTGCTCCTGCCCGGGATCTGCGAACTGCAAACATGTTAAATTCGTTGACACGACAGAGGTTTTTGGCTAGTCTAGCACCGTTCGCGGGGCAGCCCGGGATTGATTCGGGGGTTGTAATGAGCAGCTGCAGATTTGTATTATTCCTTGTCATTATAATTTCCTCTCTCGTTGCCTGCAAAAAAAAGGAAGAACCGCTCTTCTATGAATCCGGACGTGTCCAGGCACCGGTGAAAGAGCCCGCCAGGGAAGTTGTTGCCACTCAGCAGGCTTTTATCGCCGGGGTGCAGAAAGTTACCCCTTCCGTAGTCAATATATCAACCATCGGCAAGAAGAAGATTGTCAGGCCGATGTTCGAATTCTCTCCCTTTTTCGACGACTTCCTCAAGGAAAACCCCCAGTTCCGCAGAGACAGGAGCCTTGGTTCCGGTTTTATCATTAACAGGGAAGGGTACATACTCACCAACGATCACGTAGTCCGGGATGCCGAGACCATCAAGGTCAGACTCTCCAATGAAAAGGTGTATGACGGCAGGGTGGTCGGCAGTGATCCCAAGACCGATATAGCAGTGATCAAGATACATGCCAGTGAAGAACTGCCGGTTGCGGTTCTCGGGGACTCCGACAAGCTGGAAGTCGGCCAGTGGGCTATCGCCATCGGAAACCCGTTCGGCCTTTCCCGTACCGTTACGGTGGGGGTAGTCTCCGCAACCGGTCGCAGCGGCATGGGCATTGAAACCTATGAGGACTTCATCCAGACGGACGCTGCAATCAATCCCGGCAATTCGGGTGGTCCGCTCCTGAATGTCCATGGCGAGGTAATAGGCATCAATACCGCCATCGTTGCCGCAGGCCAGGGGATAGGCTTTGCCATCCCCGTCAATATGGTGAAACAGATAATCCCCCAGCTTATCAGGAAAGGTTCGGTCAGCCGCGGCTGGCTCGGGGTTTCCATACAGCCGGTTACCGAAGAACTTGCCCGTTCGTTCGGCCTGAAATCAGCCAGCGGGGCGCTGGTGAGCGAGGTCATGGCGGGGAGCCCCGCCGCGAAGGCAGGCATACGGCAGGGAGATGTCATCGTCCGCTTTGCAGGCAAGCCCGTAAAAGATGTCCAGCACCTGCAGCGGTTGGTTGCCGAAACACCAATCGGCGGCAAGGCGGAGGCGGAGTTTTTCCGGGCGGGAAAACTGCTGAAGCTTTCTGTAGTGGTGGGCAGTGCGGAGAGCCAGGAAGCACTGCAGGCACGCTCCGGGGATGCAGTTCCCTCCTCGCTGCTGGGGATGACGGTTGAGGATTTGCCGCGCGACATGCGGACGCAGGGAATTGGCGGAGTGCTCGTTACCGGCGTGGAAGATGGGAGCATGGCCGCTGAAGCAGGAATTCAGGGCGGAGACATCATTGTCGCCGTCGACCAGAAGCGGATTGCGAACCTGTCCGAGTACGTCCGGGCGATGAAAGATGCCGAAAAGAAAGGTTCGGTTGCCTTGCTGGTGAAGCGCGGCGGTGCCAGCATCTATTTTGCCCTGAGAATTCGGTAGCCACGCTCCCGAAAATCAAGTAATGTATCTTCCAGAGGGGTTTTTTCATGAGCCTTATTGATAACCTTGATCACGCAAGAAGACTTGCCCGTGCGATCGTATCGGATGTTGCACTGTATAACCGCGAGAAGGTCGAGGAAGGGATAAAAAACGACAATATCTTCGAACTCCTTGCCGATGAGCTTGAAGAAGGGCGACAGCATTTTCTGTCCAGGGTTGACCCCGAACTTGCCCCGTTGAAAATTTTCGACCTGGCAATAGTCGATGTGCTCATCAAGCGGGCCGGGAAAATCGAATCTCCGATCTGGTAGAATCTGTCCGGAAATGCTCTGAATGCGAGGCGCGGTTTTTTCCAATCGCGCCTTCGCTGTTTCAAAGGTTTAAAATTGACCGAGAGAGAATTCACATATCCCTGTGACGGGGAACGGGAGCGGCTCGATATGTTTCTCTCCCGTACACTGGAAAACATGACCCGTTCCGCCGTCCAGCGCCTGATCGATGCGGGTCACGTGACGGTGAACGGGAAAATGGAGAAGTCTTCCCTCAAGCTGAAGGGGGGTGAACTGGTTGTCGTGAAAATCCCTCCCCCCGCGCCTCCCACTCCTGTGGCGGAAGATATCCGGCTTGAAATCCTGTATGAAGACGGCGACGTCATCGTGGTAAACAAGCCGGCGGGAATGGTAGTGCATCCCGGCGCCGGAAATTACAGCGGTACCCTCGTCAATGCCTTGCTCGGCCACTGTAAGGACCTGTCCGGCATCGGGGGAGAAATCAGGCCGGGAATTGTCCACAGGATTGATAAGGATACAACAGGCCTGCTGGTCGCCGCAAAAAATGATGCGGCTCATCAGTCGCTTGCCCGGCAATTCAAGAAGCACAGCATCAAGCGTGTCTATATGGCGCTCGTGTATGGTTCGCCGAAACAGGACAAGGGAACCATTGATTCTGCGATCGGGCGCCATCCATCAGACAGGAAGAAAATGTCGGCCCTGGCCAGGAGCGGGAGACACGCAGTAACCCACTGGCAGGTTGCCGGCCGCTACCAGGGCGTTACGCTCATGAGGATTACCCTTGAAACGGGCCGTACCCATCAGATACGGGTCCACCTGTCAGAGGCCGGTTACCCCCTGCTCGGGGACAGCGTTTACGGCGGCAGCGGACGGCTTGCGAATGTCCGTGATCCGATGCTTCGCGCCCTTGTCAAAGAGATGGGACGGCAGGCCCTCCATGCCAGGACATTAGGGATTGTTCACCCTGTCTCCGGAACGTACCTGGAATTCGATGCGGACATCCCCGGGGATATGGCCCGCATTATCGGATACCTGGAACAGGCCGGACACAAACAGTGACAGGGTCGAGTACCGCACAACAAGGAGTCTACACGTGGAAATAAAGAAAGCAGGAAAGGTTCAGTACCTTGAACCCGCAAAATTTGCCGCCAAAGGGGTGTCCGTTCAGGGATTCACCACACGTCATGAGGGGGTTTCCCGCTCCCCCTACAAATCGCTGAACCTTGGCCTCAACACGCTCGATTCCCCCCATCATGTGGAGGGAAACAGGAGCATTCTCGCCAGGCATTTCAATGCTGATCTTGAAAGGCTGGTAACGGTTATCCAGGTGCATGGGGACGATATTCTGGTAATTGATGAACCCAATACCGATTACACACACTTTCTGAAAGTGGAATGTGACGGCATTATCACGAACCAGCCCGGCGTGATGATCGGCATATGCGTGGCCGACTGCTTTCCCGTCCTTCTTCTCGACCCGGTTCGCCGTGTTGCGGCGGCTCTTCATGCCGGATGGAAGGGGAGCGCCGCGGGAATAGCGGGAAAAGGAGTAAAGGCCCTCGTGAGGATGTTCGATTCAGACCCGCGAGACATCCTGGCCGCAGTAGGCCCCGGCATCGGACCATGCTGTTATGAAGTCGATACCGTGGTTATGGAAGCTTTCACGAAAAACGGACAGGATTGGAATGCGTTTGCAGAGGATACAGGGGCAGGGAAATACCGTCTTGACCTTTCGGAGGCAAACCGACGGCAGTTGCTTGGAGCGGGCATCCCGGACGGGAATATGGAGATTGAGAAACTCTGCGTGTCCTGCAACAAGGAGAGATTCTTTTCCTATCGCAGGGACGGTGGAGAAACCGGAAGGCAAATGGGTTTCATTATGTTGAAATAGGAGCGACGGTACACTGTTGCTCGTGCATAAAAATATCTTCTTCAGGAGGAAAAAATGAACGGTTTTTTCAAGTGTGCGCTGCTGGTCGTTCTCAGTTTTTTCAGCTTTGGATGTTCCCAGAACTATTACAACATCCCCCGTGAGAAGTACGCGCAGCGGGTAAAAGTACTGGGGGTGGCCCCTGTCGTTGTCGATGCGGACTCCGACATACGACATCCGGAAAAGGATGTACTGGTGGCGCTGGTAAAGGATTTCAACAGAATACAGGAAAAGAAGCTGGTGGAAATGATCAGGGAAAGCAAATCCCATTTCGATGTGAGGTCTCTCGGCGGCGATGCGGACCCATTGTTCACCAACCTGTTTTTCCGTCGTGAACGACGTGACGATGCCGGCACTGCCTACAACAAATATTTCTTCAAGGCCGAGCCGCTGCGCGACTATATCAAATCGAGCAATGTCGATGCGGTGTTGCTTGTCGTCGTAAGCGGCATAACCAGACGCGACACGGTTCATTCCAGCAACATCGTGAACTATCTCGCGGCCGACTACAACGACCTCATCATGAGCGCCCAGATTGTGGACGCGGACGGGAACATCCTGTGGGAATACCCGAATTTCCGCCAGAAGAATGTTTCACTCCCCCCCTTCATCGCCCTTCAATATCCCGATTTCGATGAAGCGAAAGCGAATGCGACTGATAAAGTTGACGTGAAGTTCAAGACAATTGCGGGTATCCGGAGGACTCTGGAGAAACGGAAGAAGGATGTGCTGCAGCGTGACATGCAGATTTCCGAATCGTACTACGCGATTTTTGATGACATGGTTTCGTTGATGGATTCGAAATAGCCCTTTCGGAAGGTTACATAAATAAAGTCAGACCACAAGGGAGGTAGATTCAGTGCCGGGGAAATATCCAAACAATTTTTTGAAAAACGTAACGCTGCGACTGGATTTCGGGCAGAACCACTATGAGATTTCATCCGAGGTTCCCCATGCTCTGCAGGAAAAAATTCAAGAGAGGTTTCCGTTCAAACAGCGGAAGGCGGCTCTTGCCGAGCAGATGCAGATTGTCTCGGAGACTGAAATCAAACGCAGCCATGTCAGGGAGAATCACTGGTTTTTTCAGGCGAAGGACGGCGGCAGGACCCTGTGCATCGCGCCCAATTTCCTGTGGATCGATTACAAGAAATACGATGATTTTTCGGACTTCGAAGAGACTTTTTCCGTGGTGGCGGCCGGATTGTATGAGGCTTTTCCCGACCTGACGGTAAACCGCTTCGGGCTGAGATATCTCAACGAGATCGAGTTGACCGATTCGCGAGTCACCGATTGGGAGGAGTATCTTGACGGTAATTTACTGACAATTTTTGCCCTTGCCGATGACAAGACGAGGATATCAAGGGCGTTTCACAATCTCGAGATGAATTACGGCGACATAAACCTGACCTTTCTATACGGCATGCACAACCCCGATTATCCGGCGCCGCTCCGGCAGAAAACTTTTGTTCTGGACTTCGATGCGTATGCCCTGAAAAACATCGGCAAAGAAAATCTTGCGGGGAATATGCGGACAATGCATGACAAAATCACATCCCTGTTCGAAAAGAGCATTACCGAAAAAATGCGTGAAATGATGCGGTGAAAAGCGTCTGAAGCAGTCGTTCACCCGCTTTGCGAAAAAAGACCGGTTGGCCTATCATGGCAACCGGTCTTTTGCTTTTGTCTTTCTGCATTTCAACGGCACCTGCGTGCGGTCACTCCCCCGAAGGTTGCCCGGCGGCCGTGAAGTCACCGTCACGGTTTGATCTCAATGGGTGTGCCGTCCGGGACGAGACCCCAGATTTCCTCGATCTCCGAGTTGGTGACTGCTATGCAACCCTTTGTCCAGTCATATTTTCTGTGAGACGGGCCGACATCATCAAAGCCTTTCGGCAGGCCATGGATCATGATGTCTCTTCCCGGTTCAACACCGAGGGCTTTTGCGTTCTGAATATCATCAGCGTTCGGATATGATATGTGCAGTGCGCGATAAAACCTGCTGTTTGCAATCCGCCGGTCGAGAAAGTAACTACCTTCGGGGGTCTTCGTGTCACCCTGCTGAATTTTCTGCCCTACGGGGCTTCTCCCCAAAGCCACTTTGTAGATCTTGAGAACCAGGCCTTCTTTCAGCAGCATGAGCAGTCTGTTTCCTTTGAGTACCACAACCTTGTCGGCTTTCGTCAGCGATGCCGCACAATGACCGGGCGCTGTCAGGCAATACAAAAAAATGCCGAGTGCCAGGGCAGACTTCATCATAAAAGTACAATCCTTTTTCATAACCGTTCCGTAATATTGTGGTGCGTTGATTCGTCTAAAATATCTGAAGCAATTTATGTGCCTGCCGCCTGTCCTGCCGCCGGGACATGACAACGTCGCACTATATATACTTGCCCGAAAAAAAAATGTCAACGGGTGGGTAGTTGTTGTCGCCTGCCACATGCCTGCCTGGCTATGGCATAATCCCCATGAATTTCTGGATTAAAAAACGCAATTTTGTTATGATTCCCGTCATCAAGTCACCTTTATCCATGCAGAAGACACAATGCCCCACTCTATAAAATCCAAGATTCAGCAACTCAACGAAGCGTTATCCCGACCAGACGCCCGAATCAGTATCTCCGGCCTGAAGGGCTCGACTCCGGCGTATGTCATGAGCCGGTTAGCCGGGGAGACGAAAATGTCCTGCCTGGTTGTCCTTCCGGATACCGATGCGGCTGAGGAGTTCTGCCAGGAACTGCGCTTTTATGCAGGGCGGAAAGAATCCATTCTTTATTTTCCTCCCTGGGAAACTGCGCCGTTCGAGCAGATTTCCCCCCACCCGGACAATACGGGGGAGAGATTGCATACCCTGTTCAAGCTCATGGAAGGAAATGTGCCCGTCATTGTCACAACAATCACGGCTGCCTATCAGAAGCTTTTGCCCAGAAGGGTACTCGGAGAGGTTTCACAGTATCTGGTTGCCGGAGAGGAGGTTGACCGGGACGCGCTTCTCGGGAAACTCGTCAGCCTTGGCTATTCCGGTGTTCCGCTGGTCGAGGACAGGGGGACGTTTGCGGTGCGTGGCGGGATTGTGGACATATTCCCTCCCGATGCTCCATTGCCTGCGCGAATCGAGTTCTTTGGCGACTTCGCGGATACTATCCGCACATTCGACCCGCTGACGCAGCGCTCCCTTCAGCCTTTGTCCGAACTGGTCCTTCTGCCTTCACGGGAGATCGTCTTCACCGAAGAAGCAGTCCGGGAGTTTGCCGCCCGCATCAAGAATCGCTGCGATGATTGCGGCATACCGGCAACCCGGAGGCGGGAGCTGCTTGAGCAGGTGCAGAATGCCATGTATCCTCAAGGCATCGAGTATCTGCAGCCTCTTTTTTATTCCGGGATGGAAACCCTCTTCGATTATCTACCCGCCGATTCAATTACCGTGCTTATTGATCCTGTTGCAGTGGCGGCAGAGGCGGAACGTTTCTCGAGTGAACTGCTGTTTGCCGAAAAACGCGCCCTGGAGCGTGGCACGGTCACCTGTTCAACGGAGGATCTGTATCTCGTCCCGGAGCAGGCGGATGCATTCCTCTCTCGCGGGCGAAAGATCGACATCCTGAATCTCGAACTGGAAGGCCATGATGCGGATGCACAGTCGTTCCGCTTCCAGGCTGAATGCAACGATGATCTGCATCTGGATGTTTCCCCTGACGCTGAGGAAATGTTGAGGCCGCTGGTCAATCGTTTGTCCGCCTGGCTTGACAGCGGGCAGAAAGTTGTTGTTGCCTGCCACCAGGCAGGTCAGGCGCACCGCCTGTATGAACTGCTGTCCCATTATTCTCTTGCCCTGCAGGTTTCCGGGAGGGATTTTCCGTACGAGCGGGCGAACAGGACCGGCAGGGTAGATATTCTCGTGGGGTACATATCGCGCGGTTTCCGTCTGCCGGACGAGAGCCTGGTAGTGATTGCCGAAGAGGAGATCTTCGGCAAAAGGATAAAACGCCGCGGAATCTCTGAAATCAGGAAAAAGCAGATTCTGACGTCTCTGGCGGAACTCAAGCCGGGAGACTACATGGTGCATATCGATTTCGGTGTCGGTCAGTACAAAGGACTGCAGCATCTGGTGCTTGACACCATAGAAGGTGATTTTCTGCTTCTGGAATATGCCGGAAGCGACAAACTCTATCTTCCGGTTGACCGGATCAACCTGGTGCAGCGCTACGTGGGTTCCGAAGGGATTACCCCCGTTCTCGACAGGCTCGGCGGCGGCGGATGGGAGAAAAAGAAAGCGAAAGTCCTTGAATCGGTTAGGGAAATGGCCGAGGAGCTGCTGAAAATCTACGCGTCACGACAGGTTGAGGAAGGGTTTTCCTTCTCGCCCCCCGATGACCTGTATCGTGAGTTCGAAGCATCGTTTGCGTATGAAGAGACCCCCGATCAGATGTCGGCAATCGAAGATGTGCTGGGTGACATGGAAAAAGAAAAGCCCATGGATCGCCTCATCTGTGGTGATGTTGGATATGGTAAAACGGAAGTTGCCATGCGCGGGGCGTTCAAGGCGGTCATGGACGGGAAGCAGGTTGCCGTGCTGGTGCCGACTACCGTTCTCGCACAACAGCATCTGGAAACTTTTCGCAAACGTTTCGAGGCATACCCGGTAAAGGTGGAAATGGTTTCCCGGTTCCGTTCTCCCAGGCAATTGAAAACCATTCTCGAAGAAGTGAAAAAAGGTGAGATCGACGTCATTATCGGTACACACCGACTGTTGCAGAAGGACGTGGTATTCAAGGATCTGGGTCTGGTCATCATCGACGAAGAGCACAGATTCGGTGTTGCTCACAAGGAGAAACTGAAACAGTACCGGGCGGTTGTCGATGTCATGACCCTTACCGCTACGCCGATACCGAGAACCCTCCATATGTCCTTGACGGGAATACGGGAGCTTTCCATTATCGATACCCCTCCGGTCGATCGTCTTTCCATCAAGACCTTCGTCGCGCGGTATTCGGACGACATGATACGGGAGGCCGTCATGCGTGAGCTGCGGAGAGGCGGGCAGGTGTTCTTTGTCCATAATCGTGTCCAGTCGATTCAGGCAATGGCTGAATACCTGCAAAGTCTGGTTCCCGAGGCCAGGCTCGCTGTGGGGCATGGCCAGATGAACGAAAAAGAGCTTGAAGAGGTCATGCTGGGGTTCATGCACGGCGAATACAATCTGCTTCTCTGTACTACCATTATCGAGTCGGGGCTTGACATCCCGACTGCAAATACCATAATAATCAACCGTGCCGACAGTTTCGGCCTTGCCCAACTGTACCAGTTGCGCGGCCGGGTCGGTCGCTCCCGTCAGCGGGCATATGCATATTTCCTGATTCCGGGTGAGGGAGCCATATCCCCCGATGCCCGTGAAAGGTTGAAGATCATCCAGGATATAACCGACCTGGGAGCTGGGTTCCGCATTGCCACCCATGATCTTGAAATACGCGGAGCCGGAGACCTCCTTGGCGCCAGACAGGCGGGAAACATTGCCGCCGTGGGCTTCGAACTCTATACCGAGCTCCTCGAGGAGGCTGTGTGCAGGTTGAAGGGTGAGGAGCATACGGAACGGGTTGAGCCGGAAATAAATCTCAGGATACCCGCCTTCATCCCTGAAGATTATGTGCAGGACCCGAACCAGAGGCTGGTGTTATACAAGAAGCTGGCGCAGTCTGTTTCGGAAGACGATGTCTCGGAGATCATGGAAGAACTCGTCGACCGGTTCGGTGTATTGCCGGCGGCGGTTTCATACCTGCTTGAAGTGATGAGGCTCAGGGTACACTTGAAGTCGTTCCTGATCAGAAAGCTCGAATTTGACGGGAGAAGGCTCATTGCCTCATTCCACGAAAAAACCCCCGTTTCCCCCGACGCGATACTGTCACTGATCCGGCAGTCTCCAAAAAAATATCAATTCACCCCTGATTTCCGCCTCTGCGCCGATTTGTCCGACACCTCCTTCGAAGGGGCGCTTGCGGAAACCAGAAATATCTTGAAAAGGCTGGTATGATGTGATACTTGTACAGCTTATCTGTTTAATTTTGCTGAAAAAAAAGGAGATGCCCGGTGTATTGTACAAAATTTTCCAAACAACTGGCCCTGGTCCTCTGTTCCATGGCACTTTTTGCCTGCAAACCTGCTTCCGATGTGGAAACCAAGAACGACGGCAAGACCCTCGCGGAGGTAAACGGCACGAAAATAACTGTCAAAGATTTTAATGCCGAGGTGGAAAACCTCCCGCCCTACATCAGGCCCATGGCCCAGACACCCGAGGGCAAAAAGGAACTTCTCGAAAGCATGGTCGTTCGTGAGCTCGTATTGGAGCAGGCGAAAAAGGATGGTATCGACAAGAGCAAGGAAGTCGTCACCCGCCTGGAAGATCTCAAGAAGCGGGTTGTCGTTGAGGCTTTCGTGCGGAAGAAGATTGAACAGGATATCAAGATTTCCGATGATGAGATGAAGAAATTCTACGATCAGAACAAGGACAAGTTCAAGTCCGGTGAGCAGGTTAAAGCAAGCCACATTCTGGTCAAGTCCGAAAGCTCCGCCCAGGATATTCTCTCTCAACTGAAAAAAGGAGCGAGCTTTGAAGAGCTGGCCAGGAAAAACTCGGCTGATGCTTCGGCGGCCAAAGGTGGTGACCTGGGGTGGTTTTCCAAGGGGACCATGGTTCCGGAATTCGACAAGGTGGCATTCGGTCTGAAGGACGGGGAGCTTTCGAATGTAGTAAAAACTCCATACGGTTTCCATATCATCAAAGTGACCGGAAAGCGTGCCGCCGGAGTGCGTTCCTTTGACGAGGTCAAGGACCAGATCAAGGCAGCCATGATGCCTGCCAAGCAGCAGGAGGTATTGCAGCAGTTGAAGGAAAGCCTCAAGAAAAACGCAAAAATTTCCATCAAGGAAGATGTGCTGAATGAAGTTGGCGGCAGCCCTGCTGAAAAGGCGCCGGTGCCGGCAGCCCCTTCGAAATAACGATCCGGGAATTGCGGGGGCAGGCGGATAGCCTGCCCCCTTGACAGGAACGGATATCATCACCTATGGGAGAGTCCTCGCGGGGAGTCTCCCTTTTATCCACCCAATGTAAGCCGGGACGAAAAAAATATGAACAAAATTCTCGCCAATCTAATCCTGTTTGTTGTTCTCTCTCTTCCTGCTGCGTCCCTTGCCGAGCAGATTGACGGCATAGCCGTCATTGTGAATGACGATCCGATTACAAATTATGAAGTCGGGAAAGAGCAGGGCGATATGGAAAAAGCGCTTGCCGGAAACCCGGCGAAAAAAACGGTCGATGACGGCCAACTTCGCGAAGCCGCACTGAACTCGCTCATCAACAAGAAGCTGATCACCCAGAAAATCAAAGAACTCGACATAAAGATCTCTGATGAAGAAATCAAGCAGGCGATTGAGGATGTAAAAAAACAGAACAACATCAGTCAGGAAACGCTTGTGGCGGCCCTGAACAGCCAGGGCATCAGCTACGAACAGTACAAGGCGCAGCTCCGGGAACAACTTGAGAGGCTGCGACTGATAAGCCAGGAAGTCCGTTCAAAGATTCAGATCACCGAAAAAGAGGTTCGCGATTTCTATTCCGCCAATCCCGAAAAATTTAAAAAAGAAGAAAGTTTCCGTGCACGGTTGATTACTCTCAAAATTCCGGCAGATGCTTCCCCGGAGCAAAGGAAGCGGCTGACTGAGAAGGCATCCGCTATTTTTACCGAGGCAAAGAGCGGGAAAAATTTCGAAGAACTGGCGAGAAAATATTCCGATGATCCTTCTGCAAAGGAAGGTGGTGACCTTGGCACTTTCAAAAAGGGCGAAATGCTTCCCGAATTCGAAGCCGCCCTTATGAAACTGCAACCCGGGGAAGTCGGCGAGCCGTTTGCAACGCAGTCAGGCATTCATATTGTAAAGCTTGAAGAGCGGTCCCAGGTTGAAGGCCAGTCGTACGAAAAGGTACGACGGGAAATAGAGGATATCCTCTACAAGAAGAAATCGGAGGAGCGTTTCAATCAGTGGCTTGCGGAACTGAGGAAAAATGCCGCCATTGACATGAGGTGATGAACCTTGCCGCTTCAATGAACGGTATTGTATCTTAGAGGCCTGCCGCGACCAGTTCTTTGAGAAGCTTTTTCTGCGATTCCGTCAGGCTTTCCGGAACCGTTACCACTATCCTTACATAGAGATCCCCACGGGTGTTTTTGCCTAAGTGGGGGAATCCAAAGCCTTTCAGGCGTATTTTCGTCCCCGGTTGGATTCCGGCCGGGATTTTTATTCTTTTGTTGCCATCCAGTGTCGGGACTTCGATCGATGTGCCGAGGGCAGCCTCGGAAAATCGAATTGCTCGCTCGACTACAATGTCGTCTTCCTCCCGCGTGAAAACGGGATCAGCCCCGACCTTGACGGTGAGATAAAGGTCTCCCGCTGGTCCTTCCGCAGTTCCTTGTCCCCCCTTGCCGGCCACCCGCAATTTGGAATCGTTTGCTATTCCTGCGGGTACTTTCACCGATAACTCTTCACGCACGCCGTCCCTGATGTATGCCACGCGCTTCTCGACACCCTGTGCCGCCTCACGGAAAGAGATATTCATATCCATGGTGAAATCTTCGCCACGCCGTTTCCTTGCCTTGAATCTCGGTCCCTGTTGAAAATTGCCTCCGGCGAATATGCGGGAGAAAATATCCTCGGTACCGAAACCGAGATCCTTGAAAATGTCCCCGACATCGAAGCCGCGGAAGATGTCCTCCTGGGAAAAGCGCTGATGGAAGCCCGTCGAACCAAATTGGTCGTACTGCTGCTTCTTCTGAGGGTCGGAAAGGACGGCGTATGCCTCATTGATTTCCTTGAATTTTTCTTCAGCATCCTTGTTGCCCGGGTTTTTGTCAGGATGGTATTTGACCGCGAGTTTGCGATATGCCTTTTTGATTTCTTCGCTTGAAGCGCCTTTTTTTATGCCAAGTGTCTGGTAGTAATCTTTGTAATCCATCAGGTAATCCTTTCCATGATCTCTTGAATGAATGTAATAGCAGATTACCTTCATGTCAACAGTCTGTTGCGTGTTTACCGATCGGAGGGAGGCCTTTTGCAGGATATGCGTGATTCAGGTTGACAATATATTTCGATATTCTAAAATTTAGGGAACCGAATTGTTTTGCGTTCCGCTTTTCCGCACGAAAGATTATTCAGAGCACGCCACTGGAGACCGAATGGAAAAAATTGAACGGATTGCCCGGCTCTATCCCGCCATCATGCGTGCCATGGGGAGACTAAGGAGCATGCTGCATGAAGGCATGGACTTGTCCTACAATCAGTTCAAGATGCTGCTGAGTATTCATGATAAAGGGCAATGTTCTCTGAATTCACTTGCTTGCGATCTGAATATTGCCATGAGCTCAGCCAGTGAAATGGTGGAAAAACTTGTCAATCTTGGTTTCGTAGGGAGGTCGGTAGATGCGGAAAACAGGCGACGGGTAATTATTTATGCCACTGACCAGGGTAAGGCGTTGATCAGGGAGTTGGGAGACGGGATTGTTGAAAATTATAGAGTTCTGTTGAACCGGCTTCCTGAAAAGGATCAGGAGAGGCTTGTGGACGCATTGGAAACACTGGTCGATATCCTCGATACATTTGAGTGATCAGCAGAAACGGGTGCTGCATGTATTCGAAAAAATCGGTGCGGGAGGCTCCATGAAAAAGGCAATCGTTGTCGGGGGTGGCATTTCAGGTTTGGCTACCGCGTATCTTCTGCGTCAAAAGGCCAGGAGTTCCGGGCTTGACCTGGAAGTGACCCTGCTCGAGAAAGAGAAAAGAATCGGCGGCAAGATTTGGAGCATAAAGGACGAAGGATTTATCTGCGAATGGGGGCCAAACGGTTTTCTGGACAGCAAGCCACAGACACTGGAACTCTGTGAAGGACTTCATGTAAAGGAGCGTCTGTTGCGGAGCAACGATAATGCCCGCAAACGCTTCATCTATTCGGAAGGGTCTCTCCACAGCCTCCCGGAAAACGGGCCGGCTTTTTTCAGATCAAAACTCATTTCCTGGCCGGGGAAATTGCGGCTTTCTATGGAACCCTTCATCCCCGGACCTCCCGCCGGCATTGACGAAACCCTTGCGTCATTCGGTCGCCGCAGGCTGGGTGCAGAGGCATTGCAAAAGCTGATCGCCCCCATGGTTTCCGGCATTTTTGCGGGTGACCCTGAAACCATGTCCCTCAACTCGTGTTTCCCG
Organism: Geobacteraceae bacterium; assembly: GCA_017861285.1. GTDB lineage: Bacteria > Desulfobacterota > Desulfuromonadia > Geobacterales > Geobacteraceae > CAIWTU01. Next base: position 2,006 of record JAGFXO010000015.1, on the reverse strand, counting down.
CGAATAGCGGAGCTGGAGAGGGAATACGGGAGCCTGGTAATGGCCATGATACGGCTTGCAAAAAAGAAGAGGAAGGAGCGGGCTGAGGGCAAGGTCGTCTCGGGGGCCGCAGGTCCCGGCGGTATTCTCACCTCTTTCAGCAACGGCATCCAGGAGTTGACCGATATTCTGACGGAGGATCTCGGGAGCGCGGCAATTATCGGGGGACTTCCGGTAACAGGGATCCGCAAGGGGGATACCGTCCCTTACCTGGTTCGCACCGATACGGGTGAAATGGATGCGGATGCAGTCATTCTTGCTTCTCCTTCATATGCATCCGCTGAAATTGTCAGGGAATTGGATTCCGAAATGGGACGGATTCTCCACCAGATTCCCTATGCATCGATGGTTGTTATCTGTTTCGGGTACGAGAGAGAGCGGATCGAGCATGACCTGTGCGGTTTCGGTTACCTGATCACCAGGGAAGAGGGAATGAACACCTTGGGGACACTCTGGGATTCCAGCATTTTCGAGAACCGCGCTCCCCGGGGGAAGGTCCTGTTGAGAAGCATGATGGGCGGAGCCTGCTTCCCCGACAGGATCAACCTGTCCGATGATGAAGTAGAGAAACGGACCCGGGAGGATTTGAGGCATATCATGGGAATTCGGGAAGCCCCGTCTTTCGTCCGTATTTTCCGCCATCCGTCTGCCATTCCGCAATACACGACGGGCCACGCTGCCCGATTGGCCGCATTGGGCAAAAGATGCCTGCAGCATCCGGGCCTGTTCCTGACGGGCAATTCGTACCGGGGCATCGGCCTGAACGACTGTGTTGCTGCGGCTCTGAGAACGGCTGATGAAACTGTTGACCACCTGATGAACCGGTAACTCCCGATCTGACTTCAGGAGTTATCTGGGGTGCACGCCGCTCCCGTATGGTTTTTCACAAAACATCGGGGACATGTTTTAACTGCCTGTTCGCCATAACCCTTCCCATCTGCACCAAGCCGGGAGAAGATATCCTGCTGATTGGTTTGCTCGATATCTTCTCAACTGGTTCTTCCCGCCCGGTTCATTTCCATAATTACACGTGAGAAAACAGGATGCCTTGTTTTTGTGCAGGCAACGAATCAAAACTGATCGTTGCGGTGTTTTCCTCACCGGGGACGCTGACAAATTGTATTCATGAGCAGCGCCGGTACATCTCCCGAGCGTCCTGTGTGCGGGGGGGTGCGACTTTTCAGCGAATATGGTCTCGTTTCATTACCTTAAACGCAGCATATTGGCATTGCCCCTGCAAGTAATGACATGGCGGAGGCCTTCAGAAAATTCCCGCACCGCAAAAATATGCGCCGTTTACAGTTTTAAACCACTTGCGGTCAGGGTTGCTTACCCTGTCCGTTTCATGGTCATGGAGCAATGATGACGGAACCGATAATTCTTTCCCTGAAAGTAGCCCTGATAGCGGTTTGCATCGACTTTGTCATCGGCATCGTCGTTGCCCGCCTCATGGCAAGAAGAGAGTTTATGGGGAAGAATATCGTGGAATCGGCGATTATCCTGCCCATGGTCCTTCCCCCCACGGTCCTGGGGTACGGTCTGCTGATTTTTTTCGGCAAGCGCGGCTTGTTGGGTAGCTTTCTCCTGGAGAATTTCGATTTTCAGATAATCTTCACCTGGTGGGCGGCGGTACTCGCATCGGCCATAGTGTCGTTCCCCCTCATGTACCAGAGCGCAAAGGCGGCTTTTTCCAGCGTGGACATTTCTCTGGAAAATGCCGCGCGTACCCTGGGAACAGGGGAAATAAGAATTTTCCTGACCATCACCCTTCCTCTGGCGTGGCCGGGAATCCTTGCCGGGCTGGTACTCGCATTTGCCAGGGCTTTGGGCGAATTCGGGGCGACACTTATGGTAGCGGGGAATATTCCCGGCAAAACCCAGACCATCCCCCTGGCGATCTATTCCGCCGTAGAGTCGGGAGAAGAGGAACTGGCAAAAAGGCTTGTGCTTGTGATCACCGTGCTGTC
>JAGFXO010000138.1 GCA_017861285.1 Geobacteraceae bacterium | reverse complement strand
GCCCTGATCGGCGTCCAGGGACATGCAGGCTATGGATTTCTCCTGTTTCCGGTCCTTGCCGGGGTGCTGATCCTGCTTGCGGTGGCTCTTTTTACCAACAACATTGTCCATCATCGCCAGTATCCGAAAAACTGGATCTGACGCACTCTCCTTTGCAATCACAGTCGAATATAAAAGCTGTCGAACAGGGCAGATACAGAATCGATTACGCCCCCCACTGACTGGAATGGGAAGCTGGGCGAGGGTGCCTTTTCACCCGAAGGGTGATACTTCTGGATCACGAAATGCTTTGCTCCCATGTTTTTCAAATCATGCGCCATGTGCATCAGGCGGCTGCCTCCATCCTCCATCATCATGGGATGCAATGTAGTCCGGAATTCGCAGGGTATTCCGCTTCGGATCAGAATATTCGCGCTTTCGTAGGCCTTGTCTCCGCTGCCGGAGATACCGGTTACCATTTCATACTCTTCAAAGGGCGCCTTGATATCCATTCCGACCCAGTCGAGAAGCGGTACGAGCGGCTCGAATTTTTCAGGGTATGCCCCTGCTGTATGCAGCCCGGCCAAAAAGCCCATCTCCCTCACCTCGCCTATCGCGGCCGACAGCGGTTCCTGAAGAGTCGGCTCCCCGCCGCTGAATACCACGGCATCAAGCAAGCCCTTCCGGGTTGCCAGGCAACGCAGCACCTCTTCCCACGTAAATTTCATTTCACCGTTCTCGAAAAGAAGATGAGTGTTGTGGCAAAAATCACAACGCCATGGGCACCCCTGGCAGAAGACTACCGCGGCGAGACGCCCGGGATAGTCGATCGTGGTAAAGGGAAGAAGGCCCCCGATCCTCACATGATTTCCTTTTCGGATGTCTTGCTTTGTCTGAAAAAAAGCCGCTCGGCGTGTTCGGCTTTCTTGCCGATATTAAAAGACGCCACGGGCCGGTGATATCCCATTACCCGAGTCCAGACTTCACAGGGTTGCCGGTCTGCGTCGTGCAGAGGGTCCTGCCGTGCTCCCGGGTGTGAAGCCGCGTTTTTGCTCCCTGACGCCTCTCTTTTCGCCATAATTTTGGCATCACATTCCGGGCAGAACTGATGTTCCCCAGACAAATATCCGTGTTTCGGGCAGATGGAAAAAGTCGGGGTTATGGTGATGTAGGGAAGGCTGAAGTTTTCCAGTGAGCGGCGCACCAGGTTCCTGCAGGCTTCGGCGCTTGAAATGCGCTCGCCCATGTAGAGATGGAGTACCGTGCCCCCGGTATACTTCCGTTGCAGCTCTTCCTGACGTTTCAGGGCCTCGAACGGGTCGTCGGTGAAACCGACCGGCAGTTGCGATGAATTGCTATAGTAGGGCATCTCCTTTGTTCCCGCCTGGATGATGTCGGGAAATTTTTTCCGATCTTCTTTGGCGAACCGGTACGTTGTTCCCTCCGCCGGGGTTGCTTCCAGGTTGTACATGTGCCCCGTTTCGTCCTGGAAAACGAGCATCTTTGCGCGCAGGTGATCCAGGAGGCGGAGGGCGAATCCATGTCCCCACGGTGTAGAAATGTTATGCTCATCATTGGTGAAATTACGGATCATTTCGTTGATCCCGTTTACCCCGATGGTGGAGAAATGGTTGCGCCGTTTACCCCGATGGTGGAGAAATGGTTGCGCAAGGTGCCGAGGTACCGCCTCGTGTAGGGGAACAGGCCGTTGTCCATATGCCGCTGGATTACCTTGCGCTTGATTTCGAGGCTGTTCCGGGCAATTTTCAGCAGTTCGTCCAGTTTTTCCAGTAGGGCCGCCTCGTCTTCCTTGTGAAGATAGCCGAGACGTGCACAGTTGATGGTCACCACGCCGATGGAGCCGGTCTGCTCGGCAGACCCGAAGAGACCGTTGCCGCGCTTCAGCAGTTCGCGCAGATCCAGTTGCAGGCGACAGCACATGGACCGGATCATGTTGGGTTTCAGTTCCGAATTGATGAAATTCTGGAAATAGGGGAGACCGTATTTGGCGGTCATTTCAAAAAGCAGTTCGGTGTTTTCGTTCTCCCAGGGGAAGTCAGCGGTTATATTGTATGTCGGAATGGGGAAGGTAAACACGCGGCCTTTCGCATCGCCCGCGTTCATGACCTCGATGTAGGCCCGGTTGATCATGTCCATCTCGGTCTGCAGTTCACCGTACGTAAACGGCATCTCTTCGCCGCCGATGACCGGCACCTGATCGCGCAGGTCTTCCGGGCAGACCCAGTCGAAGGTCAGATTGGTGAAAGGGGTTTGCGTTCCCCATCTGGACGGCACGTTCAGATTATAGACCAGTTCCTGGATGCACTGTTTTACCTCCGCGTACGGCAGGCTGTCTTTCCGGATGAAGGGGGCCATGCAGGTATCAAAGGAACTGAATGCCTGTGCGCCGGCCCACTCGTTTTGCAGTGTGCCCAGGAAATTGACTATCTGGCCGACGGCGCTTGACATGTGTCTGGGCGGAGCGGCTTCAACCTTCCCCGGGACCCCGTTCAGGCCTTCACCGAGCAGCATGCGCAGCGACCAGCCGGCGCAATACCCGGCGAGCATGTCCAGGTCATGGATATGGAGATCCGCTTCGCGGTGGGCCATTCCCACTTCCGGCGGATAGACATGGTTCAGCCAGTAGTTGGCGATCACCTTGCCGGAAACATTCAGGATAAGCCCTCCGAGTGAATATCCCTGGTTGGCATTGGCATTAACGCGCCAGTCCAGTTTGTCCAGGTATTCGTTCACCGAGCCGGCCACGTCAACGACGGTTTTGCGGTCTTGCCGGAGCTTGTGGTGCTGTTCCCGGTAGACAATATAAGCGCGGGCGGTTTTGAAATGGTTTGCCGAAATAAGCACCTGCTCCACCACGTCCTGGATCCCTTCGATATGGGGTGCCGCGCTCTGGTATTTGTGGCATACCACCTTGAGCACCTGCGCCGTCAGAAGCCCTGCCTCGGTATGGTCGAACTCGCCGCTCGCCTGGCCGGCACGCTGGATAGCGGAGCGGATCTTGTCGGCATCGAATGGGGCCATTGAACCATCGCGCTTGACAACCTGGAGCACTTGTCCCGAATAAGTTTCATGTGTACTCATATTACCTGCCTTTCGTAATGCGTGGCGAGGGGGGTAGCCCTGGGGATTGGTGGAGGAGTATGCTTGCCGCGCCATGCGCTATGGTATTCGGATGGCCTCAGTTGCCGGAGAATATGCCTGAATGTATCGAATTGTGGTGCTGGAAAACGGAATGATATCGACAGGGGAATACGGCGTAGAAATAATGATGCATGAAAGCACCTCCCGCGAGATTCAAATGGACAGGTATTCCGGCTCAGGGCGACCTACTTGCCCGCCTTCCCAAGATTTCTCCCAGTGGCTTTTTCGCCTTGCGGTGAACGGGCTTTCGTTCCCTTTACGGCTGCGGGGCAGCGGGGGCTTTTCACCCCTCTTCCACACATCCATTCGGTTTTATAGGTGAGAAATCAATACGGCATAATGCCACCAAAGTCAATAAAATTTAGAACCCGGAATCTCCCCTGATTTTGATCATTATGAAAAAATATGTTGATTTATTTGAATTATTTATTATGAGTAAAAAATTGCTTGACGCTTAATTTGTGGTAAGTTATACAATTTGTGTTACAATTATTTTATACGTAACACTGAATGCCAATTGCAAGGGGGTAATCTGTATGCACATGGCAGATGCTCTGCTTTCTCCCGGCGTCGGTGGCGCCATGTGGGCGGCCTCGGCAGGGACCATAGCCTATTGCTCCGCAAAAGTGCGAAAAGAGCTCGATGACCGCAAGGTGCCTCTCATGGGGGTTCTCGGAGCATTCATTTTCGCCTCCCAGATGATCAATTTCACCATACCGGGTACGGGATCGAGCGGCCATCTGGGTGGCGGCTTGCTGCTTGCCATACTCCTGGGGACCCACGCCGCTTTTCTCACCATCGCATCGGTTCTTTTCGTCCAGGCACTTTTCTTCGCCGATGGAGGTTTGCTTGCCCTCGGCTGCAACATTTTCAACCTGGGGTTTTTTCCTGCTTTCATCGCCTATCCGTTCATCTATCGGAAGATCACCGGAGACCATCCGAGCCGTATGCGCATGACCTTTGCTGCAATCGTCGCCGCTGTCGCCGGCCTGCAGATGGGAGCTTTCGGGGTGGTCCTTGAGACGGTATTTTCGGGAATTTCCGATCTGCCGTTCTCTACTTTCGTTCTCCTGATGCAGCCGATTCACCTGGCCATCGGAATTGTCGAGGGATTTGTCACTGCCTCGGTTGTGGCGTTTATTCATAAAGCGAGGCCTGAAATTCTGGAGGAGGCCGATAACTGCAGACGTAGTGGCGCCAGTCCCGTGAGAAATGTGCTGATTGTCCTTTCACTGGCTGCCCTCCTGACGGGAGGGATCGTCTCCTGGTTTGCATCAAGCAATCCCGATGGCCTCGAATGGGCGGTCGCCCATGTCACCGGCAAACAAGAGCTGAATTCCCCGGAGGGCGGCATCCATCCTGCGCTTGCCGCCCTGCAGGAAAAAATTGCCTTCCTCCCCGATTATTCCTTCAGGAAGCCATCCTCGGCCATCGGCGAGAGCAAGCCGATTGAAGAAAAAGCATCCGAACAAAGCAGCATCGATGTCGGTACCAGCGTTTCGGGTATCATCGGCGGGGTGCTGACACTTGCCCTGGCATTAATAATCGGACTGATTCTGAAAAAACGGAATCCGACATCCTGAACAAATCAAACTCTTGCGCATATTTTACAGTTCTCGAAAAGGGGAATTGTTCATGAAAAAAATGTTTTTTGTCGTTTTTATTATAGCAATATTGTTAATGTTCCATGTACGTATCACGCGTGCAGCGGAAGATGCGGTACACATCCCGGAGCAGGTCACCATCCAGCGCTGGTCGTGCATGGAGGTAGCAGATTTGGGTGTAAAAAAGTATGATACTGCAAGAAAACTTCCCCATGCGGTCGTTGAGGAGGGTAAACCCTGCTTTAAAAGCGAGATCGCCGCCTGTTTCTTTTCCGTTCTTGAGAGAGTAGTGGAGAAGTGTGACAAGGAAGGTGTCGGCGCGGTTGCCAGGGATGACCTGGAAAGAATCGCCCGGCTGCATGAGGCTTTAAAACCGGAACTCGCCGGGACGGAGGGGTATCAAGCGAGGCGGGATGCCATCGAGAGAATCCTTGCCAAGCCCGAAGAGCACGCCTTTGCCCTCAAGGCGGGAATCAAGGTTTTCACGAGGGGCGAGGGGGCCGACAATTTCAGGCTCCCTGACCTGGCCTACAACCCCGGACATGCCGAGGGGCGTTACCTCTACCGGGTGCAACCGTATGTATACTGGCATCCGGTCGAATACCTTGATATTCACCTTGAAGGGCAGGGGTATGGCTATACCGGAGGGAGCCAGTATCTTGGAAAGTATTCTCTCTACCAGGGTTACGTGGAGGGAAGGCTTCCCGGTTCAGACGTTCTCTCCCTGAAGGCGGGCCGCCAGGAATTCGTTTACGGCAGCACTTTCATTCTCGGCAGCGACTCTTTCTTCAAGGGACTCTCCTTCGATGCGGCGCTGCTGCGGGTGAAGCCTGTAGAACCTCTCACCGTCGACTTCCTTGGCGGCTGGTATGCGACTCCCTTCTCCGATGGTGTCGAGGGGACCCTGGTCGGAGGCTATGCGAGTTATGTTTTCGCTGAGGGGGGCGTTATCGAAGCATACGGCTTCAACGACATCGGCTCTGCCGACCATTATTCCGGCGAATACCTGAACACCTGGGGACTCCGCGGTACCGTCGCATTCGGGCCGGTATCCCTGGAAATCGAGCCGGTCTATGAAAGCGGCAGGACCTTTAACGGCGATACCGGAAGAAATGACCGGATCAATGCCTGGGGCGGCCATGCGGACGTGACCGTTGAGGCCGAGTTGCTCGGGAGGAAGAATTTCTTCTTCGCAAGCTACGCTTATGGCTCGGGGGACCGGGATGCGGTGAACGGCATTTCGTCCCGGCGAGAGTTCCGAAATCCGAATACGGACACCTCCCTGACCGGGGATATGAACCTGATCGGCGATCTCTCCGGGGTAGATGCGGGGGAATCCCACGCAAGCGGCCTGCAGATATTCAATCTCGGATGGGGGATCGAGTTGACGAAGGAACTCGCCTTCTCCGCCGCCGCACGCTACTTTTACGCCAATGCGGTACCGGATGGCTTCAGCAAAGACCTTGGCCTGGAGACTGATTTCACCCTTGCCTATACCGTGAACGAAGCTATCTCGGTTCTTGTCGGCTATGACCGTTTCTTTACCGGCAAATTCTTCCGAGATGCCACCGGAAGCAACAGCGATGTCGATTACGGATATGCAATGCTCATATTCGATCTCTCCAAAACCTGGCCGCGTAACAGGAAGGGATAGGATCTCGTGACTCTTGAATCGACGCTGTAAACCCGGTGCGCGATCGACGATGATAACCTGTATTGTCAGGGAGTTGAACATGGACCTGAAGCTCTTTTTCGACGGGCAGGCGGATTGCTGGGATGAAAACCAGGCTCTGTACAGACCCCATCCCGACGTCCTTAGTCACAAAAACTGAAGCCAATAGTTGCCATGGTGATATCGAACATGTGGACGAGGGTGGTTCCATGATTGTGGTCGGCCCCGTTCCATCGAGACATTTTGGGTGAAGTCTCGGAATCAACGATATTTCGCCGAAAAGGTAAACGGAAAGGATGGAAAGTGATGGAAGGCGTCAATGATGTCGACCGATATGGGCTACGGCCGATCGGATTCGTGCGCTCATCCCTGAAGAGGCTGGAGAATTGTCAAAAGCAGAACTGGGAAGGGGCACCGGATGCCTGGGTGGAAATCGACCCGGTCTTTGCGGATGGCCTTGAAGGCATCGCTCCCGGCAACGAGCTTATTCTCATAACCTGGTTCCATAAGGCTGTCCGCAACGTTCTGAAGGTTCATCCCCGCGGCAATCCTGAAAA
>JAGFXO010000051.1 GCA_017861285.1 Geobacteraceae bacterium | reverse complement strand
AACCGCTTTAATGGAAAGGGCGGCACCCCCTTTGGCATCCCCATCGAGTTTGGTGAGCACCACACCGGTGAGGCCAAGCATCTCATCGAAGCCGGTGGCAACATTGACAGCCTCCTGGCCGGTCATGGCATCAGCTACCAGAAGAATCTCGCGAGGGTCGACCACGTCCTTTATTTTGGCAAGTTCTCCCATCAGCTTTTCATCTATCTGAAGACGGCCGGCCGTGTCTGCTATGAGGGTGTCGAAACCTGAAAGCTCCGCGTAGCGGAGCGCTTCACGGCAAATATCTACAGGGTCCTGATCCGGCCTCGATTCGTAAACTTCAATTCCAAGTTGTCGTCCAACGGTCTTTAGCTGATCTATCGCCGCAGGACGGTAGACATCGGCGGGAACCAGCAGTGGCCTTCTCCTTTGCGCCTTCAGGTAGCGCGCAAGCTTGCCGCAGCTCGTCGTCTTACCTGAGCCCTGAAGTCCGACCATCATGATGGAGACGGGTGGCCTAGCGGCAAGATCGAGGCTGTTATCCTCGCCGCCCCCCATCAGTCCAACAAGCTCTTCGTGGACAATCTTAATTACTTGCTGCCCGGGTGCAAGGCTCTGCAATACCTGAGAACCTATCGCTCGATTACGGACCCTGTCGATAAAATCCTTGACGACTTTGAAATTCACATCGGCTTCAAGAAGGACGAGGCGCACCTCACGAAGAGCACTCTTGATATTCTCCTCGGTCATTACTCCCTGGCCGCGGAGTTTCTTGAAAATGGAATCCAGTTTATCGGAAAGGGCGTCAAACATGAGAACTCTATTCTTTCAGCTGGCTTACTTGTAACTGATAAAAAGCGGGATTCTTTTTACGAAAAGAGTAACTTTAGATGACAGCTTCACCCTTTGTCAAGATAAAATTTTGCCGATGCGGCCGCACATTCAAATACACCTTGCGGAATATCCAACGACCGTCATTAGAAGCTCCCTGCTCACCGCAGGCGCCCCGCAACACGTATCAGACGATAACGATTACAAGCAGTTCCGCAAGGGCAAGCTCATCGGAAACAATTTCACACAAGAGCTATCGCAAGAGCCTTCCGAACATCATCGACAAAAACAAACTCGAGTTCTTCCCTGACGCTTTCAGGAACATCTTCCATGTCAACCTGATTTTTTGCGGGCACCAACACCTTTTTTACCCCGGCACGGCGGGCAGCCAGCGCTTTCTCCTTGATGCCGCCAATGGCAAGCACTCGACCCGTCAGGCTTATTTCTCCCGTCATTGCCACGCTTCTGCGTGCAGGGCGGCCAGTCAGCAGGGAAACGATTGCCGTGACCATGGCAATTCCTGCGGATGGACCATCCTTGGGTATGCCTCCTGCGGGTACGTGTATATGGATGACCATTTCTTCAAAAACCTTTTCCTCTATCCCCCATTCCGTGCAATTTGAATGGACGAAAGACAGGGCAGCCCGAACCGATTCCCGCATTACCTCTCCAAGCGACCCTGTCAGGATCAACTCTCTTTTGCCTGCCATACGAGTCGCTTCTATGAAAATTATATCTCCACCCGCTTCTGTCCATGCAAGACCCGTTACTACCCCAACCCGATCTTTCTCGGCGGCAACTTCATTAAAAAACTTCCTTGGTCCGAGAAGTTCTTCAACGACTGCAGGGGTAATGACTTCACGTGGCGGCTTTTTCTGGGTGATCTCCTTCGCAATCTTGCGGCAAATGGAAGCTATATTGCGCTGCAAATTACGGACCCCCGCTTCGCGCGTATATTCACGTATGACCTTGTAAATTGCATCAACCTGAAATTGAGGCGGATTCCCTGACAATCCGTTTTCTTCCACTTCCCTGGAGATAAGAAAACGGGAGGCTATCTTCTCCTTTTCCTCATCAGTATATCCTGAAAGCGGTATTACCTCCATTCTGTCTCTCAAAGGTGGCGGGATCGTATCAAGCATATTGGCAGTAGTAATGAACATTACCTTCGACAGATCAAAGGGAACATCAAGATAGTGGTCCGTGAAGGAAAAATTCTGTTCGGGGTCCAATACCTCCAGAAGAGCGCTTGCCGGGTCCCCCCGAAAGTCCAGACCTATTTTATCGACCTCATCAAGCATGAATACGGGATTATTGTTGCCACATCGGTAGATCTCCTGGACAATTCTTCCCGGAAGAGCGCCAATATATGTCCGCCGGTGCCCCCGAATCTCCGCTTCGTCGCGCATGCCGCCGAGAGAAATTCGTATGAATTTCCTGCCCAGTGCCCTTGCTATCGATTTGCCGAGACTTGTTTTGCCGACTCCGGGCGGCCCGACGAAACAAAGGATCGGCCCTTTCATACTTTGTTTCAGGGAGCGGACAGCAAGGTACTCCAGTATCCTCTCCTTTATTTTCTCCAGATCATAGTGGTCTTCGTTCAGAACCACTTCAGCCTGATTAATGTCGTTGTTGTCCTGTGTCGAAGTCTTCCACGGCATTCCTACGAGATAATCCAGATAGGTTCGGGAAACCGTGTATTCCGGAGAAGACTGGTTGATTTTCTCCAGCCGTTTCAATTCCTTTTCCGCTATCTTCTTTACATCATCGGGCATTGCATTGCCGGAAATCTTCTTTCGCAGGTCCTGCATCTCGCTTAATCTGTTGTCCTCTTCCCCCAGTTCCTCCTGAATCTGTTTCATCTGCTCACGGAGAATATAATCTTTCTGTGTTTTACCAACACGCTTAGCGACTTCTGCCTGGATATCGGCCTTTACCTGCAGCCGCTGGACTTCGTTGGTAAGGTGAATGTAGACTTTTTTCAGGCGCTCCAAAGGATCAACCGCTTCAAGCAGCCTTTGCAGTTCATCGACAGGAAGCGTCACATACAGCGCCACAAGGTCCGAAAAACGCGCCGGGCTGTCTATATAATCGATCATCTTCAGCACATCATCCGGGAGAGGCCGGCCATAGGAAAGGGCAATTTTCAGAAGAGCATTCAGACTCTGCAGCAAGGCATCCGAAACAACCGATTTTTCCACGAACTCGCGGACCGGTTCCACCCGGGAGAGAATGAAAGGGACTTCCTGCGTGATCATGCTTATCCTCACCCGCATTGCGCCCTCGAGGATTACCTTTGCTCCGCCTTCCGGCAACCTGTACAACTGATTTATTTTACAGACCGTGCCTATATCGTGAACGTCATTCGCCAGAACGCCTGTTCTTTCATCCCTCAGTTTGACCAGCACGACAAGATTGTGGTAGCGCCTTGCTTCTTCAAAAGAAATCATTTCCCCTTCATCGATAAAGAGAGGGAAAATCATATAGGGGAATGCCACCATATCCTTCAGGGGATATAGCGGCAGTATTTCAGGAATGGACAGCGCAGTATTTTCACTCATAACTCTGTTACCTCAGACGTGTATTCCGGAGCGCGAAAACATTCGGCGAGCGGAAATTACTGAAATTCTCACTATGTAACACAGTATCATCGAAAGGCTTCCTGTCAAGCAGACAAGGGAATCGCAGGAAATCAGCGCATTCCGCCCCGGTTCATGAAATTCACACGGCAATTGCCCCCTGGATTGCCTCCCATTCTGCATAGAATGCGGAGAGTTTGCGGGTGAGAATATCATGCTCCTCCGATGCACTTCGGGAGGCTTCGGCATCCCTGAAAAAATCAGGGTCGGTCATTCTCTGCTCCAGTGCATTCAATAAGGTTTCATGTTCTTCAATCTGCGCTTCCAACTCAGCTATTCTTTTCTGTCTGGCACGATCCTCCCGTTGCTTCTGTTTTTCCTCATCACGCCGCTGCATGCGCTCTGCCTTCGACGGAACATTCATGTCATTCGCGCAATTGCCCGACGAAACGGAAACAGGACAGACAGCCTGTTTGGCTGCAATACTCGCCACGCTTTTCTCCAGGTAATCCTCATAGCTCCCCGGGAAGGACGTTAATACGCCATTGTTCACTTCAACAACGCGGGTTGCCAGGGCATCTATAAAATACCTGTCGTGCGAGACGAACAGTATCGTACCGGCGAAAGATTTCAAGGCATCCAGAAGCACATCCTTGCTGGCCAGATCGAGGTGGTTGGTCGGCTCATCCAGCAGCAGAACGTTTGCCGGCCGAAGCAGCATCTTGGCCAGGGCGACCCGGTTTTTTTCCCCTCCCGAAAGAACCCCAACCCTCTTGTGGATATCATCCCCTGAGAAAAGAAAGGCGCCCAGCAGGTCCCTGAGTCGGGGGACCGCATCGAAGGGGGCATCCGCAAGCAATTCTTCATAGACAGTTCTTTCATATTCCAGAAAAGACGATTGATTCTGGGCAAAGTAGTCGACAACCACATTATGACCGACCGTTCGCTCACCCTTCTGAAAATCACATCCCGCCAGAATATTCATCAGTGTCGATTTGCCCGCGCCGTTATGGCCGACTATCGATATTCTTTCTCCCCGCTCCACGGTAAGTACGGCATTGTCCAGGATCACATGCTCTCCATACGCTTTGGTCACATTATTCAGCTCAAAAACTATCCGGCCGCTTTTGGGAGCCTCCGGAAAGGCAAAACATATACGCTTGCGTTCGGGGGGCAGAGTGATCCTTTCAATTTTTTCAAGCTGCTTGATGCGCGACTGGACAAGTGAAGCCTTATCGGCCTTGTAGCGAAAACGGGAGATAAAATCCTCTATCTTTCCGATTTCCTCGTCCTGCCGGCGCTTTGCTTCCCGCAACCGGACGACATGTTCTTCCCTCCGCAGCAGATACGAGCTGTAATCACAGTGGTAGTCGGTCAGGGAACAGTTCCAGATTTCGGTAATACGGTGACAAACCTGGTCCATGAAAAAGCGATCGTGTGACACTAGGACTACGGAAAAGGGGTATCCCCGCAGGTATTCTTCCAGCCAGTTACGCGCCTCGAGATCGAGATGATTGGTCGGTTCATCGAGAAGCAGCACATCGGGTTTCTGGATAAGAAGCTTTGCCAGCGCAATACGCATCTGCCACCCGCCCGAAAATTCCGAACAGGGCCGTTTCCTGTCGTCGAATGCGAAACCGAGACCGTTCAGAACATTTCCCGCTTCCGCTTCCATCGAATAGCCGCCTTTGACCCGGAATTCTTCCTGCAAATGCCCATACCGGGACAACAATTCAACATTGTCGCCCTTATCAATCCCCATCGCCTCCATTCGTGCGGCTAACTCCTTCATTTGCTCATCGATACGCCGGAGATGGAAGAAGGATTTCATGACCTCATCAAAAAGAGTCCTGTTTCCCGCAACTATCGCATCCTGATGCAGATAACCAACGGTGGCTTCCCTCGCTACCTGGACCGAACCCGAGGAAGGCTCCATCCGTCCGGCAACAATACTCATGAGAGTTGACTTGCCTGCCCCGTTCTCACCCACAAGGCCGATTCGCTCCCCTTTTTTCAAATGCCAGTTTAAATCACGGAAAACCGGGTTCCCGCAGAAGTCCTTGGACAAATTTTTCAAATACAGCATCGCGGTCAGCATCTCCAAAAACAGTATTTGCTGTTATTGTATGAAGAATGTCGTCTTTTTGTCAATTTCCGCGTATTACCCGGCAGGTGTTTTTTTGGAAGGAAAAATGAGCAATTTCTGTTTTTTTCATGCCAATCAATGCAAAACTCTGCTATAATTAATAAATTTTGACGGCATGTATCTGCCGTAATCATCCGGCCGACAAAAAAGATCCGTTACCGTTTTCTTCGCAGCCGCAAAAATTGGGCACTATTGCGTTGAGTTGATATGAGGCGAAAGGAAAGTTCCCGATGTCGAAAAAAATGCTTATCAATGTTATGCACCCCGAAGAGGCAAGAGTTGCCATTGTTTCCGACGGAAAACTGCTGGAACTGGACATTGAAACAGCGGGGAAAGAACAAACCCGCGGAAATGTCTACAAGGGGGTTGTTGTCAGGGTCGAGCCCGGATTGCAGGCAGCTTTTATTGAAATTGGGCAAAAAAAACTCGGCTTCCTCCAGATGGGTGAAATACAAAACGAATACTGGCAGTGGAGAGATGACGTTCCCGAAGAGCAGAGGAACAGGCGTCCGAGAATTCAGGAAATCTTGCGCAGAGGACAGGAACTGATCGTTCAGGTGGAAAAAGGCGAGCGGGAAGGCAAAGGCGCTGCACTCACGACGTACCTTTCTCTGCCGGGACGCTACATGGTACTCATGCCGGGTAGCGATTCCGCGGGTGTTTCCCGTAAAGTTGAGAATGAAGGCGACCGAAAAAAGCTCAAGGAAATTGTCACTGAAATCGGGATACCGGAAGGATTCGGCTATATCATAAGAACCGAAGCCCTCGGCAAACGAAAAAGCGAATTGGTCAAGGACCTTCAGTACCTTACGAAACTATTCGAGAACATAAGGGAAAAGGCGGCGGAAACCACGGCGCCGGCTCTCATATACCGCGAATCAGATCTCGTCATCAGGACCATCAGGGATTATTTCACCGCCGACATCGAAGAAGTGCTTGTGGACAGTAAGGAGGTGTACAAGCAGGCCCGGGCTTTTTTCAAGGAAATCATGCCGCGCTACGAAAAGAGGGTGAAGATCCATCAGGAAAAAAGGCCTATTTTCTCCAAATACCAGCTGGAAGAGCAGATTGACCTGATTTATGAAAAGAAAGTACCGCTCAAATCTGGCGGCTCAATTGTCATAGACCCCACGGAAGCGCTGGTAAGCATTGATGTTAATTCGGGGAAATCCACCGGCGAAAAAGGGGTCGAGGATACCGCTTTCAAGACGAATATGGAAGCCGCGGAAGAAGTTGCAAGACAGTTGAGGCTGCGCGACCTGGGTGGATTGATTGTTGTCGACTTTATCGACATGAGAGACCGCAAGCACCAGACCGAAGTGGAGAAGACGCTCAAAAATGCCTTGAAAGCAGATAAGGCCAGGGTGAGTGTAGGAAAGATATCACAGTTCGGCCTGCTGGAAATGTCACGCCAACGGATTAAACAGACGATTAATGAGGCGGTGTATCTTGAGTGTCCCCACTGCGGAGGACATGGCAAGGTCAAGTCGGTGGAGGCGATAGCCCTTTCATTTCTCCGCAAGGTTCATACCGCGGCTGCGCGAGGCACCATTTCCGAAGTGCGCGGTGCATTGCCGCTCGATGTCGCCTATTATCTTCTCAACAGAAAAAAGCGGGAACTTACCCAGATAGAGAATGAATACAACATAGAGGTCACCGTAAAGGGAAAACCTTCCTTCATGATGAACCAGATAGAACTTGAACTTCTCAAGAAGGAAAGGGAGGCTTCACAAGAACAGGAGGCCGAAATACCCCCACCGGAACAGGAGGCCGAGGCACCGACAGAAGGCTCAGCAGCCGTTGCCGAGGGGAAAGAGTCGAAAAGCAAGAGAAAAAGGCGGCGACACAAGAAAAAGCCTCAGACCGCCCAGGAATTGCCGTTGGCGACAGATGAAGACACTGAACAAGCCGCAGGCGCTGAGAGTTCTGTCCCGGCTCCTCGTCCCGAGCTTCCTGAAAGTGGCGAAGAAGAATTGAAGGCGGAAACCGAGTCGGTCCTCAAGAAGAAAAAGCGGAAACGAAGAAAGCGAAGCCCAAAACCGTTGACAGGTGAAGAGTCAGGATCTGTCAGCACGCCATTGCCCGAAGCCACGGCAATGAGTGAACCTGAACCGGCCGTTGCATCGTCCGAAGAGCCGGCGTTTGTCGCTGAAGAGACCGAGGAAGTGAAGCCGAAAAAGAGGAGAGCTCCCCGCAAGAAAGTCGCACCTGAGGTGAAGAAGGACCAGGAGACGGAAGCCGGGGTGGAAACATCGTCCAGCACTGTAAAGGCTGCTCAAACTGGGGATATGACCACAGGCACGGAAAATGCCGCGTCAAACGGTGCCCCTGAGAAGCCGAAAAGAAGCAGCAGACCTCGCAGGAAGAAAGAGCCTCTACCCGGGCAGAACCAAGAGTCCTGAAAAAAAGTTATCGAGTAAGAACAGCGTGAAACGGCACCGATGCGGAGCGCCGTTTTCCCGGCTTTTTTATTGACTCACGTAATCGCTTGCGCTATAAAAATTCAGTGTTATTTTAACCTTGCAAGGAGGAACATATGCATCTGATAGAGCAAATCAAGGCAAAGGCAAAAACCAATCTGCAAACAGTAGTTCTCCCGGAGAGCTACGATGAAAGGATGCTTTTTGCGGCTGAAAAAATTGTTGAGCAGGGTCTGGCCAAGGTAGTATTGCTTGGAAACCCCGAAAAAGTCAAATCCGCGGCGGCCGCAAAAGGAGTGTCGCTCGAAGGAGTGCAGATATTGCAGCCGTCAACCTCCCCGAGGCTGGAAGCCTATGTGGAGAAACTGGTCGAACTCCGGAAAAGCAAGTGCCTTTCCCGTGAAGACGCGAAGAAACTTCTGACAGCCGACGACCACCTGTATTATGCCGGATTGATGGTGCGTATGGGTGATGCGGGAGGATGCGTCGCGGGGGCAACAAGCACTACCGGTGACGTGCTGAGGTCAGCTTTCCATACCGTTGGAACCTGTTGCGGCATTAAAACCGTATCTTCCTTTTTCCTCATGGTAACAAAAAACCAGAGTTTTGGAGAAAACGGCGTACTGCTTTTCGCCGATTGCGCAGTGAATCCCAACCCGGATTCACAGGCCCTTGCGGAAATCGCCGTCGCCACCGCCCGCAATTGCAAAGCATTCCTGGATGTCGATGCCCGGGTGGCAATGCTTTCATTCTCCACCAAGGGCAGCGCATCCCATACCGACATCGACAAGGTCTCCAAGGCGATCGAGATCGCCAAATCAATCGATTCCACAATTTTCATCGATGGTGAACTCCAGGCTGACGCAGCCCTCATACCGAGCATAGGCGAGCGCAAGGCGCCGGGGAGCCCCGTTGCTGGAAAGGCCAACGTTTTGATATTCCCTGATCTTGACGCTGGAAATATCGGCTACAAACTGGTGGAAAGAGTCGCCGGCGCAGAGGCTATCGGACCGATCATCCAGGGGTTGGCAAAGCCGGTGAACGACCTTTCCCGTGGTTGCTCGGTTGACGATATCGTTAATGTCGCTGCGATTACAGCGGTTCAGGCACAGGCACAAATGTAAGAAACGAGCTGCGCTCACCAGGGGCGCAAGCACAAAAAAAGGCCGGCGAATCATCGCCGGCCTTTTTTTGTTCGGATTCTTTCTTTTATTTTTTCTCGAAATCCGGTCTTGCAAAAGAGTATTCGAAATTCATGTGGTCAGTATAAGTACCCTCGAGGATTGCCGCAACATCCTCGGTGAAGACCAGTTCCTCGTCAGTCGGGATTACGTAAACCTTTATCGGTGAATCATCAGTCGTAATCAGGCTCTCTTTCTTTCTCGACATGGCGGCCTTGTTTCTTGCCCTGTCTATCTTGATTCCGAGAGACTCGAGGCCATTGAGCGTCATTTCACGGAGCTGCCATCCCATTTCACCGACGCCGGCAGTAAAGACTACCGCATCGAGCCTGCCGACTACTGCCATATATGTTCCGATATATTTCTTGAGCCGATAGCCTTCTATTTCCATCGCAAGCTTGCAAAGCTTATCTCCTTTATCAGCATTTTCAATAACATCCCTGCGGTCGGTATATTTTCCGGTTATCCCCAGGATTCCGCTCTTTTTATTGAGGATGCTGTCGATATCCTTTGCCGTGAGATTTTCCATCTGCATCATGAACATGGGAATCGCGGGGTCGATGTCGCCGCAGCGCGTACCCATAACCGCACCCTCAAGCGGTGTGAGACCCATGCTGGTATCGACGGATACCCCATTTTGTATGGCGCAGTGAGAAACGCCGTTTCCGATATGCATGGTAATGAGGTTGCAGTCCTTCGGCTTCTTGCCGAGGAGGACGGCTGCCCGTTTCGACACATACAGGTGCGAAGTCCCGTGGAAGCCGTACCGGCGGACGCCGTATCTCGTGTACCAATCGTAGGGGAGCGGATATATGAAAGCATGCTCCGGCATGGTCTGATGGAATGCCGTATCGAAAATGGCCACATTGGGGACATCCGGCAGGACCGCGCGAACAGCCTCGATTCCGGCTATATTGGGGGGATTGTGCAGAGGGGCCAGATGTTGAACCGCTTTGACCGCTTCAATGACATGCTCATCAATCATTACCGAGCGCGTAAAACTCTCACCGCCATGCACGACGCGGTGACCGACTGCAGCTATCTGGCTGATGTCGTCCAGGACACCATGTTCGGGATCCGTCAGCGTTTTTATGATCAGATCAAGGGCAATCGTATGATTGGGACATTCGGACTCCTTGCGGTATTTCTCACGCCCAGGCACTTCATGAACAATAAAAGAACCTCCGACTACAACCCTTTCAACAAGTCCCTTGGCGATTATCTCTTTTCTTTCCCAGTCAAACAACTGGTACTTTACCGAAGAACTGCCACAATTGATGGCTAGAATATCCATGTACATCCTCCCATTAGCTTTTTTAATAACGTTGTGCAAGACATTTCGAAAAAAACTGGCCGTATCACTTTCATCAATACCGTAAAAAAATATCAAAGCTGTAAACCGGGTTCCGGGAATTCCAGCTGAATATGCAACCCGATAATTCCAAGATATTGTTTTTGCAGGCAACCACTCTAAACAACAATAAATCCGATTCCAGGAGAAAAGCCAAAAAACGACCCCATTATATACACTAGAGTTGTGCCGAATTCAACAACTTTGTGTTTTCGATCGCTTTTACTCAAAACCTTTCCTCTGGACTTTTTTACTGCCTTATGATATTTTGGGCAGGAAAAATCATCGGGGACTTTCCGAGAAGGAGGTGAATAAATTGGCTTATACCATTACCCAAGAGTGCATTAACTGCGGAGCATGTGATGATTCCTGTCCGGTAGGCGCAATCGCCGAAGCAGGTGACAAAAGGGCGATCGATGCTGACAACTGCATCGACTGTGGCGCATGTGTTGATACATGTCCGGTAGGCGCAATCCAAGGCTAAAACCATTCCTTTGTTACGATTTTCTGAAATGCCGGCTGTCGGGATACCGACACGCCGGCTTATTTCTTTTCATAGCGGCAGTCAGCGAGCCTGCCGCTGACATTTGCGGGTTTGGTGCCTGAAGGTTTGACCATTACGGCATCGATCCAAAAATATCTTTCCCGCTTCCAACACCCACGAACTATTACGGAGCAGTCGCACCTACTGCTTCCGCACCGAATTCGCCGGCATTCGGCGGAACATTCCTGAAAATTATTACGAAAGGGATTCCCATGTCGGGCTGCACGACCGCTGCTTGAGCAGAATCGCCCGCTTTGCTCTGCAAAAAGGATTCTAATTCATTCAGTGGCAGGTTTGCCGCCTGTTCATCGGTAAGGTTCTTGCCGAAATAAGCGGCTTTATTCATCAGGACCTCCCCTTTTTCCCCGTAAATATATCCTTGCACATTGACAGAAGTGCGAATCTGAGGCGATGCATTGAACGCCTCGCCTCGCACGATGAAAATCTCGCCGTCCGTATTATTGCGGACAAACGCGCCTTCAAGGTTTTTTATCGCAATTTCGGGCGGCAGGTTTTGCTCGGAGGAAGCCGATCCCGCTACAACGCCCTCTCCCTGAATTTTTGCTGTAGCTGATTCCTTGCCCCAAAAATAATAGGCGGTTATGGCAACCAGAAAAAGTACCAGCAAGACCCCGGCAAAAACGGCGGGAAATGACCGTTTCCTTCTCGATGTTATTGCCAACGGGGGCAACTCCTCATCATCAGGTTCGCGAGCAACGGCACTCTGCCGCGAAACCGGTTTGTCCGGGTCATCTGTCGAAAAGCCCAGCACCTCCCGGATTCCCCGTTCCTTATGTTTCGTTTCGGTGTCCTCCTCAGAAATACCTTCCTCGTCAATCTGCCCGTGAGAGCCGGAAGGAATATTATCTGCGGCCGGACCGGAGGCATAATTTTCTGCGTGAAAGTCCTGTTCCCGAGCAATGTCCTGTTCATCCCCTGCGAAAAGGACGGCATCTTTCACGGCACGCTGGTCTTTTTCACCCTCTTCGCCGGCAGACGGGAAGATTTCCCATGACTGTCCCTCGTTTTCTCTGCTCCTGGAATCAAATGGATATCCTATCTCGAACTCTCCAGCGGATGGTGATTCAGAGGTCCTGAATCCGACGTCGCTGTTATCCTGGTCCCCGGAACGGTCCTGATACCCGTCCGGCGATTCCCCTTCATCCACCCCCTGTTCTGCCCTCCCAGCACCATAACCCTCGGACATGCGGGCATTGTGAACCTCATCAAAGTCACCCTGATCCCGCTGAGCATCAGAAAGCCCTTCAGGAACATCCTTCACGGACTCGGCATGAAGGGGTCCGGGGCCATCCTCCTTAGAATGAAAAGACAACCCGGCCTCCGACCTGGCTTCGCTAACGGCATCGTGCGATACAACATTCCCACCGGATTCCAGGGAATCATCTTTCAGTCGATTTTCATCGCTTTCCCTCCGCACACCGGCCTCATACCCCATCAGGTTTTCGTCTGATTCGTCATCAGGAAACTGCCTCTCAGCCGAGGAACTCTCAAGTTCCTGCATGAATTTCCTGACATCAGCTTCTTCCTCATCGTTTTCCTTTTTTACGATAAAGGTATGCTTGCATCTCGAGCAGCGGACCCTGACTCCTGAAACAGTGACTCTCGAGTCATCGAGCCTGAATCTTGTCTTACATTGATCACACTGGATAATCATTTCTTTCTCCACGAGTACAAGTTAATGGTATACGAAAAATCCTTTGTCGGCGTTTTCATGGTTTTCAGGGAAACAAATGACAAAACAAGGGCTGGTAGCCCCCAGCCATACATTCAAAAACATTCGTCAAAACAATCATTTTGTAGACATTTCTATAACAAAAAGCGAATTTGGTGTCAAATCATTATAGTCCTTACATCTTTTTTGTGCTATAAAGTGTACCATTATTCGCAATAAAATCAGGATATAGAGGTGTCAGTCATGAGATCAGCTTTTTCTCTTATATCTACTATCGGTTTTTTCCTGTTCACCGTATCTGCGGCTCTGGGAGCACCACGCGCGGCTGTTGAGCGGTCAACATTCGATTTCGGCAAGGTTGCCCAGGGGAAAAATGTGGAACATGTATTCATCATCAAGAACAGCGGCGATGCACCCCTGACTATCGGACGTGTGAGCACTTCCTGTGGATGCACTGTCGCGGATGTCTCTTCGCGTACCATTGCTCCCGGCAAAAAAGCCGAGATCAGTGCGACTTTCAATTCCACG
>JAGFXO010000014.1 GCA_017861285.1 Geobacteraceae bacterium | reverse complement strand
TGAAGAGAGATTATCCGGCAAGCCCGCTCGCGAGGTCTGCCTCTTTTCTCCATGCAGATGCTTTGTTCCACGGGAAAAACTTTTCGGATGCACTGGCGGCCTACCAGAAATATGTGGAATCGTACCCTGCGGGAACGAAGGCGCTCACTGCTACTCTTCAGGCGGCACTATGCAGGGAAGCGCTTGGCGACAAAGAAAAAGCCGCGCGTGAACTTCGCGGCATCTGGCTCAAGTATCCGGCTTCTCCCGTAGCCGCGCAGGCCGAGAACGCCCTGCAAAGGCTCAAATCGGAGAATGTACGGATCGCCCCCTATACTGCCGAAGAAATTTTCAGCAGGGGAATTATCCTGTATGACCTGCAGAAATACCGGCAGGCCCTGGAAACATTTTCCTCCCTGTCAGGGGAAAATCTTCCCCAGGGGTTCAAAGCCCGCCTGGAACTGAAAATCGGCCAGACCCTCTTCAAGTCGAGACGTTTCAAAGACGCAGAGCAGATTCTCGGCAAACTGGCAGCGCTCCCCGACGGAGAGACAACACGCGAAGCGATGTATTGGCTGGCAAGAACCATCGACAGAACCGGAAACGACGTCAGGGCTTTCGAACTGTATACCCGGCTCGCCGACAGTTTCCCTCATTCGGAACTGGCTGACGATGCCCTGTATTACGCCGCCCTGATCAAAAAATCCAGGGGGGAGAGCGCCGTCGCCTCAGCCATTCTCCAGAGGCTCGTTTCCCGATATCCATCATCGGTCCTTGTGCCGAAGTCACTCTGGGAGTCGGCATGGAACCTGTACCTGGCAAAAGACTTCAAGGGGGCGGCCGATGTCCTGGAGAAGCTTGCCGAAAATTCTGCCTACAGGGAAAAAGCCCTCTACTGGCTCGGCAAGGCGAAAGATGCAGCAGGCGAAAAGGAACAGGCAAAAACAACTTTTGCCGGGCTTGTCGAGGAATACCCCCATGGCTTCTATTCCCTGAATTACCAGGGCAAGAGCGAAACCCTTGACGGCCGCATCTCATGGCCGGCCGGCGACACAGTTTCTGCCACCCCCCCCCCGGCCGGTTACGAGAGGGCAAAGGCCCTCATAGCTTTCGGCCTTTTCGATGAGGCGCGAATGGAGTTGGCAGCAAACAGAAAGAAGGTTTCCGGCCGGAGCAAATTGCTGGAAATTGCGCGGCTTTATTGGGAAATGAAGGATTATCGTGCCACCATGGGATTATTCAATACAGTGAGCGGGAACAATGTCCAGGTATGGAATTTCAGTTATCCCAAAGCGTTCAGCGAGCATGTCTCACAATTTGCAGAAGATTACGGGGTGCCCGAAAGTCTTGCATATTCGATCATTCGCGCCGAAAGCAGCTTCTATCCGTCAGCAGTTTCACCCGTGGGCGCAGTCGGACTGATGCAGCTCATGCCTGCCACCGCCACGTTTTTGCACAAGGGAAAATCGGGAAAGATCGGCACTGCTCAGCTTACCAATCCCGAACTGAACATCGACCTGGGCATCAGGCATATACAGGAGTTGATCAAACGCTACGACGGCAACCTGGTGCTTGCAATCGCCGCCTATAATTCCGGCTCTACTCCGGTAGACCGGTGGCGGAAAAGTTTTCCGGCCCTGAAGAGCGACGAATTCATCGAAAACATCCCCTACCCCGAAACCCGTGAATATGTGAAAAAAGTTCTGACAAGCATGGAAATCTACAAATCGCTCTACGGACTTGACAAGGCCCCCGGTATGGGGCGGATTCCCTCTCCTGACAAAAAATCCGCCTCTTCCGGCCTTGCCCTTTCGACGTCTCAGACGCAAAAAGCGGCGGGCATGAACTGATCTCTCCCCGGTGTAAAGAATCGCCGCCCCCAAGCAATAAAACCATTCTCAGACCAAATATGCATTCTTCCCGTCTTCGTCATTCTGACACTATCCGTTCGAGAAATAGTAACCCCGCTATCCAATAGCGGGGTTTTTCCTTGAAAATGAAACAATTGTTTGATATTTATGTTTCAAACGCTTGTTTCAATCCAAAACAAAATTTATAACAAGGTAAACACAGCATATGAGCATCGAATCGGCCGAAACCCGTCTTCGGTTACTCGAAACGGCAACGCAGGTATTTGCCGAGCACGGATATGCCACCACCACCATCCGCATGATCTGCGGGCGCGCAAAGGTTAACGTTGCGGCAGTCAATTACCATTTCGGCAGCAAGGAGCACCTGTACCGTGAAGTGCTGCGGTACGCTCGCCAACGCGCCTATGAAAAATACCCCCTAACGTACGGACTGGAGGAAGGGGCGACTCCCGAGCAGAGGCTGCGCGCTTTCGTCCACTCGTTTCTTCTCCGCAATTTCGGTGATGTCCGGAATCTGGGCTTCGGTACGCTGACGATGAGGGAGATG
This sequence comes from Geobacteraceae bacterium, assembly GCA_017861285.1. Lineage (GTDB taxonomy): Bacteria > Desulfobacterota > Desulfuromonadia > Geobacterales > Geobacteraceae > CAIWTU01. Next base: position 25,525 of record JAGFXO010000014.1, on the reverse strand, counting down.
GTCGAGCCTACCAGCGCCCTCGACATGATCGTCGACGAGGGTATCCGCTCCCTGTTCGAGCATCTCGTTGCAATTGTCCGTGCCATCTTGGGGGAAGATGCCGATGAGGAACTCGTGCAGGCCTGCAGTAGAAGCACAATAGGTCAATGTACTTTCTACCTCTTCAGCAGGACGGTAATGAATCGTATGGCCCCCGAACAACAATTCGGTGCAGAAGACGTCGAAAGGATCACCGACCAGATCATGCTCTTTACCCTCCATGCACTGCGGGGATTGTCGGGGAAGAAAACAGACTGACCGAAAATAAGCATAAACCGGGACATTCAGACATAATTCATCGCACAGGATTATCACTCAAATGGAAGAGAATGCAAAAACCGTAAACAAGTGGCTGATAACCCTGACGGTAATGATCCCGGCCTTCATGGAGATCGTCGACACCTCGATTGCCAACGTAGCTCTCCCCAATATGCAGGGGAGTCTGAATGCGGGAACCGATGAAATAACCTGGGTCCTGACATCATACCTGATCAGCAATGCCGTCATCATGCCGATGACCGGCTGGCTGGCGAGGGTTTTCGGCAGGAAGCGATTCCTCATTGCCTGCGTCATTCTCTTCACCATTTCTTCTTTTCTGTGCGGCGTGGCACCGGACCTGGCGACCCTGGTCTTTTTCCGGATCGTTCAAGGAGCCGCAGGAGGAGCCCTGATACCCATGAGCCAGGCGATCATGATGGAAACCTTCCCGCCCGAGCAGGGAGGAATGGCAATGGCCATATTCGGGATCGGCGCAATGTTCGGTCCCGTAGTCGGCCCTACCCTGGGCGGCTGGCTGACGGACAATTTCTCCTGGCGATGGATTTTCTATATCAACATCCCGGTCGGTGTAATTGCCGTTATCATGACAAAATACTTCATATTCGACCCTTCATATCTGAAAAAAGCCAAAGCGGCAAAGGTTTCAATAGACTACTGGGGCCTCGCGCTGCTGACTCTCGGAATCGGATCACTGCAGCTGGTGCTGGATAAAGGCCAGCAGGATGACTGGTTCAACTCCTCCTTCATCATTATTTTCTCCCTCATTTCCGCCCTTTCCCTGGTATCACTCGTGTATGTCGAATTGAAGCACGACCATCCGGTCATAAACCTGAGACTTTTCAAAAAAGTGTCTTTCTCTGCAGGCAACTTCATCATGTTCGTGGTCGGCTTCTGCATCTATGGTTCTGTTGTCATGCTGCCGCTCTTTCTCCAGACGCTCATGGGGTACAATGCGACAACGGCGGGCATGGTAATGGCTCCCGGGGGGATAGCCACACTGATCCTGATGCCGTTTGTCGGTGCATACATCCAGCGCCATGACGGCAGAAAAGTCATGCTGGCGGGGCTCGTTATCGGTGCGTATTCCATGTACCTCATGCGCGGGTTTTCCCTGGAAAGCGCGTACTCCGATTTCGTCTGGCCCAGGGTCGTGCTCGGGGTATCGCTTGCGTTGATTTTCCCTCCCCTTTCCACTCTTACCCTTGCGGGCATCCGCAAAGAGGAGATGGGCAACGCCACGGGCATGTACAATCTGCTCAGAAATATCGGCGGCAGCGTCGGCATAGCCATATCGGCGACCATGCTAGCACGCCTGGCACAATTCTATCAGGCAAACCTCGTCGGGCACATGAACCCGTACAATCCGATGCTGCAGTTCCGCCTGGAAGAACTGAAAGAGGCTGCCGTCCTGAAAGGTATCGACGCTGTGGCAGCACACAAGGCATCCCTTGAAATACTCTATCGCATCGTTCAACAGCAGGCAGGAATGCTGGCATATAACTATATTTTCTGGATTATCGGCCTGGCATTCCTCGCGGTGGTGCCGCTGATTTTTCTGCTCAGGAAACCCGTCTATCCCGCTTGAATTCCGGTGCAGGCGAGGACGGGAAATTAATGATAAACAAAATTTCACATTACGGATTATCCACAAAAGGGAGTTCATGATGACAAGAATATGGGTACTCGCTTTTTTGTCGCTGTTGCTTCTATTCCCCCGCACGGAGTCCGGAGCACTGACCCTTCGGGAGTGCCTCCAGAAAGCAGCCTCCTCGAACCACGAACTGAAGGTTGCCGCATATGACGCGAAAATCGCGGAAGAGAATATCCGGGTCGCGAGAAGCGGATATATGCCACGGCTCAACTTCCAGGGGGGGTATACCGCGCAGCAGGATCCCCAGTCAGTGCTTATCCAGGGGCACCCGATACCGACACAGCAATCCGACTACGGATTTTTTTCAACGTCCCTGGAGCAGACAATCTATGATTTCGGTCGCACCGCATCACGGTATGAACAGGCAAAGGCCCTAACGGATGCAACCGCATACAGCTATACCGCACGGGAAAAAGATGTTTTCCTTCAAGTGGTGGAGGCGTACTACGGAATCCTCGAAAGCAGAAAACTCCTGCAATCCGCTGATGAGGAAGTGCTGCAAATGGAAGACCATGTGAACATTGCCCGCAACCTTTTTGAGCAGGGAGTGGTAACGCGCAACGACCTGCTCCAGGCAGAGGTTCAACTGGCCAACAGCAGGCAACGACGAATCGCCGCGGCGAACAGGGTCGAAAACAGCTGGCTCTATCTTAACTATTTGACGGGCCAGCCGTCGGGATTCCGTTCCGACCAGGAAGACGGCGGAAATCTGGAACCGATTCCTCCACGGACAGACGCCACAGGTATCATGGCAAACCGTTCCGAAATAAAAGCCGCAAAAAAAACCCTTCAGGCCGGAGAACTTGCCGTCAGGGAGAGCAGAAGCGGTTACTACCCCGAACTGTTTGCCAGGGTCGGGGCTGACTATGTGGAGAACAGCAAGGTGCAGGAACAGACAATCATGCATGCTACCGTCGGGCTCAGAATCAATCTTTTCGACGGCTTCGCAACTACGGGACGCTACCGCCAGTCGGTCAAAGCACTGTCTCAGAGTGAAGAAGGCCTGAGGCAACTGGAAGCCAGGATCGGGCTCGAATACGATACCGCGTATAATGACGCACGGGTCGCTGCCGAGAGAATATCTACCGTCAGAAAGTCCATACAGCAGGGGGAAGAGAATCTCCGGATCAACAAAAACCGTTATCAGGAGCAGGTCGGTACCGCGACAGATGTCATCGATGCGCAGACCCTGCTGACACAGACCAGGACGGAATATTTCAGGGCTATATTCGATTACCAGGTTGCCGTTGCCCGTGTGAAGAAGGCTATGGGAGAACTTTGAGCAATCAATGATAACTGACAAGAAGTTTACGGGAGGTTATAAATGTCTGAACAAAGCACAGGGGAAACTGTGGAATCGAAACAACCTGTCAAAAAGCCGGCTAACGGCAAGAGGAAACGCGCCGCCGCGGTTCTGGCTGTTTTCCTTCTGGCGGCCCTCATTGTGGGAAGCATTCTCTGGGCACGTTCCCAGAGCCGCATAACGACCGACAATGCCTTTGTCGACGGCCATGTATTCTCCATATCATCCCGTGTCCCGGGTCATGTCCTGCGGGTATTAGTAAATGACAACCAGTTTGTCAGAAAAGGGGAACTGCTCGTCGAGCTGGATTCAGCCGACTATCGGGTAAAGGTCAGCAATTCAACCGCACAGGTTGACGTTGCCAGGAACGAAACATCGAGCATATATGCCCAGGTGGATGCAGCGAAGGCTGCGCTCAACTCCGACAGGGCCAGGCTTGAACAGGCCGATCTGGACCTGGAAAGGGGCAAGGCCCTGTTCAGAAAGGAAGTAATCCCGAAGGAGCAGCTTGACAGGCTCCAGACCGCACGTAAAGTAGCGGAGTCCAAGCTCAGGGAAACCGAAGGATCGGTCCGCCGGGCAACGGCCCTTCTCGGCCTCACCGGTTCCGGTTCCAGAGATGCGCAAATCGTCCAGAAAATGGCCGAGCTCGACCAGGCGAAACTCAATCTTTCGTACACCAGAATATTTGCCCCTTCGGATGGCTATATCACCAGGAAATCTGTGGAACCGGGAAACAATACCCAGGCGGGTCAGGCTTTAATGGCGCTTGTTTCGCTTGATGACGCATGGGTTACCGCGAACTACAAGGAAAGCCAACTCACTCACGTCCGGCAGGGTCAGAAAGTTGAATTTACCGTTGACAGCTACCCCGGGCGCTCATTCACAGGGTATGTGGACAGCATCATGGCCGGCACGGGAGCTGCTTTTTCCCTTCTACCCCCTGAGAACGCAACGGGCAACTATGTTAAAGTCGTTCAGAGGATACCGGTGAAGATACGTATTGACAAGTCCAGTGACCCGCAGCATCTTCTCAGGGTTGGAATGAGTGTTGAACCGACCATACTGACTGGCCGGAAATTCATGGAGATCATGAAAGAGTTGAGCCCGTTTTAGGCTCTTGAAGCATCATAAAATAATAAAGCATGGCAGACACGATAAAATCCGTCAACAAGTGGCTGATTACTGCAACGGTGATGATCCCGACCTTTATGGAGATCGTCGACACATCGGTGGCCAACGTCGCCCTGCCCCATATGCAGGGAAACTTGAACGCCGGCACTGACGAGGTTACCTGGGTTCTGACCTCCTACCTGGTAAGCAACGCCGTCGTGCTGCCCATGACCGGATGGCTTGCCCGCATGTTCGGCAGGAAGCGGTTTCTTGTCACCTGCATTGCCCTATTCACACTATCGTCCTTTCTGTGCGGCGCCGCTCCGAACCTGGGGATGCTGGTCCTGTTCAGGATTCTGCAGGGTGCCGCGGGTGGAGCGCTCATTCCGATCAGCCAGGCCATCATGATGGAGACCTTTCCTCCCCGGGAACAGGGCATGGCCATGGCTATCTTCGGCGTAGGCGCCATGTTCGGACCGATAATAGGCCCGACCCTCGGAGGCTGGATTACCGACAACATGAGCTGGCGCTGGATTTTTTACATAAATATCCCCGTAGGCGTCATGGCCGTGGTGATGGCAAAATATTTCATCTTCGATCCTCCCTATCTGAAGAGAGGCACAATGCGGATCGATTACTGGGGACTTGCCCTTCTGACGGTAGGGTTGGGCTCCCTGCAGGTGGTTCTCGACAAGGGACAGCGCGAAGACTGGTTCAGCTCTTCGTTCATCATCGCCTTTTCCATCATATCCTGCATATCCTTGATCGCATTGATTTTTGTCGAACTGACCGGGAAACAGCCTGTGGTGAACCTTCGCCTGTTCAGGGACGTCTCTTTTGCCTCGGGAAATCTGATCATGTTCATGGTGGGATACGGCCTCTACGGGTCGATTGTCATGATACCGCTTTTTCTGCAGACGCTCATGGGGTACAATGCGACACTGGCCGGCATGGTGCTGGCTCCCGGAGGCGTGGCAACACTTATTACCATGCCTTTTGTCGGGGCAATCATTCAGAAGTATGACGGCAGGTGGGTGGTTTTTACGGGACTGCTGGCAAGTGCGTATTCGATGTATCTTATGCAGGGATTCACGCTTGAAGCCTCGTACTGGGATTTCGTCTGGCCCCGGATCATCCTCGGCGTCGGTCTGGCAATGATTTTCGTACCACTGACCACGGTGACCCTTTCCACGATACCGAAAGAGGAGATGGGTAATGCCACGGGAATCTTCAATCTGCTCCGAAACATCGGCGGAAGCGTCGGGATCGCCCTGTCGGCAACCCTTCTGGCAAGGCTGTCCCAATCCTACCAGTCAACGCTGGTTTCCCATGTAACGCCGTATAACTCCGACAGCCAGAGCAGGCTCGAGGCACTGGCTCAAGGCGCTATCAGCAAGGGGATGGATGCGGTCACGGCCGGCAAAACCGCCCTGGCGATCATGTACCAGGTTGTTCAGCGCCAGGCAGGGATGCTCGCCTACAATTACATCTTCTGGACCATAGGCCTGGTATTCGTCGGCATCATCCCCCTTCTCCTGCTCCTCAAAAAACCGAAAAGTTACGGAAAGATCCAGGTGCATTAAAACACCGTACTGCTATGACGCTTTTTTGGCGAATGCTATTCTGTGCACATCCTCATATTCCCTTACGAAATTTACATTCAACCCCTTTTTCAGATAGTCGGGGAGTTCTTCGAAATCCTTTCTGTTCGCCTCGGGAAAGATCAGGTTCTTTATCCCGGACCGCCGCGCCGCGATGGTCTTTTCCTTCACACCGCCGATGGGCAGAACACGTCCGGTCAGGGTCAATTCGCCGGTCATGGCCAGCTTTCGCATCACCGGTTTTCCCGTAATCATTGAAATGAGGGCTGTCGCCATGGTTATACCCGCCGAAGGACCGTCCTTGGGCGTTGCTCCTGCCGGAACGTGCAGGTGGACAAAATGCCTGTCGAAATAATCGGATGGCACCCCGTATTTTTCCAGATGCGCCATAACGTACGAATATGCAATATCGGAGCTCTCCACCATCACGCTGCCGAGTTGCCCCGTCTGCTTGAATCCCTTCGTTTTGCTCGGCATCGCTGTGGCTTCTATCTGCAGCGTGGCGCCGCCGAAATTGGTCCAGGCAAGACCGGTGACCACCCCTGGTGTGCTTTCGAACAGTTCGTCGGGGTTGAAGACCGGATTGCCCAGATACGCTTCAACATCATCCTTGCCGATACGTATCGCTTCGGTTTTCCCCTGGGCAAACTCCATCGCTGCCCGGCGCATGATCTTCTTGATCCTCTTTTCCAGGTTCCTCACCCCGGCTTCACGGGCATACTTATCGATGATCGCTATCAGAGCGCTTTTATCCAGGACCACCTGATCCTTTTTCAGCCCGTGGCTGGCAAGGGCCTTGGGGATCAGATACCGGCGGGCGATTTCAACTTTTTCCTCCAGAATATACCCGGCAAGACGGATGACTTCCATGCGGTCGAGGAGCGCAGGCGGGATGGTATCCAGCTGGTTTGCCGTGGCGACGAAAAGCACGTTCGACAGGTCGTAAGGAACGTCGAGATAGTGATCCCTGAAGGCGGAGTTCTGTTCGGGGTCCAGGACCTCGAGAAGGGCCGATGCCGGATCTCCCTGGTAGGATATGCCGATCTTGTCAATCTCGTCCAGCATCAGGACCGGGTTTTCAGTGCCGGCCCGTTTCATGGCCTGGATGAACTTGCCGGGCATGGCGCCGATATAGGTACGGCGATGGCCCTTGATCTCCGCCTCATCCCTCATCCCGCCGAGCGAGAAGCGGTAAAAGCTTCTCCCCAGCGCATCGGCAATGCTTTTTCCCACGGAAGTCTTTCCAACCCCCGGGGGGCCGACCAGGCAGATAATGGAACCGGAGATATCACCCTTCATTTTCCCCACGGCGATAAATTCCAGGATGCGATCTTTCACGTCCTGGAGACCGTAATGATCCCTATCCAGTACCTTGCGGGCACGGATCAGGTTGTAGGAATCCGTGCTGAATCTCCCCCAGGGCAGGATAGTCAGCCAGTCGAGGTAATTACGGCTGACATTGTACTCTGGAGATGTCGGTTCTATTACCTGCAGTTTTTCCAGTTCTTCCTCTACCGCTTTGCGAGCTTCTTCATTCAGGGTGAGGTCCTTCACACGATCCCTGAATTTCTCAATTTCGGTAACCTTCCCTTCTTTCTCCAGCCCAAGCTCTTTCTTGATCATCTTGAACTGTTCCCTGAGAAAGAATTCACGCTGGTGGGCGGAAATTTTTTCCTCGATCTGCTTGGTGATCTTGCTTTGAAGACGGTAAATTTCCAGTTCCTTCTTCAGCAGCACCAGCACCCGGTCGATGCGCTGGCGCACGTCGAATGTTTCCAGGACCTTCTGCAACTCCTGACCGTCCGCGCTGGTCAGATTGGCGGCAAAATCCGCCAGACGTCCCGGATCATCCATGCTGGAACGGCTGAGGTATTGTTTGGTTTCCTCGGAAAAGAGCGGATTCAGCTGGATCAATTCCTTGAGCGTGGATATTATGGCCATGGAATAGGCCTGCAATTCGGGATTTACGGACAGTTCGGGGCTGTAATGATAGCTGACCCGGGCAACTAACCCCTCTTCCGTCTGCATGAGATCGTCTATGATAAAACGCTCCAGGTTATTGACCAGAATGTGGGCATTTTCCTCTTCTGCATGAACTATCTGCAGCACCTTGGCAGCAACGCCGACCCGGTGCAGGTTATCGGGTGTTTCATCGGCCTCCATATCCTTCACCAGCACCATGCCTATGGTCCTGTCGCCCGATTCCACCACGCGCCTTATGGCGCTCACCTTGTCCGCCCCCTTGATGACCAGGGGCATGAGTATACCGGGGAAAGTCGGGCGCATTTTGAGGGGGATTACGGGCAGATATTTGGGAAGAACATCAGCGGCGACAACCAGGCTGCTTTCCTGCTTTTCCTGATCCACGGGTGTACCGCCAATTTCATTATTCATTGATTCCTTGATTTTATCGGTCATAGCGGGGAAACTCCTGTCATTGAATAGTACTGAAAAGCTAACCATCAGGGAACAGTTTGTCAACCGGTGGAATCAATTCCTTCGCTTTTGCAGAGCAAACAACGGGCATGCCCTTCATCTACACATTGAACCGGAAATGCATCACGTCTCCGTCCTGCGGGACGTATTCCTTTCCTTCGAGCCTCATCAACCCCTTCTCTTTTGCCCCCGCTTCGCCGGCGGCGATGATATAATCGGCGTAGGCGATCACTTCGGCACGTATGAACCCTTTTTCGAAATCGGTGTGTATCACCGCAGCGGCTTGCGGGGCCTTGATTCCGGAGGGAATGGTCCACGCCCGGACCTCCTTCTTGCCGGCGGTAAAGTAGGTAATGAGCCCCAGCATCTCGTAGCCGCTCCTGATCAACCGATCCAAACCCGATTCCGAAAGCCCCATTTCTGCAAGGAACGTCTCCTTCTCCTCCTCCGCCAGTTCTGATATCTCCGCCTCGATGCTTCCGCAGATCACCACAACCTTTGCCCCTTCCCGCTCGGCAAGCTCACGAACCTTCGCGACAGCAGGATTGCTTCCCGTCAGATCGTCCTCGGCGACATTAGCCACATAGAGTACCGGCTTATCCGTCAGGAGATGGATATCTCGCAACAGCAGCCGCTCATCGTCAGTCCCGGCAACTCCGCGGGCACCTCTCCCCTGCTCGAGCGCCTGCTTCAGACGGAGGTAGAAATCAACCTCCTCTTTCAATTTTTTGTCGCCGTTCTTCGCCTGCTTTTCAACCCGCAGCAGTCTCTTCTCCACCGTATCGAGATCGGCAAGGGCCAGTTCGGTCTGAATGATTTCGATATCCCTGACCGGATCGACGTTGCCGTTCACATGGACAATATTCTCATCGTCGAAACAGCGCACCACGTGAATAATGGCATCGACTCCACGGATATGGCCCAGGAACTGGTTTCCCAGCCCTTCGCCCTGGCTGGCGCCCTTGACCAGACCGGCGATATCCAGTATCTCGATTGTCGTGGGGAGTATCCTCTCCGGTTTGACAAATTCGGCCAGTTTCTGCATCCGGGGATCGGGGACCTGAACGATTCCCATATTCGGATCGATAGTGCAGAAAGGATAATTGGCCGATTCGGCCCCGGCCGAAGTGAGCGCATTGAAAATGGTTGATTTCCCCACATTGGGGAGGCCGACAATACCGCAATTGAAACCCATTGGAACCCTTCCTTCAAGAAAAAAATAAAGGCGAGTAGCCTCGCCTTATCGCGTTGGAAAACTTGTTTATATATCATGGAAAGTAAATATTTACAACAAAACTTTAGAAAACCAGGTAATCTGCCTGGCTGAATTTCAACCATTAAATAACGTTCTTCTCCACAAGGAAGTAGGTGACCGGTAGGGGCGGATGAGGGGGCAATGTCAGATCATCTCTTGATTTGAGTGAAACGGCACGCATCCCTTTAATAGTGAGGCGGTGGTTCCTCTTCCGTTACATCCCGAATGAGGGAAGGAGAGATCATCTGCAAATGTTCCATCATCTGTTTGAAGTCGGCCTGCAACTTCTCAATCGCAATCTGCTGTCCCGTGATGACCTCGTTCAACTGCTGAATCGTGTTTTCATGGTGCATCAACTGGATCTCTATATCGATTATCCGGTCTTTCATGGGTTCTCCTCTCGTGGACGAGCTTTTCACTACCCGTTGTGAAAACGATGATTTTAGCCTGTTGCTCCAGGGATGACGAGACAATTATTGCTTATACGTCAAATGGATTTCGCCAATTACTGAACACCTCGGGGAGATGGGCACCAGGGGAGAAACTACCTGACTTTACCGATCGGCGCAAGGTAGATGACGAATTCATCATAGCCGTCGGTACCGATCAGTTCATCCATCAGATCCTGACGGTAAGCGGCAATGGCGCAGGTGCCGGCGCCAATGGCCTCGCATGCCAGGTAGAGGTTTTGGCAGACATGTCCCGCATCGACAGCGATGACCTTGTAGGAAGCCTCGGCATAACGCCACTCGGTGCGGTCAGGCACGGCGGACCAGATGAAGGTAACAGCCGATTCCCCGGCAAAGCGTTGACCATGGGTTGCCGCGGTCAGGCGGGCGGTAATGTCCACGCCTGCAGGTTGTTCCTGTACCAATGCGTGATCAAGGGGCAGATAACGGTAAATTCCGCTCTCAAGCCCTGTAATCCGTTGCACGGCCAGATAGGTTTCGAAGGGATGCCGACAACCGGCTGAAGGAACGACACGCAGCACCGCCGCCTCATGCTGCACGGCACGTACGCCCTGGGTGGCCCACAGCAAAAAGGCCAACTCATCCAGAGTGAGCGGGTCGGCAAGAAATCGTCGTCGACTTTTCCGGCGACCGATGGCAGTAACAAGGTCAATCGAAGGAATTTTCACGGTATCCATGCCGGGCAGCGCAATCACGGATGCGCCGGGCGGCAGCGGTTTCTGGACGGGCGGAGGCGCTACACCTCGTGATTGGTCCGTAGTCCGGAAGTTGACCTCTTCCCGGATCCGGTCGGTCAGGAAATAGCGGCCGAGTGTGGTGGAAATGGGTAATTTTTCTGCCATGGTTTATTGCTCCTGATGGTCGGTTTACTATTAGAGGTTAAGGTTATTATAGCAATTTTGTGCCCGCTTTGTTGAAGGATATAGATCATATAGCCAGGCCGTATCACATACAGAGGAAAAAAAATGATAAGATTTATGCAAAGGGGACGGTATGTAAATGCAAGCAAGTAATTCGATATATCACCCACTGGCTTAGAAATTACATTGACGAGTCCAGGGCAAAAGGTTTTGTTGCCGTGGTTTCCGGTGGAATTGACTCCGCAGTGTATTCGACATTGGCCGCCCGGAAAGGCCTGCCCTTGAGATTGAACCAAAAAGGAGATCAGTATGAAAGAAAAGGTAACCGTGGAAATATTCATCATCGGCAATGAAATTCTCAACGGAGAAATCCAGGACACGAATACTCACTGGCTGTGCAGGGAAATCACCGGCCTGGGAGGACATGTGGTTCGAGGGACGGCTCTACGCGACGATCTCGATGTCATCGCTACGGAGCTGCGTGCCGCGCTGGACCGTGGCACCAGGGTCATTTTTACTTCCGGAGGCCTCGGACCGACCACGGACGATCTTACCCTTGAAGCTGTAGCCAAAAGCGTTGGAAAACAGCTGCTGCTGAATGAAAAGGCCCGGAAGATGATCAAGGACAGCTACGATGCCCTGTTCGACAAGGGAATTCTGGACCAGGGAGGTCTGACCCCGGCGCGTGAGAAGATGGCCTGGCTGCCCGAGGGAACCATCCCGCTTTACAACAGCGTCGGCACGGCACCCTGCTCACTGCTGCCTTCCGGACAATCGACAATTATCAGTTTGCCCGGCATCCCCAAGGAGTTGAAAGGAATCTTCAACAGCTCCTTGCAACCGTTCCTGCAAGAAACCTTCCGGGGCGGCATCTCCGTATTGCACACCATGACCGTTTGCTGCAATGATGAGTCGGTGCTGGAACCGGTGCTCAGCAGGGTCGTTCCCGCCCATCCCGGCGTGTACATCAAGTTGCTGGCGACCATGCCCGGCGAGACGCCCGAGCTGGATATAACCCTGACTGCGGTAGGGTCCGACAAGACCTCCCTGGAGTCACTCATCGGTTCGGCATTGCAGGATCTGAAGGAAGGCTTTCGTTCCCTTGGCTTTGTCTGCAGGGACAAGAAACAGCAGTGATATATATCCATATCAGGAGTTCCCAAGGTGTCGGGGGTCAGACATTTGACATTTTGCCGTGCTGGGTCTTGGGCAGCATGAAGACCGACGGTGAAAATCGCCTACCTGTCTCAGGGTCCCGGACAGTCCGCTTCAGGACAAAGTCGAAGAGGAGTGGGTTGTAGCGGTAGATCTCGTCGAGGGCCTTCCGCTCCCCGGGGGTGATGAAACCGCGGCGGGCCAGTCTTCCGGTCATGACAAGGAAATTGATGGCCGGCAGTGGATAGTCGCTGCCGTTCACAAGCCGCGGGTGGAGGTCGTCGCGTCTCAGCAGGGTGGCCAGGGCCTTGGCGGAGTGATTGAAGAATGTCACACCGGCCAGATCCCCGAACAGAAGGCCTGCATAGCGCTGTTCATCCATGAGCCGCAGGAACAGGTCGAAGCTGGGTACCTTTTCCCGCACGGGACTGTCCAGGTCGATGCTTTTGCCGAAGGAAGCGCTGTGCAGCGCCACGACGGTCACCCCCAGGTCGAGGGGATTGCGCAGCAGAAGGGGGTTCCCGAACTCCTGGCGCCCGCCGGAAAATACCGCCAGCTCTTCCCCTGTATGGGCCAGCAGCACCATGCCCTGCTCCCGCATCTTCAGGTAGAATGATTCGATCCGCGGGTTGGAGAGATCGATACCCTGGGAGGTTGACAGCCATTTGACATATCGGCAGCCACGTTGCGCCCATCTCTCCAGTTCTGCGATGGCGTCCGGCCGGTAAGGGTGTATGGAGACCACCGGCACGAACATGTCGGGAAAGCGTTCCGCCAGGTCCATGATATAATCGTTGGGAACGTAAAAGGGTGTTCTCTCCGGATCGGGGGTACCGTCCGGGCGGTAATGCATGTCCATGGCGTAGATGAAGAACCGACCGCTGCCGTCCATGTTCCGGATAAGGTCCGTGAGACGCGCCACATACTGCTCGCTGACCGACTCCTCGTCGCTGATCGCGGAGGCGCTCAGGTATACCCGGTACTGCAGCATGCGGTAGGGATGGAGCCAGGACTGAACGGTGGAACTGACGAATGGGGCCCCAGGGCCGGGTTCCTGGCCGAAAATGTGGACATGCATATCTACCCGCCGGATCGGGTCAACCCCTTCCCTCGCCCTGTCGATCAATTCGCGGGCACCAGGGCTCACGGCTTTTTTCATCTCGGCGGGCCGACCGGCAAAATTGCCTCCCACCCAGCCTATAATGCCGCCATGGCCGCTCCTGACAGGCTCTTTCAGACATGAGAATGGATAACGACAGATTTCGTCGTGGATTACCTGTCCCATAATCATTTCCTCCAGAGGGAAAGAAAAATTCGGCGTCAGGGCCGGTAAAACAATACAAGAAAACGCAAAAGCAAAAATCTTGTAAAGTAACTAATCCACTTGATGCGCAGCAAGAAACATCGCTTTTCCCAAAGAAGTAAAAATTGCTGATATGGTTCCGGGTCGTTAACGGGGGTATTCCGATATTGGCAATTGGCTCTTACGAGAAGCTGTTTCTCTCCACGTGGCTTTAAGGAAACGGTAATCCTGAGGGCATACGCATAGGGCACTTCTTTCGAATTTGGTTGAATTGTAACATAGCCCACAACAAGATCAATATGGCATACATTCGTAATTTGAAAGGCTTAAGGGCACCCGCAACTTCTTTCCGCATGCAGCACATGTTTTCACGGGAATACCCCCCGAGATGATTTGAGCGAATCCGGCGCATCGACCAATGTATTTATCCCGGTTTCCTTATGGTGCTGCTACAAGAAAGCCGATCCTTTCTTTTGCGATAATTGACGTGGCATGACGCACGTATATTGCGTTTTATTGCAATAAAGGACTAAAATAGTCTTGTGAATATGGTAGTTTGAATATTGCTGAGAATGCTACAAACAGGATATGAAAGGCGAGGAGGAAGAAATCATGACTTCGAGGACAAAACCGATCCCTGATGGCTACCACACGGCGACACCCTACCTGGTTATCTCGAACGCCGGCAAGGCCATTGAATTCTATAAAGAGGCATTCGGCGCCACAGAGTGTATGCGTCTGGCAACTCCGGACGGCAAAGTGATGCATGCGGAAATCAGGATCGGAGATTCGCCGATCATGCTGAGTGATGAATGCCCCGACTGGAACGCGCTCAGCCCGCAGACGATTGGCGGCACCCCGGTATCAATCATGCTTTACGTCGAAGATGCGGATGCAGTCGTGAACCGGGCGGTTGCGGCCGGAGCTAAGCTGCTGATGCCCGTTGCAGACCAGTTCTGGGGTGACCGTTGCGGCTCGGTCTCCGACCCGTTTGGTCATAAATGGACCATTGCCACACATACGGAGGACGTGTCTCCGGAGGAGATCAGCACTCGCGCCAAAGCCCTCTTTGGCAGATAACAGCACTTGAAAGAGAGGTAAAAACATCATGAGTGAAACTCGGGTGGTCGAGGTGTTCTTTGATTACATCTGACCGTGGTGTTATTTCAGTACCGTGCGTACTGACAGGCTGCGGCGGGAATATGGTGTCGAACTGCGCTGGACCGTCTTCCCACTGCACCCGGAAATACAGGAAGATGGAATGGAGCTTACAGAACTGTTTCACGGCAGAAATTTCGATATGGTAGCCATGCGGCAACGATTGACAGATGTGGCGGCGGAGATCGGGCTTCCCCTGGGGGGAGGGACCCGCATATGTAACAGCCGTCGGGCGCAGGAACTGGGGAAATGGGCGGAGTTCATGGGGAAAGGTGACGAATTCCGGCAGTGTACATACCATGCTTATTTCGTCGAGGGGCTGAATATCGCCCTTCTCCCGGAGTTGGAGACAATTGCCGAAGCGGCGGGATTACCAAAGGATGATGTCTACGATATTCTTGCCCAGGGTCTTTTCGCCGAAGCAGTGGATGCTGACTGGGCAAGGGCAAGGGAGATGGCGGTGACTGCGGTCCCGTTGCACCTGATTGGAGAACAGGCGCTCGTGGGATTTCATCCCTATGAGGACTTTGTAAAACTGTTGGCCCGGGATTGAAATATGGTAACCTTGGATGTCGCATTACAGTCGATCGAATATGAGCATTGGGTTCTCATAACACCTCACGGCTGCAAAAAAGCCATTATTTATGCATGACTTATTACCGGAAGCAGAAGACTTGAGACGCGCGGTCAGATGGGTGACCGACAGACTCCGGGAGACCCCCGGCAGTCCCGCACAGCCGCTCGTGGAGGAAGCTATGTTCAAGTTTGATCTTTCTCCCAGGGATGCCGAGTTCCTGATCAGGCTGTTCCGACAAAGTAAAGAGAAGGACTGACAGGCTACGGTCATTTCTTATCCAGACTCCTGCCCAAAATACACCTTGTCTTGTCTAAAAGATCTTTTTTTGTAAAAGGTTTGCTGATAAAATCTACGCCCTCTCCCAGTGCCTCTTTCTTTTCGATCATGTCTGCCGAATAGCCGCTGACAAAAAGCACCCTGATCCCTGGCTTCATCCTGCTTATCGCATCATACATTTCACGTCCACTCTTCTTCGGCATCACCATATCGGTAATAATGAGTGAAATAGTACCCGGGTACCCTTCAAATTTACTGACAGCTTCTTCGCCATCCTTGGCGGTTATTACCTCATATCCTTCTCTGCCCAGTGTTTTCCCCAGGAAATGCCGCACAAAATCGTCATCCTCTACGACAAGTATGGCTTCCGTACCACCAGATGGGAGAACTTTCCGCTGCGGTTTCTCCTTAGTGATTTCGGCTTCAATCCTGGGGAGGTATATCGAGAAAGTTGTCCCCTTTCCAGGCTTGCTCTCAACACGGATGGACCCATTATGCTGTTTAATGATGCCGTAGATGATGGAAAGTCCCAGGCCTGTGCCCTTTCCGACTTCCTTGGTGGTGAAGAATGGCTCAAAAATCTTCTCAACGGTCTTTCCGTCCATACCTGCTCCGGTATCATAAACGGAAATGACCGCATAGCCACCCGGCATTTCGAGATCATACTGTCGGGCCGTTTTTTCATCCAGAATCGTCTGCCTTGTCCTGATCGTCAGGTTCCCGCCTGAAGGCATGGCATCCCTCGCGTTAATTGCGAGATTGACGATGACCTGCTTGATCTGCCCGCTGTCCGCCATGACAGTGAGCTTCTCGCCGGAAAGATCCAGCGAGAAATGGATATTTTCTTCCAGCGTCCTTACAAGGAGCTTCCCGGCATCGACAATTACCTCATTGACCGATACCGGTTTGGGTTTGATGAATTGCTTCCTGCCAAAGGCAAGGAGGCTCCGGGTGAGATCCGCGGCCTCTTTTGCGGCTGAATGAATCATTTGGATATTTGACTGCATAAGCTCGTCATTCTTATCGGCTGCTTCCTGGAGTTCCTCACAGCAACCGGAAATGCCGGTCAGGAGATTGTTGAATTCATGGGCCACGCCGCCAGCAAGAAGTCCGATGGACTCCATTTTCTGCGCCTGAAGGAGTTGCAGCTCCAGTCTTTTCTGATCGGTTATATCTTCGACAACACCGATTCCCGCTACAATATTACCGCCAATTATCAATGGAGCAGCTGAATTAATCACTGTTTTCCTTGTTCCGTCATAACACTCTATCTCGATGATTTTACATTCGGTTATCCCTTTATTGAAGGCTCTGAATACCGGCCATTCTTCTTTCTTGATTTGTTCGCCGGAATCGGCAAACCAACCTTTGTATTCCTCCAAAGTAATACCGGCCTCATCCTTGACGCCCCAAATTTTCTTTCTTGTATGATTCTCCAGGATTTTGGTCCCTTCCAGATTGAATACCACCACGCCAACCGGAAGGGTTTCAAGAATTATCCGGAGCAGTTCTTCGTTTTTCCTCAGCTCTTCTTCCGCACGTTTTCTCTCGGTGATATCGGTGTGCGACCCTGCCATCCGGTATGGTTTCCCTTGAGAATCATACGCGCAGGCTCCCTTGGCAAGAATCCACCGGTAGCTTCTATCCTTGTGCAACATCCGGTATTCAATCTTGTATGTCGAGGTTCGCCCATCCATATAATCCGCAAGGTGCTGCCTCACCATCTCATAATCATCCGGGTGTATTCTTTTCAGCCATTCCCCACGCTCATTCGGTATTTCATGGTCTTCGTAGCCGAGCATGCTCTTCCAGCGCGGCGAGTAATACGTTTTGTCCGCGGAAAAATCCCTTTCCCAGATGCCGTCACTGGCACCCTCAACCGCTAGTGTGTATCTCTCTTCGCTCTTACGCAGCGCTTCCGCGGTTTTTTCCCGCTCGGTGATCTCCTTTTGCAGCGCGGTTACCGTTTCAGCGAGTTCAGCCGTCCGTTCCGCAACTCGTCTTCCAAGCTCGATATTGGCCTGGTGCAGTTTCTCTTCCGCCCTGATGCGTTCCATGGCTATGGAAACCTGGTCAGCCACAGCTTTCATAAGTGAAAGTTCATCAACAGCGAAATGGGACCTTTTCCGCGTGCAGAAGGAAAGGGTTCCCAGCACCTGGCCTTTCGAAATCAGCGGGTGACAGGCGTATGCCTCGATGCCGAATGATCTTACCAAATCCGTATACTGGTCATGCGTCTCCTGGACATCATTAACCACAATTCGGCAGCCATCGCGGGCAGAGCGGCCACAAAGACCCACCCCGTAATCAAGCCACTCCATTTGTCTTACGTCTTCTTCAGGAAGCCCGCCACAGGCATTCAGATGCAGACGCTTCTTTTCGTCATCAACCAGGTAATTGAAGAATGCATCGCAGTCCAGAAAAGCCAGGACTTTCCGGCACAAGGAATCGACCACCTCTTGAGGCGAGTCGATCTTGAGCAACTGGCTGGACGTCTCCGCCAGCAGATCGAGCCGCTGGTTGCTCTTGCGCATATCCTCATCTGAACGGCGCTGCTTGATGATCTTGTGCAGTTCGTTGGCCACTAACTGGATTTGAACGACGTCATGGTCTTCATAGTCTTCAGCCTTATTTCCCACCCCGAAAATGATTCTGACCTTGTCCCCGTCCATGACAGGGATACTCATGAACCGGCGAACCGGGGCATGTCCGTCCGGAAGCCCCTTCCTATTGGGAGAATTTGGAAAGTCATTGTAAATAATCGGGCGTTTGAGGTGGACACAATCCACCCAGTTACCCGCCTGATCAACCGGATAATGTGTCTCGTATGAAGATGTGCAGTTCCTGAGTGCTTCGCTATTCCATGTCGTCAGTACAATATTCTTCTGGTCATCGGAGACGAGATGAAAAAAACCGATAGTGCTTTCGGTCAGATGAACCGCCTTTTCCAGGACGTAGTCATAGAGTTGTTTCTCCGACAATGCGGGGGCTTTCTCGTAAAGCCCGAGAAGGAGATTCCCCCGCGCTACCTGTGTGAGGAGACGTTCTTCCGCCCGCTTGCGTTGGGTGATATCCACGTGACAACCGATCATGCGAACTGGTTGCCCCTGTTCATCCCATTCGATAATCTGGCCGGTGCAAATGACCCATACCGTCGAGCCATTCTTATGGCGGTACCGTACCTCATTGTAGTAAGGAACCTTTCCGCGGCTCTCTACATGCTGGCGAAATACTTCATGCACACCGGCCAGGTCATCCGGAAAAATCAGTGACTGCCATGTTTCAGGATTATTGGGTAATTCATGGTCCTCATAACCGAACATCCTCTTAAAGGTCGGGCTCAAGTATTCCGTGCCGTCCTTTATTTGCCAATCCCAATAACCGGCAAGCGACTGCTCCAGGATCAGCTTCAGGATCAGCCGTTGCTCATTGAGTGCCTCTGCTGCGCCCTTTCGGTCGGTAATGTCCAAAGCTGTCCCTATCATTCGGGTTGCCAGGCGTTTACCATTCATCGTTTCAAAAAATGTCCGTCCCTTGGCCTCGACCCAGTGCACCGAACCATCCGGCCACAGAACACGATACTCTATGTAGTATTCGCCAGTCCCCGTTGGGTCTGTTGCCTGTCGGGTAGCTTGATGCTTCCTTTCGCGGTCTTCCTGGTGGATGCATGAAAGGACGGACTCGTATCTCACTGCTCTTTCTGGCGGCAGTCCAAACATAGCCTTGAATCTGTCTGAACAGATTATACCCCCGGTCTGCAGGTTGTGGTCCCACGTCCCAAGTCCCGTCGCATCAACAGCCAGTCGCAACCTTTCTTCAGACTGGCTCAGATCGGCTTCCACCTGTTTGCGATATGCAATATCTTCGAGGATACAGCGTGCTTGCTTGAATTTGCCGTTTGTATCCAGAGACTGGCAGCGTAAAGGCGCTTGCAAAGGGAACGATCGAAATCGCTCTTCGCTTTCCAGATACGCTTTGAGTGTCTGTCTGCACTCCATTTCGGAGGCTTCCAAGGTTTTGTTCCTTTTTTTTTCTTCCTGAAGCTCGCGGAGTAATTGTTCCTTTGTTAATTTTTCATAGTGCATGATGAATCCTATTGGCGCAGTTTTTTACATAATCAGGCAGGTAATGAGTTATGTTGAGGTGGGCGTTTCGGGGAAAGAGGAAATAGCTCACACGAGACATTATGGGCAACCGACGGTGTCAATCTGCAGAATCCCCTCAGGTTTTCCTGGCAGAAAAATGTGCAGTAGAGGTAGAAAAAAACAAAACTGGAGCTTTTTGAAACATTCCCTGTTTTGCGACATAATATACTAAACCTTACGGTGTCTTTCAGGCAAACATTTTTTCGAATCGCAAATGCTGAAACATCACTTACCGGATATTGTCAGACGAATTGCAATTCCAGTCAGAATGCCTCCCCTCTGCGCACTATGGTGAGGATATCCTGGAACAACTATTCGTAAAATACGCGCATGGCGGGTTAATCTGGGACAATCCAACAAGTCAAACTGAATATGGTACTATGCCCCCGGAATTCGCCCTCACCTGAAACGTGATATACTTAATGGTACCTGGGCCTTAAGAGCGGCATCTTCTCAGTTCAAAACGATTGGTTTTAATACTTTCGATTGATAGAGTGCGGGCAGAATTTTTCAGTTTGAATCAAACTTCTACCCTGCTGCATGGTGACAATTGGAGGAGAATGATGAACATTGATATGGTGCGTGATGCTCTTCTGTGGTGTGCGGTAATCAACTATACCTTACTCCTGGTGTGGTTTTTGTTTTTCACGCTCGCGCATGATTGGATGCATCGTTTTCACGGCAGATGGTTTCATCTACCGGTTGAGCGTTTTGATGCCATTCATTATACCGGTATGGCTCTTTTCAAGCTGGGCATCATCCTTTTCAATTTGGTCCCGTGTGTTGCCCTCTATATAGTCGCATGAGGCGAGCCAACGTCTCACCCCAGAATGACCCTCCGTAAACCTGCATCCCCGCAGCAAGTCCTGGATCATCGATTCAGCTTGATAAGTGATTTGCCGAACTGAAGGATTCTTCCGTCGTGGTGATTCGGGACGCACCCATCTCATGCACAACTTCAAGATGGCGTGTATGTCTGGCCGATCCATGCCGCTCCAAACACGCCTGCAGAGTCGCCCAGCCTGTTTTTCAGGATCGGTGTGCTCAGCCTGTCGTGAAACGCATAGTGGCAAACCCGTTCGACTCCTGCGTCGTAGAGCTCGTCGATCTTGGAGAGTCCACCTCCCAGTACGACCGCATCAGGGTCGAGGATGGAAATCAGCCCCCCGAGGCAGCGCCCGAAGTCGTCAAGGAACCGTTCAAAGACCTTCCGGCAGCGCGGCTCGCCTGCTCGAGCCCGGACCACGATCTCATCCATGCTCAGACACTGGCCAAAGTCACGGAAGAAGGCGGCCTCAACACCTGAGCCGCTGATCAGGGTCTCCACGCACCCCCGGTTACCGCAGTAACATTCCGCACCGTGCGGGTCCACGGAATAATGACCCCACTCGCCGGCGATCCGGTGCGGTCCCTCTCGAACAACACCGTTTATCCAGATGCCACCACCGCACCCGGTCCCCATGATGACACCGAACACGAGGCCAAACCCCTGCCCGGCACCGGCACGGCACTCGGCGAGTGTAAAGCAGTCTGCATCGTTCCGCACCTGAACGGGATAGCACAGAAGATGTTCGAGGTCGGCCTTGAGAGGGCGGCCGATGAGGCAGGTGGAATTTGCGTTGCGCACCAGGCCGGTGGCAGCGTCCAGTGATCCGGGGATCCCTATGCCTACGGTGTAAGGAGTAGCGGGCATTAGCAGAGCCTCCGCCTCCCTCACCATCTCAACAACCTGTGTCAGGATGGCATCATATCCTTCGTCCCGGGGTGTTGGCCTCCGCCGGCGAAGCAGGTGGGAACCATCAGGTGAAAGCAGTACCGCCTCGATCTTTGTACCTCCCAGGTCGATGCCGATAGCGGCTGCATTCTCGTTGTAAAACGCATTTTCCATGGGACCTCAAGCCCTGGTTCACCTTATGATTACAGGGAAATAGAAATATTTTGTTTATCAACTCGGGTGCTGCTCAACCTTTTTCGAGCACGCTAAGCTATGCAACACGATCATGAAGATCGGATGATTGAGGGTACAGTTGTAATATCTCAGTGGTTATTAACCGATCATTCATCCTCGCCGGCAATTGGCGTGTATGAACATCGTTTTGAACCTTCTTTCCGGACCGTTATAGCCAATGCTTGCATTTTTTCTAATCGGTTTATCTTTAACATCGACCCATTCATTTGAATATGGACGGAAAAATTCCTGTACCTGCCCCATCGTTATGAGGTCTTCCAGGTTATGATCCTGAACATAGACACGCGAGTTGTCCTTCCAGAGCACTTGAATCAACATCGGGACCACCTCCAGAAATAATACGTAAGAATTCTTTTTAAATTTTAGCACACATAGTCAACAACGTATATTTTCGACATTGTTTTACCACCGGAGTTCCCGGATAATCGGGGTCAGCGAACACCATCCAGCAAGGCATGGCAACGATGACAGCGCGAAGCCCCTTTCATGCCTAATTAAATGGCATCCGCGGGAAAATGATTCTTTTTTTGGCTGTCTTGGATTTCCAATTCATATCTTCTTTTCACAGACATGGCGCAAGATCCTGATTTTAAAGCATCGAGGGACTTCTCCCCGTTGTAATGACCGAGTGGCACGCAAAATGATACTACCCTATAGAGATTGTAAGAACGATTTACGGCAAAAATAATATCTCAAGCTGGTCGGACAACTCATCAAGGGGGTACTGTCATGCAAGAAAAATTAGACACCGGAGAAATCGTGCCAATCATGGAAGCTGCCGAAGAACTCGGTACAACCCATCTGCGAATCCTCATGCTTATCAAGGAGGGAGTGCTGAAAGGGGAGCAGCAAGGGGGCGAATGGTTTGTCACACGGGAGTCTGTCGACTGTTTCCGCAAACATGGAGGGGATGTGCGGGCACAGACTGCGTGCCGGACCTCGTGCGGGGGAAACTGCGGCAATCATCGTATGGATGGTGCAGTCACGGGGGAATGAAATAGGCACTTTTTCACCTGGGTACATCCTGAGCACGTAAATCTTTCTTCCCCGAGTTTCTTCAGTTCCGTTCCATAAAAACGTAGTTTGCCTGGTGGGATGAGAGCTTTCCCGCGATTTCGATCGTTTTCAGCTCGATGATGGTGAAATGTGTTTCAAAAAGCCGGCGCAGTTCCTCTTCCGAAGAGAAATAGAGAACGGTGCCCAGGGAAGTCTTCCGATATTTGCCGACACCACCGAACTGGGAGTCGCGTTCACTGAAGCAGACCGAGAGGTATTTTCCCCCCCTATTCAGAAGCCTGTGTACAGTAGAGACATACGTCTCCCTTTGCTCAGGATAGATATGATGCAATAACTGCCAGTCATAGGCAAAGTCAAAGGTTTCCGGTATCTCCCGCAAATCGCCGAGGACATCAGCCATGACGAACCGGCACGAAACCCCTTTCTTTTTTGCATTCTCCCGAGCGAGTCGTATCGCCTCCGCTGAACTGTCGACGCCGATGACGCTGAATCCCATACCGGCCAGATACGTAGCCTGGTTCCCGGCGCCGCAACCAAGATCGAGGATCTTGCAGGTTTGAATCGCGCCGCTCTCGACCAGGGCGACCAGGGCCTGCGGAGGTTCCTCCACATTCCAGGGAATCTTTTCCAGAGGGAGTTCCCGGTATATCCTGTCGATGTCGGCCTGTCCCCTTTCTTCATTCATGACTACCCTCCCGGTTCCCAAGGCTATAGAATGAAACGACGCATCGCAACGTCGCACAAAATCTTTCCAGATGTGGGATGGACATCGCTATGCCGACTCGTCGAACCCGGTGATTACCCGGAGAAACTCCGCTCCGTATTTACCAAGCTTGTGCTGCCCCACCCCGCTGACAGACAGCAACTCTCCCGCATCTACAGGCCGACGGGCGGCCATCTCCGTGAGGGTCGCGTCACCGAAGACCACAAAGGGCGGGACACCTTCACGATTGGCGATTTCCTTGCGCAGGGCGCGCAACGCCTGGAACAGCATTTCATTGCAGCCCTTCCCGTTGTCACCCGGCCTGCTTCCCCTCTTCGGCTTCTTCGCCGAGACCGGCCTGATGCGCGGCCTGGCGAGTATAAGCGTCTGTTCTCCGCGCAGCAAAGGACGTGCCGTCTCGGTCAACCGAAGCACCGAATAGCGGGCAAGGTCCTGCTCCAGATACCCCAGATGCACCAATTGGCGGATGATGCCACCCCATTCCTCCTGGCCGAGAGTCGCGCCAATACCGTAGGTGGAGAGACGGTCGTGACCGAGTTCGCGCACACGTTCGTTGCGGGAACCGCGCAGTACATCGATGACATGACCCATGCCGAACCTCTGGCCTACCCGATAGACGCAGGAAAGCGCCTTGCGTGCATCTTCGGTGGCTTCGTAGCGCTCGGGAGGATTGAGGCAGATGTCGCAATTGCCGCAGTCTTCGGCCAGCGATTCACCAAAGTAGCCGAGCAACACCCGGCGTCGGCAGATCAGGGCCTCGGCAAAGCCGACCATGGAGTTCAGTTTGTGAAGCTCTATGCGGTTCTGCTCGGGATTGCCACCGTTTTCTATGAGACCGCGTGCGATGGCGATGTCGCCGTAACCGAAGAGCAGCAGGGCCTCAGCCGGCAGACCGTCGCGCCCTGCCCTGCCGGTTTCCTGGTAATAGCTCTCTATGTTTTTCGGCAGGTCGTAGTGGACGACAAAGCGGACGTTCGGCTTATCGATCCCCATGCCGAAGGCTACCGTCGCCACCACCACCTGCAGGTCGTCGCATTGGAACGCTTCCTGGACCCGCTGCCGCTCCCTGTCGGGGAGGCCCGCATGGTAGGGTGCGGCGGCAAAGCCTTCCGCGCTCAGGCGGGCGGCCACCTCCTCGACCCGCTTGCGGCTGAGCGCATAGACGATCCCGGCATCGTACGGTTCGCGGAAGCGGAGGAAATCGAGCAACTGGGCGAACGGCTTCCGTTTGTCTTCCACTGTGTACCTGATATTCGGCCGGTCAAAGCCGGTAATGTGGCAGGCGGCCCGGGAAATACCGAGCCGGATGAGAATGTCTTCCCTGGTCTGGTGGTCGGCGGTGGCGGTAAGGGCGATGACAGGCACTCCCGGGAACAGGCGGCGCAGCCGTGAGATTTGAATATATTCGGGACGGAAGTCGTGCCCCCACTGGGAGATGCAGTGGGCCTCGTCAATGGCAAACAGGGCTATCTCCAGTTCCGCCAGTCGCTCCAGGAACGCGTCGCCCATCAGCCGCTCGGGAGCCACGTAAAGGAGGTCGATCCTACCGTCATGGAGTTCCATCAGCACCCGACGCGCTTCCCGTTCTCCCAGGGTGGAGTTGTAGAAGGCAGCTGCCACGCCGTTGGCGCGCAACGCGTCAACCTGATCCTTCATGAGCGAGATGAGGGGTGAGACAACGATGCCCACGCCCGGCCGGTGCAGTGCCGGAATCTGGTAGCAGAGGGACTTGCCGCCACCCGTCGGCATCAGCACGAAGGCATCCTCGCCCCGTATCAGGGAGTTGATGATCCCCTCCTGATACGGACGGAAGGCCGGGTACCCGAAAACGCCGATAAGGGTTTCCAACGGGGTACTTTTTTGACGCTGCGGATTTTCAGTCATAAATCATCAGGGCCGATCAGGAGGACGTAGTTGACTTTTTCGAATGAGTAATATGGACAACCCTTAGATGTCCCAGGCATCAGGAAGCCCCCTTGCGATTTTGACGCACGATCGTCATCCCGATCAACCGTGAGACCACTACGGCGATATAGCCAACTCCGGCAAACTGCTCCAGCATCACCAGCACCCGCGCCCACGAATTGATGGGAAGTATATCGCCGATGCCCGTCGCCGAAAGATTTGTGAAGCTCAGGAACATAAGTTCGATAAAAGTTCGCGGTTGCCCGGCATTGGTGCCGCCGACGAAACT